>CAZSDX010000254.1:0-10066 GCA_964605685.1 uncultured Polyangiaceae bacterium
CAGCGCGGGCGGGGGCGACGGCGCAGGCTCCGGCGGGGCGGACGGAGGGCAAGGCGGGAGCGAGGCAGGCGGGGGCGGCGAGAACATCCAGGGGTCGGGGGGAGGCAGCGCGGGTTCCGGAGGGGCAGGCGGCGCGGGTGCGGCAGGCGAGGGGCAGGGTGGGGGGGTTCTGGATGCCTTCGAGGGGACGGCGCTGGGCGACGGTTGGAGCGGGAACAAGCAGAGCTTCGCCGTCGAGGGCGGGGCGCTGGTGGCGAAGGGAGCGGGGTTCCTGCTGTGGAAGGACACCTTCGCCGCGGTCCAGGAGGTGCAGTTCCGGCTGCTGAAGCCGCCCGCGGAGGGGAGCGCCGTGGGGCTGGTGCTCAAGGGCCAGTGGCAAGGTCCGGTGGTCTGCAACCGGCTCTCGGTGCTGTACCGCCCGGGGAGCGTGGAGGTCCGGGTGTGCAAGGGCGGCAAGGATGAGCTGCTGGGGGCGGCGATCCCGGCGGTGCTGGGGGCGGGGGACGTGCTGCGGGCGCGCTATGCCCCGGGGGACCAGGTGGAGGTGTTCCGCAACGGGGAGCTGCTGGGTCAGGTGGACGCGGCGAGCGCAGGCAAGCAGGGCAGCGGTCGGATCGGCGTGGTCGCGGAGGGGCAGCCCGCCGCGGTGGTGGACGATTTCGGAGGGCAGTGAGGTCATGGAGAGCACGAACGAGCCAGCGCTGCGTCCCGGGAAGATCCTGGGGCGCCACGAGTGTCTGATGCCCATCGCCCGGGGCGGGATGGCCTCGGTCTGGGCGGGGCGCCTGCGGGGGCCACGGGGCTTCGAGCGCCTGGTGGCCATCAAGACGATCCTGCCGATGCTGGCGGACGATCCCTCCTTCGTGCAGATGTTCCTGGACGAGGCGCGGATCGTCGCGCGGATCCAGCACCCGAACGTGGCCTCGGTGCTGGACCTGGGCGAGCAGGACGACCTGCTGTACCTGGTGCTGGAGTGGATCGACGGGGAGCCGCTGAGCGCGCTGCTCCGGGAGGCGCTCTCCCGGCAGGCTCCGGTCCCCCTCGGGGTCGCCGGGCGGATCGTCATCGACACTTGCGCCGGGCTGCATGCGGCCCACGAGCTCCGCGACGAGCAGGACCGTCCCCTGGGGCTGGTGCACCGGGACGTCAGCCCCCAGAACGTGCTGATCTCCTCCGACGGCCAGGTGAAGCTGGTGGATTTCGGCGTCGCCAAGGCGACGCTCCGGGCCACTTCCGAGACGGCCCCTGGCGTGCTCAAGGGCAAGGCAGGCTACATCGCCCCGGAGCAGGCCCTCAGCATGCCGATCGACCGGCGCGCGGACCTCTTCGCCCTGGGGATCCTCTTCTTCCAGATGGTCACCGGCCGCCACCCCTTCCGCGGGGAGAACGAGGTCGCCACCCTCAGCAACCTGCTCTCCCGCAACCCGCCGGCCCCCAGCGCCGTGGCCAGCCGCCCGCTGCCCGCCGCCCTCGACGTGGTGATCCAGCGGGCCATGGCGCGGCGCCCCGAGGATCGCTTCCCCGACGCCGTCGCCATGGCCCAGGCCGTCGAGGTGGCGCTCCGGGGGGAGCTGGCCACCACCGACGAGGTCGCCGCCTTCGTCACCTCCCTGGCTGGCGAGCGTCTCGCCGCCCGTCGCCGCGCCCTTCGCCAGGCGGTCGCCGCCGTCGAGCGGGGGCCATCGTCCGGCGAGGTCACCTCGCCCTCGATCCAGCTTGTCTCCCCCGACGTCTCGGCCCGCTGGAGCCTCACCCCGGAGGAGCTCACCCGCTCCGCGCCTTCCCCGGCGGTGCACCCCGCGCCGCCTTCCGCCGAGGTTTCTGCGCCGGCGGTCGAGACCTTCCCTCCTCCTCCCGGGTCGCGGGTTCCCCGGGCCTCTCGCTGGATCGCCGGGGGCGCCGTCCTCCTCGTCGCCCTCGTCGCTGCCGCGTTCTTGCGGCCGCAGCGTGCTCCTGAGCCTCACCAGGCCACCGCCCACCCGCCGCCGGAACCCTCCCCGGACCTCGCTCCTCCTCCGCCTCCCTCCGCAGCTCCCTCGGCCTCTGCGCCTGCGCCGACCGCCTCGGCGTCCCTCCCGGTGGTCAGGGGGTCAAAGGTGACCTTTCCTCGATCCACGGCGACTGGGGTTGCTCCCCGGTTGCTGCGTCCTGGGGGGCAGGGGCGCTGGGCGCAGCCGGTCGCGGATCCGGGCTTCTGAGCGGCGCGGACCTGTGAGGGGAGCGTATGCTGCGGGGCATGGATGCCACCACGTACCTGATGCGCCACGGTCCTGCGGAGGATGACTCGCCCAGCGGCCAGGATTTCGACCGAGCGTTGACCGCCTCCGGACGCGAGCGCGTGCTGCGGGTCGCCGCGGAGCTGGCGGCCCGAGGGGAGGCGCCGCGGGTGATCCTGGCGAGCCCGCTGGTGCGCGCGCTCCAGACGGCGGAGCTGGTGGCCCAGGTCTGCAAGCCCGCGGAGCCGGTGCGGGTCCGGCGGGAGATCGCGCCGAGCGGGGATCTGAGGGGGCTGCTCTACGAGGTGATCCGCTCTGGCGGGGGGAGGGTGATGCTGGTGGGGCACGAGCCTTCGCTCACGGACGTCGCTGCCAGCGTGCTCCCCGGGGGGTTCACCGAGGGCTTCGAGAAGGCGATGGTGATGGGGCTCACGACCCGCGAGGGGTCGCCCATCGCCCGGCGCTTCCTGTTGATGCCGAAGACCCTGGTCTGGCGCCAGGGGTTAGGGGGTTACTTGGTGGCGGCCCAGCGGCGGACCTCGGCGCGGAACCACTCGTCCGCGGCCTCGGTCCAGGCGTGGTGCTTGCGGATGTACTCGATCGTGTCCTTCTCCACGTCCGTGTAGGTGCCGCCGTCCTTGACCTTGGCGAAGAGCTTCTCCGCGTCAGCCACGGAGATGCGCCCGTCGCCTTGCCCCTGGACGAGCTCCTGGGCGAGATCCAGGAGGGCGCCGTCGTACTTCTTGCCGTCGATGGTTCGATAGTAGCTCATGGAGCGCAGGGTATCTTTCCGCGGGGGGGGTGCGCGAGAGGTCCGTGGCGGGGGTGGGGACGTGTGTTAGAAAAGGGGGCGCCCGGCCCGCAACGGGGCTTATTTTCGCGGAATCTCAGGAGGTTACCATGCTCGACAAGCTCAAAGATGCCGTCGTGTCCGCCGTCAACCGCGCTGCCTACGGGAAGGCGCCGGAGGGGGGGCCTGGCTCCGTGGATGCCCTGTCCCTGCGGAAGCTGGACGGTTCTCCGATGCCCATCGACGATCTCAAGGGGAAGGTCGTTCTGTTCGTCAACGTGGCGAGCCGCTGCGGGTTCACCCCCCAGTACGAGCAGCTCGTGGAGATCCACGATCGCTACAAGGAGCGAGGGTTCCTGGTCGTCGGGATCCCCTGCAACCAGTTCCTCGGGCAGGAGCCCGGCTCTCCCGAGGAGATCGCCTCCTTCTGCTCGGCCACCTACGGCGTCGATTTCCCGCTCCTGGAGAAGCAGGATGTGAACGGCGCCAACCGGAGCCCCCTCTACCAGTGGCTCATCGGAAGCCAGGTCGGTGGCGGCTCCGATATCTCGTGGAATTTCGAGAAATTCCTCGTCAACCGCCAGGGTGAGGTGGTCAAGCGCTTCTCCCCGAGGGCGAAGCCTGACGCTCCGGAGGTCGTCCAGGCCATCGAGGCGGCCCTCGGTTGAGCCTGCGGCGCACACCCGGGCCTCCCGTGTGATCCTCCCGCCCAGGGCGGCCCGGCGGTTTGTCGAGGAATCCATCCCCGGAGGTGATGGCCCGGCTCTTGCACTGCCGGCCGGCCGTGGAACCGCTTGTTTCCTTGTGGCCGTATCGCCGCTCCGTGGCGCTGGTGGCCGTCGTGGCTGCCCTGGGGGTCGCCCCGAGGGCGCGCGCCGAGGGAGCGGTCGAGGGCACCGTGGTCGCCCTCGACGCCGGCGACCTGGTGCTCGATCTCGGGGCGACGCGGGGCGCCAGCGAGGGCGACGTGGTCGAGCTCTGGAGGCCCCTCAAGCTCCGCCACCCGCTCACCGGCCGTACCCTCACCGATCGCTTCCGGATCGGCTCCCTGACCCTCAAGCAGGTGCGGCCTGCGCTGTCCCTGGCCGCGGCCGAGGGGGCCACCGCGCGTCCCCCCGCCGTCGGGGATGTGGTGGTGCTCCGCCGCGCGGCGCCTCCGCCGGGGGCGTCGGCGCCTTCCTCCTCCGGCGCCGCGGTCCCTTCGGTCGCTCCGACCTCCTCGGCGGGCGCCGCGGTCCCTTCGGATCCCGAGGCCGAGGCGCTGGCCCACATGCTCGCCACCGTGCGAGGCATGCCGCCCGACCAGCGGGCCGAGGTGTACGAGGCGTTCGCCAGGCAGTGGCCCGGCGGGCGCGCAGCCTCCACCCTCCGCGAGGAGGCCGCCATGCTCCGTGGGATGGCGCGCCCTCCAGAGAGTCCGAAGGGCCCTGACCGGGATGCGATCCAGTTCGACGCCCCCAGGGAGGCCACGGCGGGGCGCCCGATCGATCTCGCGCTGAGGCTCCGGGACGAGGGGCTGCGGGCGATCCTCCACCTGAGGGCGCCCGGGGAGGCCACCTACCGCTCGCGGCCCATGGAGAGCGCGGGGCCGGGGTACCACCGGGCACGGATCGGCGGAGAGGAGGTCAAGAGTCCGGAGCTTCTCTACTTCATCGAGGCGGTGGGGCAGGACGGGGTGGCGCGGTCGGTGGTGGGGAACGCCCAGGCGCCGAGGCGGCTGGCGGTGCAGGATCCGGAGCAGGAGGTGGGCCTGGGGAGCGGCCCCGTGACCATGGCCTTCTGGGTGGATTACGCGAACTTCAACCGGCTCAAGGGGAACGACTACCTGGTGCAGACGGAGGGATACTTCGGGGCCAGGCTGGGGGAGGGGAGGGTGCGGGCGGTGCGCTCGGGGTTCGGCGTGCTCCGGGGGCGCGGAGGGACGCTGGCGGAGCTGGACGAGCAGGGGCTCCAGGGGCGGCGCGTGGGGCTCACCTACGGCTACCTGGAGGGGGAGCTGGCCACCGAGGGATCCCTCGCGTTCCTGGGGCGGCTGGTGCTCGGGCTGCGGCGCGACGGTGTAGGCTCCGGCGGGCAGTTTTTTCTCCGCTTCGGCAGCGACCTGCGCACCAACCTGCTGCTTGGCGGCGAGTTCCTCGGTGGCGTCGGCCTTCGCGGGATCACCCAGCTCGAGTGGCGCACCATCCCGAGGATCCCGATCGTGCTCCGGACCGAGGTGACCAACCAGCCGGCAGGCGAGATCGGATCGCTCGCTCAGGAGCCGGATCTGGGATCCCCCCGCGAGTCGCTCGGCAAGAGCGAGGTGGGCCTGCGGGCCATCGTCCAGGCCGGCTACGAGATCACGCCCTCCTTCACCCTCTCGGCTCGCGCCTCTTACCAGGGGCGGACCATCAACCACGCCGGACCAGGGTTCGGCGCAGCGGTGTCGTACCAATGGTGAACCGTGCCCTCTCCCGCGGGGTCTCCCCGCGTCTCCTGCTCTCCTCCGGCGTCGGCCTCGCCCTCTTGCTCGGCCTCGCCTCTGCCCCCCGGGCCCAGACCGCCGCGACCCCGGCCACCTCCGCCTCGTCGGCCCCGCCGACGCCATTGGCTCCGTCGGCTCTGTCGGCTTCGCCTACCCCACCCGCCCCACCGACTTCGTCGGCGCCTCCTGTTCCGTCAGGGTCTCCTGCGACCCCTGCTACCTCCTCGCCCCCCGCGAGGGACGCTGCGGCGCCTCGCCTGCACCACGCGCCGGTCTCGGTGGCGCTCGCGGGGGCTCCGATGACGATCCGGGCGAACCTGGAGTTTCCCTCTGGCATCCGCCGGGCGTGGCTGATCTACCGGGACGGGGAGGCGGGAGAGGAGCAATCCGTGGAGTTCCGGAGGGCGGAGGTGGGGCCCTACGCGGCGCAGACGGCGGCGCTCCGCGGGCCGACGGTGTGGTACCGCATCGAGCTGGAGCTGGAGGACGGGCAGAGGAGCCAGGCCTTCGGGTCGCGGGAAGCGATGCAGCAGGTGCAGGTGCGCGATCCGGAGCTGGTGCGGCAGGAGAAGGCGTCGCTGGCCCTGGTGAGGGGGCGCCGCTCGGTGGTGGCGACCTCGGTGGAGTACGTGCATTTCGGCACGGTGGCGGCGGACGTGCTGACCCCGGCCGGGACGATCGAGCGGCGCTCGGTGGAGGATCGCTACTACCGGATCGAGGCCGGGTACACGTACCGGCTGCTGGGGTCGATCGCGGAGTTCGGCATCCGGGGAGGGGTGGTGCGAGGGCGGTCGCTGGTGCCGGGGCAGGTGGATCCGAGCAAGTTCGACGTCGGGCTGAACTACGGAGCACCGACGCTCCGGGTGCGGGCCCGCGAGGGGTTCCACATCGAGGCGACGCTCCTCACCAGCGTCACCGAGGTGGGCTTTTCCACCGGAGGAGGCGCCGCGATGCTCCTGGGGAACCCCTACGGCAGCAAGCTGACGCTGGGCTTCGAGAGCATCCAGACCTTCGGCACGCGCTTCTATTCGCGGCTGGATCTGGCCCTGACTGGCGGTCTGAGCGTCGCCCCGCTGGTGGAGGTCACCAACATGCCCCACGCCGATCGCTACGGGGTTCGCCTGCTCTCCGAGGTCTCGGCCTCGCTGGGCAGCGGGCTGGCCGTGGCGGCTCGTCTGGGGTACCAGGCCCGCGACGCGGACAGCGGAGGGCCCAGCGGAGGGCTCGCGTTTTCCTACGCGTTTTGACCCGTCGACCCGGTCAGAAGCCCGGGTTGTTGATGGTGGACGGGTTGAACCCGCCGGCGGGCTTGGTGGTCGGGGCGGGGGGGGTGGTCGGGGTCGCCGCCGGGGCGGCGGTCGTGGCAGCGGTCGTCGGGCGCTTGCCCCCGGAGCCGCCCTTCGCGACAGGGACGGGCTGCTGCTTGTCCGCCGCAGGGAGGCTGTCGAGATCGACCGCGGGGGGGGTGCTGGAGCCCTTGGGGTCAGGGGTCTCCGCGGAGGCCGTCGCGGCGACGGTGGCGGCGGGCTCTACGGGGGTCGAGGCGGTCGGGGGTGCCGCCGCGGTGGTCGGGGCGGCGGGGGTGGGGGTGACCGAGGATGCCTTGGAGGAGGAGGCAAAGACGCCCACGCCACCGGCGACGAGGGCGATGGCCGCCGCCCCAAGCAAGAGCGGCAACTTGCTGGGGGGGGCGGGACGGGTGAGGGGGATCGCCGTGGAGGGAGGCGGAGGCGGGGTGCTGGCCACCATCCCGATGGCGGAGGTGGCGCTCAGGGAGCTGGAAGGGTTCTCGCTGACGGGCCCCAGGTCCCCGATGGGGAAGGACGGGAGGGCGGTGGTGGGGGAGGTCGCCACCCGCGACAGGCCCGTCTGCTCGATGGAATTGGGGTGGAGGCTGTTGCGGATGGAGAGCGGGACGATCCCGGTGGGGGCGGTGAGGCCGATCTCGGCGACGGGGCGGGCGGCGAGCTTGGCGGTGTCCAGCTCGTTCTGGAGCCGCTCGTCGGCGAGGCGCACGGCGTTGCGGAGCGCGTCGCGGCGCTTCTCGCCGCGTTCGCCGACGGTCTCGCGGACAAAGCGCGCCACATCGGAGGAGCGGGTGCGAGCCTGGGTGGGCGGCATCGCGCGCTCGAGGGCGACCTCGAATTCTTCCATGGTCTGGAAGCGCTTGTCCGCGCTCTTTTCCAGGGCCTTCATCACCACGGACTCGAGGGGCTTCGGGTACGTGGGGAGGATGGAAGACGGACGAGGAGGCTCGTTCTCGATGATGTTGTGGAGCGTGAGGATGTCGTTATCGGCCCGGAAGGGGTGGCGCCCGGTGGTCAGATGATAGAGGACGATCCCCAGGGCGAAGATGTCGGTTCGCCGGTCGAGTTGCTTGCCGAGGGCCTGCTCCGGCGACATGTACGGCGCCTTGCCCTTGACCGTACCGGCGGAGGTCTTGTCCGAGCTGCGACCCTCGGCCAGCGCGACACCGAAGTCGACGATCTTTACCGCGCCGTCGTAGCTGACCAGGATGTTCTGGGGGCTGACGTCCCGATGCACCAGGCCCAGGGGGACGCCGGCCTCATCGGCCAGCTCATGGGCCGCATGCAGCCCGGCGCAGGCGTCGGAGATGATCCGGAGCGCCACGTTGATCGGCACCCCCTGCCTCTTTTGCGCGGTGCGGAAGATGGTGCTGAGGGGCTCCCCGTCGATGTACTCCATGGCGATGAAGAGCACGTCGTTCTCCTCGCCGAGGTCGAAGATCTCGACCACGTTGGGGTGGTGGATGCGGGACGCGATGCGAGCCTCGTCGAGGAACATCTGCTCGAACTGAGGGTTGTCGCTCAGCGAAGACAGCATCATCTTCACCGCCATCGTCTTCTGGAAGCCGCGGGTGCCCTTCATGCGGGCGGCCCAGACCGACGCCATCCCTCCCTCCGCGATGGGGATCAGAAATTCGTAGCGCCCAATGGTCTGGCCTGGCTTGATCTCGCCTAGCGTCCGCATGCTTGAAGCCTCTGCCGAAGGTTACGGGACGGAGGCGCTCCGGACAACAACGAGCTACGGAATTCTCAAAATAAACCCTCCTCCGGGGGACCTGGCAGCGCGGCGAGCGTCCCCAGGGAGACCGGGTGGTAGGGAGGACGCGCCGTGAAGGGGGTCGTCACCGTGCCTCCCTTCGCCTCGATGCGCGCCGCGCATAGCGCCAGGCAGGCTTTCCCCTGGCACCAGCCCGTGCCGAATCCCGTGTAGCGCTTGAGCGACTCGATGTCGTCGTGCCCGCGGGCGATGGCCTCCTCCAGCTCGTGCAGCGTGACGTCCTCGCAGCGGCATACCAGGATCTTCATGGCAACGCTCGACCCCCGATCAGCCGGGAGCTTGTGCCCCCGCAGGGCGCGTGGCACAAGGGGGAGCTCCCTGCCCTCGAACCCTATGATCGTGCCCCGGCTGTCCCTCCCTCGCAAGCCTTCCCCTCGCTGGGCGCTCCTCCTGCTGGGGGGGCTGGGCGGCTGCGGTGGCTCCTCCAGCGAGACCCCCTTCCCCCAGAGCGCCCACGAGGTGGCGGCCATCCCGGTGCTCCAGCGATCCCAGCGAGCCAGACCTCGCCCCACGGGGTCGCCTCCCGCCCCCACGCCCCTCCCAGGAGGGGATCCCCAGGGCGGCGACGGCCCCGACGAGCGCTGACCCTCAGGGGATGACCTGGCAGTCCGCCAGGTACGAGGGCAGGATCCAGCTCCAGTCCGTGTTCCGCGGGTAGTAGGAGATAAAATTGAAGCACATCTCCTCGGAGGTCGCCTCCCCGAAGGGCACGATGTCGCTCGTCGGGTTGTTCCACACGCAGGTGGTGACCACCTTGTCCCCCGCCTCCGCCACCACGCTCGTCGGGTAGGTGACCTGATCGTAGAAGCTGTAGGCGTCCGTGGAGGCCAGCACCTCCTCGACCCCGCTGGCCCGCTTCAACCTGCTGTCAAAGGCCACCCCGAAGGTGTGCATGTGGGGCCACGACTGGAAAAACGTCATCTTGGTGGAGGTCGGGACGTCCGAGGTGCACCGCAGCTTGGTCGTCTGGTGCGGCCCCAGCGAGAAGTTGACCGACCCGAAGGCCATGATGTCCGCGTCAAAGGGTCGGAGTTGACCCGTGACGCAGAGGGATACCCCGCTGTTATCCGCCTGGCCGGCGAGCTTTTTCAGGTTGCTGTAGTGCACCTGGAGCACCAGATGCATCGTCTCTCCTCCCTCGATCGGGTAGCCCGCCTCCGGGGGAAGCTCCAGCGGGGGGGTCCCCGGCGCCCAGGCGTAGAGCAGCCGCCAGTCCAGAGGCGGCAGCGCCGCGCACGGCGAGGGCTGGGTGGGCTGGGCAGTCGGCGCCGACAGCAGCAGCAGGTGGTGGACGATGGTCTCGTTGTCGATCTGCGGCGTGACCCGGATCAATTGCCGCTTCGCCGCCTCCTTCGGCACGTCGAACCCGAAGCACACGTAGCGATCCACCTCGTTCTGCGGCATCTGCCACGGCGCCAGGGGCTTCATCGCCACCTCCGCGCAGGTCTCCCCCCCGCCGCTCGCGCCTGCTCCGCCCGCGCCTGCGTCGCCGCCGCTGCCGCCGCCGCTGCC
>CAZSDX010000255.1:0-9982 GCA_964605685.1 uncultured Polyangiaceae bacterium
AGCAGCGCGTAGCGGAGCCCCACCCGAAGCCACAGGGCCAGCAGGCCGTGGGCGACGAGGTCGAGCCGGGGACGCCCCTCCCCCCCGACGCGGGCCGCCAGGGCGCCGGCGATGGCCTCCAGCGCCGGGGGGTTGATCCCGGTCGCGAGCGCCTCCCGGGGCAACCCGGAGCTGGCCCGCTCCGCGTAGAAATGCACGAAGGACCGGTCCTCATCGAGGGCCCCCAGGAAGAGCCCCGCCGCCTCCCGGAGGGTGCCCTCCAGGGGCCCCTCCCCCCCCCCCCCCCCCCCCCCCCCCCCGCCCCCCCCCCGCCCCCCCCTCCACCACCCCCCCCGCCGCCAGCACCGGCCCGAGTCGCCTCGCCAGCCCCTCGTTGAACGACTCCAGCAGCGCGTCCGCCACCCCCTCGACCCCGGTGAAATGCACATAAAACGTCCCGTGAGCCACCCCCGCCTCCCTCACGATGTCCGCCACCACCGTCCCCCGGTACCCCCCGCGCTCGAAGCACCGCCTCGCCGCCGCCAGCAGCCTCTCCCTCGTCGCCGCCTTCTGCCGGGCCCGAACCCCCCGCTCCGCACGCTCTTCCTTCAATGACACGATGTCACTGATAACACGTCATTCAATAAGCGCAAGAAGGCCCGACGAAATTTCCAGCGCCAGAAGGCCTACCGCCGGATGCCTTCCAGGAGGACAGCCGGGGTCCCCGGGATCCTGGAGGCGGAACCGTCCACGGGGAGGGAGAGGAGAAGGGAACGAGCGTCGTCCAGGTCAACCCCCTGGCCAGCGACCCAGGTACGGAACCAGGCCAGCGCCAGGGGGACGACGGGGGCAGGGATGCGCCAGCGGCGAACAAAGGCGCGAGCGTCGTCGAGGTGGCAGCTCCGATCCACCTCGACGACGAGCAGGCGGCCACCGGGGCGCAGCACCCTGGCGCACTCGGAGAGCCCCCGGAGCTGGTCGGGCCAGTGCTTGAGGGAAGCGACGCTGAGCAACACGTCGAAGTGGGCATCCGGGAAGGGCAGCTGGAGCGCGGAGCCGTGCAGGATCCTGGCGGATTTCTTCGAGACACGGCGGCGGGCTCTGGCCACCTGCCGGAGAGACAGGTCAAGGCCGGTGAGGCGGAGGTCAGGACGACGGCGGCAAAGCCAGCGGAGATTCTGGCCACCACCACAGCCCACGTCGAGGAGCGAAGCTCCGGCGGGAGTTTTCTGGAGACGAGCCCCCGCGGTGTCATCCAGCATCGAGGTGACCGCGGCGGCGATGAGGGTGTCGTAAGCCTATGCCTCGACGGTGCTGTACGGGGCGGTGAGGTTCGTCGCGAGCATCCCAGAACCAGACACCTCCGGGGCAGGCCCGGTGATGATCTGGATCGGGACTGCCGCGCGCACGACGTGGAGAACCTGTTCGTGACCGACGCCAGCTTCATGCCGTCCGGCGGTGCTGCTCCCCACACGTTCACCGTCTATGCCAACGCCTTCCGGGTTGCCCGCGAGGTGATCCGACAGCTCGGCGGGTCGCCGCCCTGAGGGCGGCGCGAGTCACAGCCCGGCGAGGCGGCGGAGCGCGGCGGGGTCGGCGAGCTGGAGGCGACGACCCCGGGCGAGGGCCTGCCCCTTGCGGAGGGCGGCCAGGGCCCGGGAGAGGGTCTCCGGGCGCATGCCGAGGACACGGGCGACGACGTGCTGCTGGAGGTCGAGGGGATCGCCGGAGGAGGTCGCCTGGAGGTTGAGCCAGAGGAAGCGAGCCACCCGCCGGATGGCGGGGCCTTCGAGGATCTGCCGATCCACGGCCCGCAGGGCGGGCGCCCGCAGGGCGAGGGAGAGGACGGCTCCCGCGGGGGAGCCGGCCATGTCCAGGGAGAGCCAGCCGCGGAAGGTCTCCAGGTCAAGGGAGCAGGCGACCAGCTCGGTCAGCGCCCAGACGCCGTGGGGCATGGGGGCATCGTCGAGGAGGCCCTCCAACCCCAGCAGCGCCCCGGCGCCCCGCACCCCGCAGGAGCCGAGGGAGCCATCCTGCTCGGCGCAGCCGAAGGCGACGCGGCCCCGGCGCAGGTACCAGACGCGGTCCGGCCGCTCCCCTTCGAGGAAGAGCATCTTCCCCGGCACCACCCTCGCCTCGCGGAAAGGGCAGATCGAGGAGGACACCTTGCCCAGCGCGCACACGGTGCAGCGCCAGGGGATAACGAGGGGAGCACCGGCAACTGGAAGCCTCCGCATTTGACCTCTCCTTCGCTGGACGGGTCGGCGAAGAAGTCCAGGGGGGCGGGGGTGACGCCGGCGCCGGAGCACTCCTCCGCCACCAGGGAGGCGCCCCAGGCGAAGGCGGGGCCGTAGCAGGGATCCCCCTGCACCCCCGGGCGCTCGGCGATGGCCCCGAGGAAGCGGCCCAGGTGGTCGGCCAGGAACTTCTTCCGCGCGTCGGCCACGATGGCGAGGCCCTCGGCGTCGCCTTGC
Source organism: uncultured Polyangiaceae bacterium (assembly GCA_964605685.1). GTDB lineage: Bacteria > Myxococcota_A > Polyangia > Polyangiales > Polyangiaceae > JANWXX01. The sequence continues at coordinate 2,454 of CAZSDX010000255.1, forward strand.
TCGGCGAGGAGGGCCTCCTTGAGGAGCAGGATGGCGTAGAATTCCAGCTCGACGGCAGCGTGGTCCATGGCCTCCCCGAGGTCGCCCGGCTGGAGGCCGAAGGCCAGGTAAAAGCCCTGGATATCGGCCAGCGAGTTGCCCTTGCCGACGCCGCCCATGCGGCCGTACTCGGTCTCGTAGAGGGAGGTGCGCTCCTTGCCGCGGTCGAAGAGGTCGATGTAGCGAGAGCGAAGCTCGTCGGCGCCGTCGCGCAGCAGGGAGGCGAGGAGGGGCCCCGCGCCGGCGTGCTCCTGGAGCTGCTCAGCGACGGAGCGAAGCGAGCCGACCGCCTCGTCGTCCGGGTAGGCGACCAGCAGGGAGGCGAGGAAAAAATCGCGGGCGCGGGCCACGGGGCTCGGGGATGGGCTGGTCATGGGGGCACCTCACGGCATCTTCACGGGCATCCAGTTGAGCGTCAGGCACTTGCGGGAGCCAACCTCGTCCTTGCCCCCCTGCCAGACGGCGAGGGCGACGTGGGCGTCGGTGCCGGCCTTGAGGGTGGAGCCTCCCTCGATGGCCAGGGGGCGCACCAGGACCACCTGCCACTCGCCGTTGGCCCAGGCGCCGTGGGCCGCGCTGCCGTGGCCCTCCTGCACGGAGGAGGTGGAGAACCCCTCGGCGATGATCTCGTCGACGCCGGTCTTCTCGTAGGACTGGGGGTTCCCCTCGGAGCGGCCCGGAGAGAACTTCTCCGCCTCGGCGGCGGGGGGGCTGGCGGCCTCCTTGAACTCCATGGGGTACATGTCGATGGAGCCGTTGGGGTAGAGGGCCTTCATGTCCGGCTTCCCCTTCTCCTTGTCCCGCTGGTACTGGGCCCTCCAATGGAAGATGTGCACCGGGGAGCCCTTGGAGCCCATCATGATGGAAGGGGGCGGTCCGTCCTTGAGGGGGAACTGGAGGGCGATGGCGTCGGAGAACTCGCCCAGACGCCCGGCCTCGCTTTTCTCCGTATCCTTCCAGCGGAGGTGGAAGGCGACGCGGGTGCCGTCGGTCGCCGCCTTGACGAAGACGCCCTCGGTGGTGTTGGAGGAGGGACGAGGGGCGATCATCGGCTGGGCGATCATCGGGACGTAGCCCTCGGGGATATCCTTCCAGAAGGCAGCGGCGGGGTCCGGCTTCGAGAGGTCCGCCTGGACCTTGCGGACGACCAGCTCCTTGAGCGGAGCCGGCTTCTCCGTGGACGAGGAGCAGCCGGCTGCGGACACGCCAGCCAGCGCCAGCGCCAGGGAGAGAGAGAAGAAGGGAGACATCCTCGGCATGGGCTGACCTCACGGGGTGTTGTGGCGGACGGCGCCGACCTTGCCGTCGTAGGGTTCGCGGACGAAGACCGTCTCGGTGACCGGGACCCGGACCAGCTCGACGTCCTTGTCGTCGAAGCCGATGGCGAAGCCCTTCTCGACGGAGAAGCGGTGGATGATCCGGTCGGTGCTGCCCATCAGGCAGAGGAGCCCCTGGGCGATCGGGTCCTCGGCGAGCTTCTGGTAGCGCTCGATGGCGCCGTCGACGAGGGGGCCGAACATCTGCCGGAGGTACTCCCGGTCCGCGTGGATGGGCGGGATGTAGTAGATGTTCGGCTCCAGGCCGAGCTGGGGGTAATAGGGCAGCGCGATCTGCTTCTTGTGGACGAGGTAGTCGATGGGGTTATCCTCGCGGGCCTTCCAGGGCGGGTTGATGAAGCCCATCACGCGGATCTTCCCGATGCAGTTGACGACGCACTGGGTCTGGTAGCCCTCCTCCACCGCGGGGTAGCAGCCGACGCACTTTTCGCTGGTGCGGGTGTGGGGGTTGTACATCGACTTCTTGTAAGGGCAGGCGCGGACACACTCGCCGTAGCCCTTGCAGCGGGACTGGTCGATGAGGACGATGCCGTCCTCCTCGCGCTTGTAGATGGCCTTGCGGGGGCAAGCGGCGAGGCAGGCGGGGTAGGTGCAGTGGGCGCAGGTACGGGGCAGGTAGAAGAACCACTTGTCGTGGGGGAGCTGCCCCAGGTGCGCCCCCCCGTCGAGGTGACCGCCGGCGCAGTCGTCCTCGCCGACGTTGGGGTACATCCAGTCCTCGTCCGTGGGGGCGTAGTGGAGCACGCGCTCGGTGGGCGGGGCGGCCTCGACCAGCGTCTTGCCCAGGTACTCGCCCTTGGCGGACCACTCCTGGCGGCCAAGCTTTTCGAGGATGCGCAGGTCCCAGGCCAGGGGATAGCCGCCCCAGGGCTTGGTCTCCACGTTGTTCCAGAACATGTACTCCTGGCCCTTGCCGCTGGTCCAGGTGGTCTTGCAGGCCAGCGTGCAGGTCTGGCAGGCGATGCACTTGTTCAGGTCGAAGACGATGGCCCACTGGCGCTTCGGTCGGCTCTCGTCGTAGGGGTACTCGACCTCGCGCTGGACTTGCCAGTTCTTTACCTTGGGCATGGAGTCCTCCTCACTTGACCTGGACGAAGCTGCCCTTGAGGTACTGCTTCATCGGTTCGCTCTCGTAGGTGGGCCGGAAGCCCAGGGCGGCGGGCCTCCAGAGGGTCTTGCCGCCGATGCCACCCTGCTCCGCCTTGGTGATCTTGACGAAGGCCTCGCGGGGGGCACCGACGGGGCAGTGGATGTCGGCGGCGAAGCCTCGGGCGATGACCTGGCCGAACATATCCTTGCGGACCAGCGTCTCGGTCATCAGCGTGGGCTTGAGCCAGGCGCGGGTGGCGCTCTGGTGGGAGCCGTAGCGGTACATTGCCTGGTAGTTGGTCTCCGGGTTCTTCGCCAAGCCGTCCTCGCGGCTCTCGTGGCCCCGGACGCTGCCGAAGGTGGCGCCGTACATGTTATGCCAGGTGCGAGCAACGAAGCGGGGCGTGCCCGGGTAGAAGCGCACGCGGAGCAGCAACCGGGAAATCTTGTGGGCGTCGGTGCCGGGCTTCGCATCCCGGTAAGGGCGGTCGGAGGGGTCCGCGTCGATCCAGACGTAGTCCCCGTCGTCCAGCTTGAGCTCGCGGGCGTCCAGGGGGTTGATGTCCATGTAGCCCTCGGTGATGGAGGGGAGGCGCTTATCGTGGCGGTAGACGTCGCCGAACGGCCCGAAGAGGACGCCGGTGAAATCGGTGTCGACGGGAGTGGTGTGGGCACCGTGGCGGTACTTCGGGGTGTGGTAGATGTGGCGGAAGCCCTGGGCCATCAGCGGGTGTTTCGTCCCCATCAGCTCATCCACCGACCGCAGCACGTGGCGCACCTGGCGCGTCTCGCAGGAGAGGTCATCGAGCCTGAGGCCGTAGGCGTCCGGCTGCACGGGGCGCAGCGCCGGGTGGGGCCTGGCCACGATGACGTTGGGCTCGTGGAAGGTGGAGTCGATGGGCTCCCGGTAGACAACCATGTTTTCGCCGGACTCGATGAACTCGGCCTCGGGCCGGTAGAACTCCAGACGTCCGGAGCGGGTGTGCCAGGGCTGCTCGCCCCGGGCCTGCTCGAAGGAGGAGATCCTCGGGTAGGTGCGGGTGTTGACCAGCGCCGGGATCCCCTCCTCGGCCTTCTTGATCAGGTCGTGGATCGAGTACCCCTTGAGCGCGAAGGATCCGTCGATGATCCGCTGGAGGTAGGCTTCCACGTTGTTGTCGTCGACGAACTTCCAGCAGGCGGCGAAGCGCTCGTCCCCGTAGACCTTCCCCAGCGCCTTGCTGACGCCGGCGATGATCTCCATGTCCGAGCGGGTGTCGAAGACCCGCTTCAGCGGCGACCTCGGGAAGATCTGCACGAAGGGGTTGGTGCAGCTCGCGGTCATGTCCGGGTGGCGGAACTCGGCCCAGGAGTCGCAGGCGAAGACGATGTCGCTGTACTCGCAGGAGCCGGTCCACCACCAGTCGCTGAAGGCGATGAACTCGATCTTCGGCAGCGTGTTGTGCACCACGTCGTAGTGCCACTTCACGTTGCCGACCACCGAGTTGCTGTTATTCAGCCACATCGCCTTGGTGGGCGCAGGCAGGTGGCCGTGGCCGGTGAAGAGCTTGCTCCCCTGGCGCAGCGGGCGGTCGCCGTAGTTGTAGTAGTGGAGCGACTCGTAGTGGGAGAGCTTCCGGGTCTTGACCTTCCCCTTCGGGTCGAGCTGGGGGTCGAAGGGATCCTCGGTGGTGTAGACGGGCATCCCGCCGAAGATCGCGGCACGGTAGTTTCCGGCGTAGCTCCCCACGTTGCCGCCAGGGAAGCCCAGGTTGCGGGTGAGCGCGGCCACCAGCAAGATGGCCCGGTCCTTGAGGTCCGCGTTGAAGAACTGGTTGGGCCCCATCCCGGTGACGAAGGTGGTCTTCTCCGGGTTCCTGGCGATCTGCTCCGCCAGCGCCACGATGGCCGCCGCCGGCGCCCCGGTGATCTTTGCCACCTGCTCCGGCGTCATGTTCTCGTCGAGGTACTGGGCCAGCAGCGACAGCCCGGTGCGCACCTCCACCTCCTTGCCGTCCCGGAGCTTCACCTTGCGGCTGGCCCGGAAATCCGGCTTCACCCCCTTGAAGGCGGGGCCCATCTCGTCGCGGGTGACGGCGACCAGCTTCTTTGCGTCCTCGTCCCAGACCACCTGCGCCTGGAACAGATCCGCCATGGCCTCGGAAGCCATCTGCCCCTTGTGGCCGAGCCCGGGGGGCGGCTTCTCCCCTTTCTTGATCGAGGCGAGGTTCTTCGGGGGGTGGTGGGTGTAGCCGGGCAGCTCCGCCGGGTCGACCTCCTCGGGGCGCAGCGGCTGGAGGGTGTCAAGGCGGATCAGGAAGGGAAGATCCGTGTTGCGGGCGGTCCACCCAGCGTCGAAGAGGTTTTTGGAGATCAACACCTGGGCGAGCCCGAGGGCGAACGCCGGATCCGTGCCGGGGCGGATCACCACCACCTCGTCCCCCTTGCTGGCGGTGGCGCTGTACTCCACCGTGACGACGACGACCTTGGTCCCCTTGAGCCGCGCCTCGGTGAGCCAGTGGCTGTCGGGCATCTTCGTGGTGATCCAGTTCATCCCCCAGACGAGGCAGAGCTTCGAGTGCTCCACGGCGAAGAGATCGAAGTCGTTGGTCTGGGCCCCGGTGACCATCGGATGCCCCGGCGGCAGATCCGTGTGCCACGAGTAGCTGTCCCAGCCCCGCGCCCCGTGCGCCTTGTCCGGGCCCACGTCCCGGATCTTCGCGTCCGCCAGCGCCATCATGCTGGCGAAGCGGTAGAGCCCGAAGATCCGCGTCGCCCCGAGGAACGCCATCCCCCCGCGGAGCTTGACGGTCTGCGTCCCCGCACCCTCCGTGGCCTCCACCATCGCCGGATCGTAGCCCTGCGCCAGCAGCCGCTTCTTCCCCTCCTCACCGGAGTAGGCCCGGGAGATGTTGTCCAGCGCCTTCGCCGCGTAGTCGTAGGCCTCATCCCACGTCACCCGGAGCCACTTGTCCTTGCCCCGCTCGAAGAACTTCGGGTCCGGCCTGCCTGTCGCCGGATCCCGGGGGAAGCCCTCGTCCGCCCACTGCTTGAAGCCGCGCCGGACCATCGGCGCCTTCACCCGCCGGTCGCCGTAGATCCGCCGCACCAACGCCAGCCCCTTCTGGCACAGCCTCGGGTCCCAGCGGTGCGACGCGGTGTTGCCGTAGAGATCCTTCGCCTTGCCGTAGCCGAACGTCGGCCCGATCCGCACCACCACCCCGTTCTTCACGTACGCCTTCAGCAGGCAGTTGTGGGTGTCGTTCGGCGCGCACAGGAAGACAAAGGTGGAGTCCGGCTTGAAGATGTTGCGGTACGTCCGCTCCCAGTCCCGGTTCGGGTAGGACGCCAGGGGGTTCGCCACCTCCATAGGCTGGAGGTACCGGATGGGCGCGGCCTCCGCCGCCCCGACCCCCGTCAACGCCGCCCCAAAGAGCCCCTTGAGGAAGCTCCGGCGATGCATGTTCGATTCGTTGCTCATGGCTGCTCCATGGGTGGTTCAGTTCGCTCCGTCCGCGCCCAGCACGGACCGCTCGGTCACTTCCCTCAGCTCGACCCCGGGGAAGTGACGGTGGATCCCCCGCTCGACGAGGGACTGCACGTTCAAGGAGGTGTCCCCGCAGCCGCGGCGCCGGTTCCGGTAGAACAGGACCCCCTCGTTCATCCCCAGGAATTCCACGTCCAGGGACGTGTGAAACGCCCGCGCCGTGCGGCGTACCGACTCCGTGGCCTCCCTCATCGCCTCCGGGATCGCCCCGAACCGCAGCGGGCTCTCCGGGTCGACGTAGAGAACCCCCACGCAGACCCCGCCCCCTCGCCCCGCGCTGGCGTGGCGCGTGTAGAAGATGCCCCCGGTGATGCCCAGCACCAGCCCCTCGATGGCCTCGCGCCACCAGTCGCAGACCCCCTTCCCCAGCTCCGCCGCCGGGCAGCCTCCCCGCTCGATGAAGTACGCCGCCTCCCCCTCGCACGGGCGGTAGCGCCCCGCCAGGCAGGGGACGCCGAGGTGCGGCAGCGTGGCGGGGAGATCGCCCAGCGGCAGCTCGACCCTGTGGTACTGCGCGAAGCTCGTCCCCAGCCTCAGGCTGTTGGTGAAGACCTGCTTCAGCGCCCCCTCCCTGTCCTTCTGGAGCGCCCGGAGCACCAGCTCCTCCTCGCCCTCCCCTTCCGCGCGCCGCACCACCGTGGCCAGGAGCGCCGCTCGCCTCGCCCTCCGCCACCGCTCGGATAGATCAATCAGGATCTCGGACACGCTGACCTGTTTCGCAAGAGGCGAGCCACCCGCCGCCGCACCGCTTGATCGCGGATCAGAAGGCCCGCGCCCCTCTCAGGAACAAGAGCCTCGCAGCCGCGCGCTCTCGCCCCTGAGAACCCGGCGGCGCTACTTCATGTTCCGGATCACCCCCACCAGCCCGTCCACCAGCGCCGGGTTGGACTCCAGATCCGGCGCCGCGGGCATCATCGAGCTCTTCCCCACCGCGGCCCCTCCCTTCACGATCACCTTGCGGATGTCGTCGTCCTTGATCCCCTGCTGCCACGCCGCGTCGCTGAAATTCCTCGGCTTCGGGTTGAGCGCCGCGGCGCTCGCTCCATCCCCCTTGCCCATCTCCCCGTGGCAGGGCGCGCAGCGCGACTGGAAGGTCTGCCGCGCCTCCGCGGTCGGTTTGGGGCCGCCCCCTCCCTTCGAGCAGCCCGCAGCCAGGGACAGCGCGACCAGCGCGCTCGCGATCAGGTATGTCTTCATGGTGACCTCGTGGAATCGTGGGATGCCGCCGAGGTCAGCAAGGCACATGCCGCGGAGCCCTCACCCCCGCAGCAACAGCGCCCCCGCGGCCACCGACGCCGCCATCAAGGTCCACCCCACCGCCTTCAGCCTCGTCGGCGCCGGCGGCGCCGCCGTCAACCCCACCGCCGCTGTCAGCAGCGGGAGGGCCCCCAGCGCCTGCTCCCCCGTCATCCAGCCACCGCGCCAGCACGCCGCCGCCACCGCCGCCGACCCCAGCGGCCCCAGCCACCGGACCCAGGTTCGATCCCGGCTCACCACCGCACGCACCGCGAAGGTCACCGCCCCGAACCCCCGCGCCC
>CAZSDX010000256.1:0-9960 GCA_964605685.1 uncultured Polyangiaceae bacterium
GTTGGCGTCCGCGCGGTGCGCCTGGTGGGGGCCTGGATGCCGGGGGCGCGGCCCAGGCCGAGCACGGAGGCGGGGCTCGTGGCGAGGTGGTTGGGGGTGCTGGCGGCGGCGGTGGGGGGGCCCGCTCCGTGGGAGCGGGCGTGGTGGCTCGCCAGGCGGGTGCGGGTACGCTGGAGGGGGGGTCAGTACTTGTCGCAGACGAGCGACGGCGTGGAGGGGCTGGCGAGGCCGCCGCAGGAGGCGTAGCCCTCGCCGCCGTTGGTGAGGCAGGCGGGTTTGTTGGCGCCGGTGATCTCTTGCTCCGAGCCAGTGGTGGTGCAGGCGATGGCGTCCTCGTGGAAGCGCCTGTCGCGGGTGCGGGCGACGAAGTCGACGATGGTGCTGACGACGCGGGCGTAGGTGATGTTTTGCGAGCAGGTGGAGCCGTCGAAGGTGGCGTTGGTAAACTTGCTGATGAGCTGCCAGACGCCGCTGATGCTGCGGTAGGAGAAGGAGGCTTGCATGTCGGAGCACTTGGGGGAGGTGCTCTCCGTCAACCCGGGGAAGGTCACGTCGAGCTTGACGTAGGCGCAGCCGGGGGTGGTGCAGGTCTGGGTGTAGGTGAAGTCGTGCTCGACGCCACGGTAGATGCGGGTGTTGCTGGACACCGAGGTTGGGCTGGTGAGCCCGCCGAAGAGGACGATTTCCTTGTGGTTCTCGTCGTAGATGGCGCTGGCGGACTCGCGGCGGCCCGGCGCGTTGGGGATGGAGGAGGCGAGAGGCACGACACCGCGGGTCCACTGGTTGGGCTCGCCCTCGGTCTGGCGGTCGTTCCAGTGCCAGACGTCCTCGTGATACACGTCGGTGCCCCCGGAGGTCACGCCGGAGCCCATCATCAGCCGCTTGCTGCTGCTTGGGGCCATCCAGTGGAGGTAGCGGGGCTGCATCGACGTGGGAGAGCCACCCTGGATGGCGCCGAAGGCGTTCGTGGGGATGGTGGCGTCCTGGGCGGAGACGTCGACCCAGGACGAGCCGTTCCACCGGAGGACGCTGTTGAGGAAGTTCCCGCTGCCGCTGGTGGGGTCGTCGTAGCCGCCGGAGACGTAGACCGTGCGCGAGCCGTTGACCTGGGTGGCGGTCGCGAAGCCGTAGTTGCCCTTGGCGCCGCCGAAGCAGGTGGTGCACTCCTGGGTCCAGGTGTTGGTGTCCGCGTCGTACGACCAGGTGTCGCGGAGCCCCGCGCCGGTGTTGCCGATGCCGCCGAAGACCAGCAGCTTGCTGCCGTCCCAGGCCATCCCGTGCAAGTAACGCTTGACGGGGCCGGTGGGAGGAACGGTGATCTGCGTCCAGGCGACGTTGCAGGTGCTGCTGACCCCCGGGGTGGAGCAGGTCAGGTCCGCGCGCCAGAGATCGTTGAGGGCCCCGGCCTCGCCGTAGCCCCCGAAGAGGAACATCCGGCGGGTGGAGCCCCCGAAGTGGGCCATCGCCGCGTAGGCGCGCTTGGGGGGCAGGGTGGAGGGGGCGAGGCCGGCCTTCCACCTGCGGTCGGCGCAGCGCACGGCCAGGTCCTGGGACAGCGCGAAGCTGGAGGAGATGGCACCGCCGAAGACGAAGGAGCAGTTGGTCTCCGGGTCGAAGGCGCTGGCCGCGCCGCTCCGCGGGGAGGGCTGGCCGCTGCTGTGGCGGAACCAGAGCGGCGTCTCGAAGGTCGGATCGAGGAGCACCGGGAACGCCAGCCCCTGGAGGTCGATCCTGGCGGTGAGCCGGTAGCCCCGGCCCTGCTCGGTGAGCTGCCAGGCGCCCACCACCCGCTTGCCGGCGGCGTCGTCGGCCACCGGGGGCTCGATGGTGAAGAGGCCAGCGCCGTCGCGGGCGTAGGCCCAGAGCCGCCCGTCTTCCTCCTCGAAGTGGCCGAACTCGGGGCCCGGGTGCAGGTCGTAGGCGAGGGTGGGGATGTCCTTCTCGGAGGGGATCAGCAGGAATTCTTCCAGCTTGGAGTCTCGGCCTCCGTAGGCCGACGTCACGTTGGGGAAGGCCTCCTCGTAGGCGATCACGGCGCCGTCCTTGCGGAGCCGGGGCGCCGCGCGCCGGGCGCTCACCGGCACCACCTTCAGCGACGCCTGCGGGTGCGTCGCCACCGAGACCGTCAGACCGTCCGCGTAGGTGTCGTGGAAGACCGCCTCGAGCTTGTGGCGGAGGGTGGGGATGTCCTGGGTCGCCTGGGGAGATATCCCCATGGCCCTGGCCCGCGCTAGACGACCGTAGCTGGTAGCCGTCCGTAGTTGCCGCGCGTCATCCCGGAGAAAATTGTGACCGCTCAGGGTCACCTGCTGGGTCTGTTGCTCGTTGAACTGAGGAGGCAGCACGTACTCCCCCTCGTCCTCCTGGGCGGCACAGCCGTGTCCCGTCGCTGCCAGCCATACCGCGCCAAGCAGCCCCACGCGCACCGACCAGACCCCGACTTGCTTCCTCATCGCGTCACTCCTCTGCTGCACAATTCTTCGGATGTTTATCACACGCGCGCCTGGCTGTCGCCGCAGCCCCCCTGGCCCTCGCTTCAGGAGCCGACCGTCCGGCAAGGGGTCGGACTTGACCCCTTGGGGCGGAATCCCTGGCAGGCCAGGGACATCACCTCCAGCGGGAGGTCCTCCTCGATGCAGGGAGCCGTGTAGGGGATTTCCTTCAGACGGGCCGTGAGTTCGTCCGCAGGAGAAGGAGAAAAGGGAGGGGGATTGGAGCTGCCCATGGTGGTTCAGGGGGAAAAGAGCAGGAGGACCGTAACGAAGTTCGTCCCCTGCCGCAAGCGAGGCGCCCTAGCCCCGCTGGGGCTTGGATGCAGCCCGCCCCGTCGGGGTTCAACGTCAGGGCGCGGCGGGGTGCCCACGGCCCAGCTCGCTCAGCTTCGCTCGTGCCTGCTTGTGGTCGGGCTTCCGCGCCAGGATCTGCTTCAGCAGCAGCTCAGCCCGCTCGTGGGCCCCCATCCGGAGCGCGATCATCGCCTGCTGGTAGCGGAGGTCGAGGTTATTCGGGTCCTGCTCCGTCCCCTTGGTGGCGGCCACCAGCGCCGAGGGCAGGTCGCCGGCTCGCTCGTGGAGCCTCGCCGCCCACCCCCACGCGACGGCGCACTCCGAGGGCGCCTGGCACCGCCGCGACGTCACCACCCGCACCGCGCGCCGCAGCCGCTCCTGATCCTGGAGATCTGCCGCTCGCTCCGCCACCCGGCGCAGGCAGACGGTGAGGTCCGCCGCGGCGTCGCAGGACTCCTCCAGCACCTGCAGCGCTGCCTTCCGCTCCCCGACGGTCCAGAGCAGATCCGAGCGGAGCCGGGCGGTCTGCTCCCGGAGCCCCGGGCACGGCTGCATCCGGGCGAGGGTGTCCTCCATCACCCGACGGCAGGCCTCCCGCCCCATCGGCCCCGCGCAGGGCTCCCGCTGCGCCTCGTAGGCGTCGAGCTGCTCCTTCATCGCTGACTCCTGCAGGAACCCCACGCAGGGCGTCTGCTGGAGGATCTGCTGGCGCAGCGAGCGGAACAGCTCCCCCTCGTGGGGCAGCGCCCGGGCCACCCCCTCCAGGAACAGGAAGCGCTGCGGCTCCGGGGGCGCGCAGGCGAACAGCTCCTCCGGCGTCCGCGCCAGCGCCCTCGCCAGCGGGATCGCCCGGGGCAATACCGTCGGATCGCGCTCCATCGCCAGCCGCACCTCCAGCAGACCCTGGCGCCGGTGGCCCGCCCGCGCCAGCGCCTCCGCCAGCCCCAGCCGGATCACCCCCACGTTGGGCCCTCTCCGCAGCGCCCACCCGAACCAGCGGATCGAGGCGGCGGGCTGGGTCCGGCTGACCACTGCCCCGGCCGCCGCCGCAAAGTAAGGATCGGCAGGGTACCTCTTGACCCACTCACGGAACGGCTGAAGGTCCAGGGGTTCTTCCTGCTTCTGGGCCTGCTTGAGGAGGGCGTGGGCCTCGGCGCGCTGGCGGAGAGGGAGCTCGGGGCCCCAGATCCACCCGAGGGAGGCGGCGGCGGCGGTGGTGGCGGCGACGAGGGAGGCGAAGGCGCGCTGGTGGGCGGGGTTGGGAGAGGGCTGGGGGGAGGCGCTCTGGAGCCCGGTGAGGGCACCGAGCAGCACGGCGGCGAGGCCGGCGACGGCGGGGACCTCCAGGTTGAAGTCGAGGAGGTTGTGGATCACGAGCATCAGGAGGCCGAGGGCGAGGATCCTGGCGGTCCTGGAGGCGCGCCAGCCGCGGGCCCTGGCGAGGGCGAGGAGCAGGGCCGAGAGGGCGAGGAGGGTGGCGGGGAGGCCCCACTCGGAGGCCCACTGGGCCAAAAGGTTCTCGGGGCGAGCCCAGGCCTCGTGATCGCCGGGGCTCTTGTAGCGGAAGAAGGCGCCCTCGAAGGCGCCGCGGCCGACCCCGGTGAGCCAGAAATCACGGATCATGCCGAGGCTGTCCCGGGCGGTCTGGATCTTGGAGAAATTCTTCTCGCCGAGGCCCTTGGAGATGCCATCGCCGAAGCCGTAGAGGGCGAGGGCGATGCCGACGCCGAAGACGCCGAGGAGGGTGACGAGGGTCTTTTGCTGGAGCTGGCGCCGCTGCTGGAGCCGCTTGCCCTGGGTCCCTTCGAGCAGGACCACCGGCATGAGGAGGCCGCCGAGGGCGAGGGAGACCACCGCGGCGCGGGAGGCCAGGGCCACCACTCCGACCACCAGCGCCGCGGCGGAGGCCAGGAGCACGGCGGCGGAGCGGAGCGAGGGAGAGCGCTCGCCGAGGAGCAGGGCGAGGGCCGCGTAGAAGCCGAGGGAGAGGTAGGCGGAGAGGTGGTTGACGTTGAGGAGAGGCCCCCGGGTCCAGCGGGGAAAGTTGTGGATGGGCGTGTAGAGCCCGAAGATCGTCCGGGCGTCGAGGAGCCCGTGGAGGACGGTGACCGCGCCGACGGTGAGCGAGAGCCCCACCACCGCCCAGCAGAGGAGGTTCAGCCCCCGGTGCCGGGTCCACCAGGCGCCGAGCAGGCAGAGCCCCGCGTAGCCCCCCCACTTGGCCGCCTCCATCAGCGTCTGCCCGGGGGCCAGCGACAGGGGCGCCCAGGAGCGAGCCTCCCCGGCGAGGGCCAGCGCGTTGCGCCAGATCTCGGCGCTCCCTGGCGAGAGCCGGAGCAGCAGCCAGGGAGGCAGGGGGACGCACTGCAGCAGCGTCCAGAGCGCCAGGAGCGCCAGCGCCCGGGGAGCCAGGCCGTCCGGGGGGCCGTGCCCCGGGAGCGCCAGCAACCAGGCGCTCACCAGGAGCGACGCCCCCAGCCCGAAGAGGAGCGAGAGTCCCGGCGGTAGCGACCCGATGGCCAGCGCCGAGGCCCCGAGGAAGAGAAGCCCGGCGAGGCCGAGCCGCCGCGATGGCGTCCGCGAGGGCCCGTGGGCGGCGGTCGAGGGGGCGGAGGCGCCGGGCATGGAGGCCAGTTGTGGCTTGAACTTTCGACCGTTGGCAAGCATCTTACGGGGCCGCTAAGGAGGCTAAGGTGCCCCTCCTTGCCCCTTGATTCAGCCGAAAACAACCCTCGTGGAATCCCAGCCCCCCCCCGCTTCTCCCCCTGTTCCCCCGGAGCCCCTGGCTGGGATTCCCGGCAAGGCGAGCCCGAGCCCGGCGGCCCCCGAAGACGGCGGGCTCTTCGGGGGTATTTCCCTCGACTTCCTCCTGCGCATGCTGCTGCGGCACGGGTTCTGGGTGCTGCTGTGCATGGTGATCGGGCCGGCGCTGGCGTCGCTCTGGCTCAACCGCCAGGTGCGCTGGTACCGGGCCGAGGCCACCATCGTCTACGACTGGAGCCAGCCCGCCGCCCTCGGGCGTCGCGTCGACGTGTTTGACCCGTACACCGACTTCTTCAACAAGCAGGAGCTGATGGAGACGGAGTTCCGCATCATCGCTTCTCAGCGGGTGCTGCGGCAGGTGGTGGCCGATAGCGGGCTCGACATCGACCGCGCGTTCCTCCAGGAGACCTTGCCCGGCGTCCAGCCTGGTCAGGTCAAGGCCGAGCAGCTCATCGACGTGCTCAAGGGGCGCCTCAAGGTCCAGGGGCTCAAGGGTACATCCATCGCCTCGATCAGCTACGAGGACACGGACCCGCAGCGAGCCCAGCGGCTGGTCTCCACCATCATCGACACCTACATCCGGGTCTCCAACGAGGACACGGTGGGGGTCACCGGCAACGCCCTGGAGTGGCTGCGGGAGCAGGTGCAGAAGCTCCAGCAAGACCTGGAAGGCAGCGAGTCGGAGCTCCACAAATTCAAGAAGGATCGCAACCTGCTCAGCGTCTCGCTCAACGATCAGAACAACCTGCTCCGCAGCGAGATAAGTTCGATCCAGACGGCAGTGACCCAGGTGAACATCAAGCGCGCTCAGCTCGTGTCCCGGGCCAACGCGCTGGCGAAGGTGACCCGGGCCAACCCGGACGACCTGCCGGCCTCCGAGCTGATGAACGACCCGGTGCTCACCCAGCTCCGCAGCGATTTCCTCAAGGCGCGGGCCGAGCTCACCCAGCACAGGACCGCCGGCAAGCTGGAGAACCACCCGGACATCCAGCAGGCCCAGGCGCAGCTCGACAGTTCGCTGGACGCCTTCATCCGCCAGGTGCGCAACATCCAGGGGGCGGCGACGCGGGAGGCGGCGGTGGTCTCCTCCGAGGCAGCCTCGCTCCAGGCGTTGCTGGAGGATGCCAAGAAGCGGGCGCTCGACCTCAACATGGAGGAGATCAAATACAACCAGCTCCACCGGGCCACGAGCACCAACGAGAAGCTCTACACCAGCATGCTCGAGCGCATGAAGGAGGTGGACCTCTCCCGGATGATCAACACGAGGAACATCAAGCCCCTCGACCCGGCGCGGCTGCCGACGGTGCCGATCCGGCCGGTGGTCGGCAACATCCTCGCCATCGGCGCGGGCCTCGGGTTCTTCGTGGGGCTGCTGATCGCGATCCTCCGGGAGCTCGCGGACCGCACCATCCGTACGCCGACCGACCTGGAGCAGAAGCTGGGGCTCTCCTGCCTCGGGCTGCTCCCCGCCTTCGACGGGGCCCCGAGCCCCCAGCGCCCCGGCAAGCGCCGCAACCAGGCCAACCCCGACATCGCCGACAAGCCGGAGCTGCTGGTGGCCCGCGAGCCGATGTCGCTGGTGGCGGAGGCGGCGCGGTCCATCCGCTCCAACATCACCTTCATGTCCCCCGACCGGCCCCCGCGCATGTTGCTGGTGACCAGCGCCAGCGCCAGCGAGGGCAAGACGACCACCGCCACGACCCTGGCCGCCACCTTCGCCCAGGCCAACGCCCGCACCCTGATCGTCGACCTCGACCTGCGCCGCCCCCGGCTCCACAAGGTCTTCGACGTGGGCCCGGAGCACGGGATCACCTCGGTGATGCTCGGGGAGGAGACCCTCGACGAGGCGATCCAGCCCACCAGCGTGCCCAACCTCTCGGTGCTGCCTGCGGGGCGCGTGCCGCCGAACCCCGCCGAGCTCCTGATGAGCGACCGGCTCATGGAGCTCCTCGGCCAGCTCCGCGACCGCTTCGACCGTATCGTCATCGACTCCCCCCCGACCAACCCGGTCACCGACGCGGTGATCCTCTCCACCAAGGTGGACGGCGCGATCTTCGTCGTGCGCAGCTACTCGACCACCATCGACCAGGTCCGCCACAGCCTCCGCGCCATCCGCGGCGTCCAGGGCAAGCTCCTCGGCGTCATCCTCAACGTCGTCGACCTGCGGCGCCTCGAGTACAAGTACTCCTACAACTACCGGTATTACTCCGGCTACGGCGAGTACTCCCAGGCGGCGCCCAAGGCGCCGTAGCGCGATGCTTGGCGTCCTCCTCCCTGCGCTCCTGCTGGCGCTCCTCGTCGCCGTCCTGCGCCGCAACCGCGAGCCGCAGCTCGTCCTCTCCCTGATCGTGGCCGCCTACGGCGTCCGCATGGTGCTCCAGTCCTTCCTCCGGGATCTCCCGGTGTTCTCCTACGGGAGCGGCGGGGATTGCGTCTTCTACGAGCGGATGGCCAACGATTTCGCGAGGATCTGGTCCTACCGCGGCGTCGAATTTTACACCGCCGAGGAGGTCTTCGCCGTCGGCAACGCGGCGCTCCCCATCAACCTCTTCGCCCTCGTCATCTACCTCAACGGCGGGGAGACCCGGGCCGGTTGCACCTCGCTGGTGGCGGCCTGCTCGGTCCTGGCCTGCTACCAGATCTACCGGATGGCGGTCGATCTGGGGGCCGCGCGGGACAAGGCCGCCCGCGCCCTCGGGGTCCTGCTCTTCTTGCCGGGCTTCCTCTACTACAGCGCCGACATGTACAAGGACGGGATCGTCCTCTTCTTCGTCGTCACGGCTCTCACCTCCTCCTTCCGCCTGGCCTCCCGCTTCTCCCTCTTCCAGGCGCTGCTCTCCTGCGGATCTCTCCTGGGGCTGTGGTACGTGCGCCATTACCTGGTCTTCCTCACCGTCGCCCCCCTCGTCGTCGGCCTGATCGGCCTAGGGAAAGGCTCCGTCGTCCGTCAGATCTTCTTCGGCTCCATGGCGGCGCTGGCGATGTTCTGGGTCGCCCGGAGCTCCTTCGGCGAGGGCGCGTTCAGCGAGATGCAGAGCACCTTCGACCGCGCCTCCAACGCCACCACTCGCCAGTGGAACGAGCTCGGCGGTTCCGGGGTCTCCTTCGACGACGGAGGCCAGGCCTTCGGCGCCATCCACCTCAAGATCCTCTACACCCTCTTCTCCCCTTTCCCCTGGCAGGGCGGCTCCTTTGCCATGCAGATCGGCAAGATCGACACCCTCGTCTGGTACTTCTTTTTTGCCCGCTCGCTCACCTCCGCCCGGCGCCTCTGGACGACCGACCGCTCGCTCCTGCTCATGTTCCTCATCTTTCTGGCGCCCCTCACCGTCGCCTACGCCACCACCATGGCCAACATCGGCCTCATCCTCCGCCAGCGGATCCCCATCGTCTTCGTCGGCGCCATGCTCGGTCTGCTGAGCTGGCCCGCGTCGGAGCGCCTCGCCTGGCTCCCCCGGAGGCGCGCCGCGTGAGGGGGGCCCTCGCCCTCTCGTTGCTGCTCCTCTCCCCCGCGGCGCTCGCGGAGGAGCCTCGTCCCCCGGTCCGCCACGTCGAGGTCAAGGAGCCTCCGCGCACCGAGGGCGATGACCTCGTCTCCTCCTACACCGCCGCTCCCTTCCTCGCCCTCCACGTCCTCCCCATCCGGCTCATCGGCGGGGTAGGGGTGCTCGGCGCCGAGGTGCGCGTCCTCGACAAGCTGACCGCGATCGGCCGCCTCGGCTACGGGAGGGTCCTCACCAAGGATCCCGTCACCTCCGCTCCTCGGCGGCAGTCGTACTTCGAACTGGAGGCCCAGGCCCGCTACTACCCCATCGGCAACATCCAGGGCGGCCTCTACGCCGGCGCTGGACTCATCCACGCCGTCGTCGACACCGATCAGCTCATCCAGTCGCCCCTCCTCAACCTCGCCTCCGGGCTCCACGCCGGGCCCAACCTGGGCGGAAATTACGCCTTCCCCTTCGGTTTCCTCGTCGACATCCAGTTCCTCTTCCCCTTCCGCCTCTACCGCCCCGCCCCCTCCGTGCCTTCCCCGGAGGGCTTCGAGCGCGCGACCTCCCTCCGCATCGGCGTCAACGTGGCGCTCGGCTACCTCTTTTAACACGCCCTAGGCAGCGCCGGACGGGCGGCTATACTCGATCGTGCTTCGCCTCTCCTTCCCCCTACGAGCTCCACCGTGACCCACCTTCGCTCCACCCCCCTCATCGCCCTCTCTCTGATCCTGGCTGCCTGCGGGATCTCGGCCGAAGGAGAGCTGTCCTCGGGGCAGGGCGGTGTCGGCGGGATCGCCGGGCAGGGCGGTGTATCCGGAACTTCCGGACAAGGCGGGGGCGGAACCAGCGGGACCGGCGGCAGCGGCGGTGACGCCGGGCAAGGTGGCGCGGGGCAGGCGGGCACCGGCGGCGCGGGCGCG
>CAZSDX010000257.1:0-9930 GCA_964605685.1 uncultured Polyangiaceae bacterium
GGCGAGCCGCTCCGCCTCCCGGGAGGGGGCGCCGTCCGGGATCAGCGGGAGCACGACGTTCTCGACGGCGGACATGCCGGGGATGAGGGCGAGATCCTGGAAGAGGTAGCCGACCTTGCGGCGGCGGATCTCGGCGCGATGCTGGTCGCGGAGGCGAGAGACCACCTCACCGTCGAGGAGCACCTCGCCGCTGCTGGGCAGGAGCATGCCGCCGAGCACGCCGAGGAGGGTGGTCTTGCCGCTGCCGCTGGGGCCGAGGATCACGACGAGCTGACCGCGGTCCACGGCGAGGTCGACGCCCCGGAGCACGTCGCGGCGCCGCTGTCCGTCGCGGACCCAGCGGGTGACAGCGCGGGCGGAGAGCACCGGCTCAGCCCCGCTTCGGCAAGGAGCCCCGGTAGATGTTCGCCGCCTGCCAGGTGACGATTCCCTGGGGAGCGATCCGAGAGACCAGGGCGGTCAGCTTGTAGAGGGGCCCCGGGACGAAGAAGGTCTTGCGGGCCCGGAAGCCCTCGATGGCCAGCCGGGCGCAGCGGTCCGCGGGCATGAGGAAGGCGGCCAGCGACGACGAGCTGGAGGTGATGCCGCTCTTCTGCATCATCTCCGTGTCGATCCCGCCGGGGGCGAAGGTGGAGATGGTCACCCCGCGGCCCCGGAGCTCCTCGGCGAGTGCCTGGCCGTAGCTGTTGAGGAACGCCTTGGTCGCCGCGTAGGCCGCCTGGTACGGCAGCGGAGACACCCCGGCCACGCTCGACACCAGCATCACCCCGCCGCCGTTCTGCCGCTCGATCAGGTACCGGGCGAAGGCGTTGGCCAGCCGCGTGGTGCTCACCACGTTGGTCTCCACCAGCGCCCGCAGCTCGCCGTCGGGGATCTCCAGCGCGTGGCCGAAGAAGGTCACCCCCGCGTTGAGGATCGCCGCGTAGAGCTCCCGCCCGCGGGTGGCCTCGTCGACCACCCGGTCCACGTCCTCGGCGCGGGTCATGTCCGCCACGACGACGGCGACCTGCACCCCGTAGCTCCGCTCCAGCTCGTCCCGCAGCTCCTCCAGGCGCTCGCGCCGCCGGGCCACCAGCACCAGGTGGGCCCCGTGGGTTCGCGCCAGCTCCCTCGCCATCTCCAGGCCGAGCCCGGAGGAGGCGCCGGTGATCAGCACATGACGTCCGCGGAAATCCATGGCTCCCATGGCCCGTGGTCTAGTCGCGTAAAAAGGCCGCGGCGAGGGAGATCTGCACGGGGGAGGTCGAAACAGACACCTGAGGGGAGGTCGCGGAGACGGTGCGGGTGTGGAGGTACGAGACGAGGAAGCCGGAGGAGGCGCCGATGAGGAAGCCGGTGCTGGTGTCGACCCAGGAGTGGGCGCCGGCGAGGGGACGGATGGCCACCATGGAGAGGGCGAGGGTGCCGGTGACCAGGGTGAGGGGGAAGAAGGCAGGGTCGCGGCCGGAAGGGAGGAGCCAGAGGCCCGCGGAGGCGCCGGCGAGGGCGGCCAGGGGGGTGGTGTGGCCGGAGGGGAAGGAGCGGTGGGCCTCGTCGAGGCGCTCCTCGGCGCTCTTGTGGCGCTCGCCCCGGTCGGGGTCGCAGCGGTTGTTGGAGTCGTCCCAGTCCCGGGGGCGGCAGGCGCCGGCGGCGTTCTTGGCGACGTGGACGATGGCGGAGGCGAGCAGCACGGACTCGGCCAGCACCAGGGGAGCGCGCCACTGGTCGAGGCCATGGCGCCCCTCGCCGCGCTCGATGGCCTTGGCCATGGCGAGGCCGCCGAAGATGCCGGCGGAGACCACCGCGTCGGAGAGGATCTCGAAGGGTTCGCTCCGGGGGCGGTGGCCCAGCCCGTCGAGGGGGGCGCGCTGGGCCAGGCTGGGCTTGAGCGCGAAGGTGCCCACCAGGAACGCCGCCCCGGAGGCCGCCGCCAGCCCGGCGTCCAGGCGCCAGTCGCCGCGGAGGAAGGTGGTGGTCTCGCGGCGCTCCTGGGCGGAGGCGGCCCCCGGGGCCAGGAGCAGCGCGGCGGGGAGGGCGGCGGCGAGGAGGCGCATGGCTCAGGGGTCGGTGAGGCAGTCGAGCTTGAGGGTGCGCATCTGGGCGCGCATCCCGCTGGAGAAGGAGAAGACCACGCCGAGCCAGTCGTCGTCGAGGAGGGTCACCGCGGGGGGGGCCTCGACCGCGTCCCTGGCGCTGTCGGAGGCCAGCAGGAGCCCCCGCGGCGCCGGGGCGCCCCGGGGGTCGAGGTGGATCAGCGCGGGGTGAGCCTGTTTGGGGTCCGCTCCGGAGCGGAGGAACAGGAGCGCTGCGCCCAGCCGCGTGGGGGTCAGCGTCGGGCGCGAGCCCCGGTCGATCCGCTGGGGCGCCGCGATGGGCTGGAGATCCTTGTGGAAGGCCTGGACGATCACCGCGTCGTCCGCGCCGCTGCGCTCGACCCAGGCGGCGATCACGGTGTCGCCGTGGAGCGCCAGGGCCGGCTGCCGGGCGGCGACGCCCGGGGTGGAGAGGATCCGCTGGTCGCCCAGCTCCCGGCCACCGCTGTCGAAGGAGGTGAGGGCGATCACCGGGGGCTTGCCGGCAGCCGGGGTGTCCTGCCAGGCGAGGTGGTAGCGCTCCGGGGAGGCGACCACCGCGGGGGTGACGGGGCGCACCGCCTGGTGCGTGGCGCCGATGGCCTTGACGTCCTCGGCGACCTGCTCCCCCGGCAGGAAGGTGAAGAGGCCGAGCTGGGAGGTGGGCTCCAGGGCCAGGGGGGCGATCCCCAGCAGCGGGCCGTCGGGGGCGGTCCGGAGGATGGTCACCCGGTCCGCTTCCTCGGTGGGGATGGCCGCGAAGCGGGCGATCTTGCTCACCGAGACCGTCCAGCCGGTGCGGGTGAAGACCAGCCCCTTGCTGTCGAACCAGAAGACCACCCAGTCGTCCTTCCGGGGGAAGACCCAGGTGGGCAAGAAGCGGGCTTTGCCCAGGCCGTAGGAGGTGGAGATGGAGCGGGTCTGGAGGTCGTAGCCTCCGAAGGCGAGCTGCCCCTCTCCCTTGGTCCCGGTGCGGAGGAAGCGCGTGGCGGCCATCTCCTTCCCCCGGGCAGCGACGCTCACGAGGCCGTGGGCCAGGTTCTGGTCCAGCTCGCGTCCGTGGGCGGGGCAGCCCTTGCGGCTCTCGGGGGCGTCCCAGGCCTTGACGCCGCCGGTGGGGGGCCCCGCCGGGGGCGCAGGCGCGCTGGAGGCCAGGGGCGCGGCGGAGGTCGAGGCGGAGGTCGGAGCGGAGGCCGGTGGAGCCGCGGCGGAGGCGCTCGGGGCAGGGTCCGTCGAGCCCCGGTTGGAGCGCGGGCAGCCCGACAGCAAACCCACCAGCATGGCCGTGACGACCCAGCGCCTCTCCGGATCCTTCATCTCGGCCCGGATAGTAGACCGTCGCAGCCAGGACTTGCGAATTTGAGTGACCTGGGGGCTAGCCGCCGAGGGCCTTTTTCATGCTGGCCTTGAGCAGGGCGATGCCCTCTGGCGTGTAGAAATAGGGGAATTTCTGGTTCTGGCTGGTGATCTCGGGGCGGACGGTGCCGTCGGGGGACAGGAAGAAGATCCGGGGGACGTAGCCGCCGTAGGCGCCGACCTTGGCGCTCAGCCAGGAGGCTCCCTCGTCGTCGGCGTCCTGGCGGATCATCACCATGCGCCCTGCGAGCTGCCGCACCTCGTCGTCGGCGAAGACCGCCTTGAGGTTGCGGCAGTGGGGACACCAGTCGGCGTACACCAGGAGGAAGATCGGCTTGTTGCCCTCCCTGGCCAGCTTTGAGCCCTCCTCCCAGGAGGAGGCCCAGGAGATCTTGTCGTCCCACTGGATCGCGTTGGCCTTCGCCCGGGCAGGCTTGGGGGCAGGCGGGACAGGGGCGGGGGTGGGGACAGGGGCGGGGGCGGGGCTACCCGCGCCGGGTTGCTCCTCGGCCGAGCGGCTCGGGACGCGCTCGTTGTCGGCGTTGAGCGCGGGATCTTTGCAGGCAACGAGCAGGATGGGGAAAGCCAGCCAGGCGAATTTCATGAAGCTCCTCGGGGGTGGGAGCATACCGTTCCTCGCCCGCGCTACCAGGGGTTCGTCGCCTCGCTACCAGCGAGCACAGCTCAGGCACACCATGGCGCGCATTTCCTCCCGCCGGAGTTTTGTCCAGGCGGTCTCTCCGGCCTCCCCCTCGTGGCGCCGGGCCAGCGCCCGGGCGGCCTCCTCGATGCGGGCCTGGCGCCGCAGGAGGTAGGTCCGGTGCTCCCGCTGCCAGGCGTCCAGCGCCATCCCCTCCGGAGAGGAGGCCGGGCAGAGCGGGTCGAGGCCCTGGAGGTGCTCGGAGAACGCCTGGAGCTTCCCGGCGAGCGGCTCCAGGGCGGTCTTGCAGCCGTTGTGGCAGTCCCGGGGGACCATCTGCTCGACCTCCCGGATCTCCGCGAGCAGCTTGCGGATCAGCTCCGCCGTGGCCAGCCCCATCTCCTGGTATTTGGCCGCCTCGGGGGGGGGCTCCAGCGAGGGGGGTTGCTCCTCCATCGGCGGCAGCCCGGCGCCCTGCGCCGGGGGAGGAGCCGGCGGAGAGCCGCTGGCGGTCGCCTCCGGCACCACGACCGCGGAGGTTGGCGGCGGCGCCCCGCCTTGCCGCTCGCAGCCGGCCAGCGCCACCAGCGCCGACGACAGGAAGGCCGCCCGGCGCCGGAGGATCTGCTCTCGATCGCTCATGGAGTCGGCAGTGTACCGCGTCCGCCGGGGATAAGCCCCGGTAGAGGATCCACCGCTCGCCGAGGGGCCCCTGGCCGGGTTCGAGGCGGTAGATCAGCGCGTCGCGGGGGGGACGGAAGCCCTCGGCGCAAGGCCGGAGCCGGGCCGAGGTGGGCTCGACCCCGAAGATCTGGGCCAGGAGCGCCCGGGCCTCGTAGGCCGAAGGGGCGACGGCGAACACCGGGTCGTCGGGGAGCGGGGTCGCCCCGAGGGTCTGGAGCTGGAAGAGGAGGCCTGGAGCAGCCACGGCGGCAGCCTCTAGCACAGGCGGCGGCGGGGTAGGTGCGGCCGGAATCGAACCGAGCCTCCGCTGGGTCACAGCCAGCCCTCGTCACCAGACGAGTACGCACCTCACAGAGCGCCCGGGGAGAGGGGCGCCGTGGTGTCTCCCACGAGCGAACCTGCCCTGTCCTGACGGCCTGACACGGGTGTAGCCTGGGGCGACTTCGGGTCTTTTTGGTGTTGACGATGTAAGGCAGACTGCCTTACGATGCAGATCATGGCTTGTCGACCGCACTCGTTCGGGATGTTCATCCGGGATCGGCGGATCGCGGCGGGGTTGAGCCTGCGGGAGGTGGCCCGTGGGATGGGGATCACGGCGGTGTACCTCGGGGAGGTGGAGCGAGGGGTGCGGGGGCCCTTTGTGAAGGAGCGCTGGCTGGATCTGGTGCGGTTGATTCCCGGGGTGACGCTGGACGCGCTGGAGCGTCAGGCGAACCTGGCAGGGGGGGTAAAGATTGACCTTAGCGATGCTCCCCCGGAGTACCAGGATCTCGGGCTGGCGCTGGCGCGCCGGATCGAGCGCCGGGATCTGGAGCCGACGGAGGTGAAGTCCCTGCTGAGAATCCTGCGCGGGGGGGCATGAGCCAGCTCCTGAACGAGACCGTGGTGGAGGTTCCGCCGCTGTCGTTGAAGGATATCGAGCGGCGGTCGGCGGAGGTGCGCGAGCTGCTGGTATCTCTGACGAGGGCGACGGGGCCGGCGCTGCCGTGGGACGAGCTGGTGGACCGGCACCTGCCCCGGGCGGGGTTGCTGTTTTATCCGGCGTCCGTGGCGGAGCTGGAGGATCGGGAGGCGGCGACGGATCCGTCGGGGGAGGGGGCGATCCACATCCTGATGCGTCCGGAGCTGTACGAGGCGCTCACGGATCCTGGGCCAGGGGGGAACCGGGCGCGTGCGACGGTGGCCCACGAGCTGGGCCACGCGGTCCTGCATGTCCCGTTCCTGCGGCGGCAGCGGGGGCAGGCGCAGCCGTTGACGCGGGTGAGCCGGGCTCAGCTTGCGCCGTTTCGGGATCCCGAGTGGCAGGCGTGGGCCTTTGCGGGGTGCCTGTTGATGCCGCGTTCCTTGCTGGTGGCGACCCGCAAGCCGCTGGGGGAGGTGGCGCGGGCGCACGGGGTGAGTTCTCAGTTTGCGGCGGCGCATTATGCTCGGCTCCGCTTGCCGGTGGGGGGGGCCGAGGCGAGGGATGGTCCCTCGCTCCTCTTGGCGCGGGCGGCACAACCGGCTATCGCGCGGGCACGCCGGGTCAGGTAGCGCCCCTGACCTCCCGGGCGGCCGCGGGGCAGGTCAGGCGAGTGAGGATGGGAAACCGGAGCTTCCATGACGAACCAAGAGAGTGTCGACTGGCCTGGGGCGGTCCTGGTTGCGCGGCTACCGGGGCTCCGGCGCCGGCGCGACCAGAGGCAACCGGAGCGGAGCAAGGCGACCCTGCTGCGGATCACCCGGCTGACGGCCCTGAGCCGTTACCTGCAGGATCGGATCAACGAGGTGGCCCGGGTGCTGCGCATGCCGCCGCCGCGCTTCCGGATCGACCACCTGGGGCATGCGACCCTGGGCGATCAGCCGGTCCAGCTAGACCTGAGCCAGGTGGAGACGCTGCGGGTGAGCCCGTCGCCGCAGGTCTGCTCCCTCACGTTGCTGCGCGCCACCCTCGCGGGGCTCTTCGCGCCGCTGCTCAAGGGCGAGTGGCTGAGGCGCCTGCTGCCGGCGGCGGCCGAGCGCCTGGCCAGCGTGACCGATTTCCTTGCGGGCTACGTGCTGGCGGCCTTCCGGGCGACCTTCGAGACGCGCAAGGCGTTCCTCCACCAGATCGCCCCGCTGCCCGACAAGCAGAGCCCTTCGTACCAGGATCGCCTCTTCGCCTTCGAGCAGGGGCAGCTCGCCTTCGTGTCGCCCGCGCCGTGACGGGTCGTGTCGCCGCGGGCGTGGGTGTATGAAAGTTCTGGGCAGAGGCGCCTGGTTCTGCAAAGCTACGCCTCCCTGGTACGGGGCCGCGCGGGGTCGCGGGCCCCGGAGTATCGCGAACCATGTTCGGAGGGAAGAGGGCGATGAGCGAGAACCGAAACCGGAAGATCCCGGTCACCGAGCGTCAGTTTCTCTGGGTCCAGGACGACGACAAGGGGGAGGTGATCCTGCACGTCGGGCCGACGATGGTGTCGCCGACGGCGGCGGATCGGGTGGTGTGCGACGACGGGAACGGGGGCTTCCGGGAGGACACCTCGGGGCAGCCGCAGCGGATGATCGAGCTGAGCGACTCCCAGTACGCGGTGCTGCACAACCCGCTGCTGGAGCGGGAGGACGGGCCCAACGGGCGCTTCCGGCCGGGGCGTAACGAGTCGAAGGCGCAGCGCAACGGGACGAGGGCGATGATCCCCGGCCCGTGCAGCTTCTACCTGCGGCCCGGGCAGCGGGTCGAGGTGCGAGACGCCCACGAGCTGGCGTCGAACCAGTACCTGGTGGTGAAGGTCTACGGCGAGGTCGACAAGGGGGCGCCGTACTACGAGATCACGGCGAAGAGCGCGGCGATCACCACGGCGACGGCGGAGGACATCACCGCCCCGAACACCCGCAGCCTCGCCAGCGTGGCTCCGGTGGAGCTCTCCCGGGGCCAGCTCATCGTCATCCGGGGCCTGGATACCCAGTTCTACATCCCGCCCACCGGCGTCGACGTCGTCCCGGATCTCTCCTTTGACGACCGGCAGATCACCGCCGCCGCCGCCAAGAAGATCCTCGGGACGATCCCCGTGGCCCCCCCCGAGCCGCCGCCACCGCCCCCCCCCGTCATCCAGCAGGTGGTGGAGGAAGAGGCGTACCAGCAGCGGCAGGAGAAGCGGAAGGTCGCCCCCAACATCCCCCCACCGTCCCCGGCCCCGGCGGCCCGGGTGGACCAGAGCGCCCGCAACCGCCAGGTGGTCCAGCGCGCCCAGAGCGTCGACGTCTTCCTCCCCCGGGAGGCGGAGCTGTCCGAGGACGAGGTGCAGCACCTGCTCTCCAGCGACCTCCACCGCCAGGCCCTGGAGCGGGAGGTCCGCAAGCGGCGGCTGGTGCGCGAGGCCGTCGTGCTCGGGGAGAAGGAGTTCTGCGTCATCCTCGACGCGGACGGGAAGCGGCAGATCAAGCAGGGGCCCGCCCGCGTCTTCCCCGGGCCCTACGACACCTTCCTCAGCAAGGGGTCCAACAACCGGATCTACAACGCCTACGAGCTGCTCCCCCAGCGCGCCCTGTGGCTTCGCTTCATCTCCGCCATCGCCCGGGAACAGCTGGTCCACCGCCTGCCTCGCAGCGTCAAGCTGGAGAGCGACCACTACTATCCGGGCGACGAGCTGGTCCTCACCGGGGTCAACTCGTTCTTCTTCCCCTTCAACGAGATCGAGATCCTCCACCCGCTCACCGGGCAGCCGCACGTTGGCAACGATCACTCCGACGTCTTCATCGAGGCCATCGGCATCGACCAGAAGAGCGGCATCTACGTCCGTGACCTCTCCACCGGCGAGGTCCGCCTCGTCCGCGGCAAGCAGTCCTACCTGGTCGACCCCCGCAAGGAGGTCCACATCACCCGTACCATCTCCGCCGAGGACTGGAACCTCTGGATCACCCCCACCGAGCCCCACAAGGCCACCCAGAAGGCCATCACCACCCCCTGGGCCATCTCCATCAACATCCCCCACAACATGGCCATCATGGCCGCCAGCGCCGACGGCCAGCGGGTCATCCAGGGGCCCTGCGTCGACCTCCTCCTCTACCAGGAGACCCTCGTCGCCCTCAGCCTCTCCACCGGCACCCCCAAGAGCGACGCCCGCAAGCTCCGCACCGTCTTCCTCCGCACCGTCGGCAACCAGATCTCCGACATCATCCGCGTCGAGACCTCCGACTTCGTCCAGATCGATGTCCGCGTCTCGTACAGGGTCAACTTTCACCCTGACTACAAGGAGCGCTGGTTCAACCACGAGGATTACATCGGCGTCCTCACCGACCACCTCCGCTCCCTGGTCCGGAGCCGTTGCCGTTCGCTGGCCCTCTCCGACCTCTGGCCCAACCTCTCCACCATCATCCGGGACATCATCCTGGGCGAGCGCCAGGAGGGCGGGGGCCGCAAGGGCCGTCTCTTCAGCGAGAACGGCATGCACGTCATCGAGGTGGAGGTGCTCGCCAGCGAGATCCTCGACAAGGAGATCGCGAGGCTTCTGGAGAGCGTCCAGCGGGAGTCCGTCTCGCTCCACATCAGCGACCGGCAGACCGCCGAGCAGCTCCGCTCGGAGAAGCTGCGCCACAACATCGAGCGCGAGCGCCTCGATCTGCGCCGCGAGACCCAGGAGCGCCAGGCCAAGGTCGACGAGATCCTGCGGGCGATCGAGCACGAGGCGCGTCTGGCGGAGATGCGGGCCAACCTCCAGGCCGAGCGGGAGAAGGCCGAGATGACCGCGGGCCACAACGAGCTGGTGCTGCTGGCCCAGCTCAAGCGCGACGCCCTCGCGCTGCAGGCCGCCATCGAGAAGTCCCAGAAGCAGTCCATCTCCGAGGTCGAGTCGCTTCACCGCCGCCACGAGGAGGAGCTCGCCCACCAGAAGGCCCTCCACGAGCTCCAGCTCCAGCTCCTCGACGCCCAGAGCCGGGCCACCGTCGCCGAGCGTCAGGCGATCCAGCCTGCCCTGGTCGAGGCGCTCACCGCCCTTGGGGACAAGATCCTCCTGGGCGAGGTCGCTGCCAACATGAACCTCGTCAGCCTCTTCAAGGGCAAGGACGTTGCCACCCTCTTCAGCGATGTCCTCGGGGGCACCAAGGTGGGCCAGACCATCGCCGCCATGCTCCCCGACAAGGGCGACAAGAAGAAGTAAACCATCCCCGGCCTGAAGGCCGGGGCTTTGGGCCACGGCCTCCACGCAAGGGACTTGTCCCTGGCGCTTCCCTCTTCTCACGGAG
>CAZSDX010000258.1:0-9918 GCA_964605685.1 uncultured Polyangiaceae bacterium
GCGGCGAACTTGCACCGCCGCACTCGACCCGAAAAAGTGCAAAACTCGAACTGAGGCGGTGTAAAACCGGGAGGATGCGCCGCAAGCTCTTGCCGTTGCTGGTCCTCGCGGGGTCGCTGACGAGCGCGCCGGCCCTGGCCCAATCGATCCTCAAGAACGCGGGGCAGCACCCCCAGGGTCCGGAGCTGGAACCCCACCTGGTGCTGGGGCCGTTCCGCCACTCGGGGGCGATTGGACCAGGGTTCCGCGCCACCTTCCAGATCGGGAAGAACAATTTCATCGACAGCATCAACAACAGCGTCGGGGTCGGGGTGGGCCTCGACTGGATGCCGGTGTGCGGGGGCGGGTGCAGCACCGGGAGCTTCGCGATCCCGGTGGTGATGCAGTGGAGCTTCTACCTGTCGAAGGCCTGGAGCGTCTTCGGCGAGCCGGGGTTGGTGGCGGACATGATCGGGTCGCCGACGGCCATCCCGATGTTCCAGGCGGGGGGACGGTGGCACTTCAAGGAGGACATCACGCTCACCATGCGCATCGGCTGGCCCTACTGGAGCGTCGGCGTCTCGTTCATGTTACCGACGATTTTCTTCCTTGTGGCCTGGCCCCCCCGGGCCGCTAAACTGGGCGTTCGATGAGCGTTGTTCATGTCTTGGCGGCCATCGCCGGGCTCGGGGTGCTGATGATCATCCACGAGGCGGGCCACTACCTGGCGGCCCGAGCCTTCGGGATGCGGGTGATCAAGTTCAGCCTGGGGATGGCGCCGATCCTCTGGCGGTTCCAGCCGAAGGGGAGCCCGACGACCTTTCAGATCGGGGCCATCCCGTTCTTCGCCTACGTGCAGATCGCGGGGATGAACCCCCTGGAGGAGATCGACCCGAACGACAAGGGGAGCTACGCCAACGCCAGCCTCACCGGGCGCATCGTGACCATCCTGGCGGGGTCGCTGGCGAACTACCTGGTGGCGTCGGTCTTCTTCCTAGCGGCGATCCTCATCTCCGGAGAGCCCCGCCCCACCACCGCCGTCACGGTCATCAAGGATCAGCCCGCTGCCCAGGCCGGCATGCTGGACAACGACCGGGTGCTCGAGGTCGAGGGCGCCCCCGTGAAGGGCTGGGACGACTTCCGCGCCGCCGTGTCCAAGCGCCCCAACCAGCCCACGAAGCTGCTCATCGAGCGCAAGGGCGAGCGCATGATCCTCACCGTCACCCCTACCCCCACCGGGGAGAACGGAGCCGGGCTCATCGGCGCCCGTACCGTCTTCGAGACGGTGCCGGTGCCCTTCGAGAAAGCCGTCAAGCTGGCGGTCAAGATGCCGCCGCTGGTGGTCTACGAGCTGGTCTCCGGGCTGGCCAAGGTGGTCACCGGCAAGCAAAAAGCCGAGCTGGGAGGCCCCGCCGCCATCGTCAAGGAGGGCGCCAAGGCGGTGAAGAACGGCGCCGGCGATCTCCTCCAGTTCCTCGGCGTCCTGTCGGCCAACCTCGCCGGCTTCAACCTGCTCCCCATCCCCGCCCTCGACGGCGGACGCCTCATCTTCCTCGGCTACGAGGCCCTCTCCCGCCGCCGCCCGGATGCCATGGTCGAGGCGCACATCCACCTCGTCGGCTTCGTCATGCTCCTGGCGCTGATGGTCTTTGTCACCTGGAACGACCTCTTCGGGCGGCGGTGAACCTCCGGCGCCCCTGCCTCCTCGCCGCGCTCCTCGCCGTCCTCTCCTCGCTGACCTCGGCCCGGGACGCCGCCGCCCAGGTGGTCCGCTGGCGCCCCGCCTCCCCCCTCGACCCGGAGGCGCTCCCCGACGCCACTGCCCCCCCCTCCCTCGTCGACCTCACCCACCGCGGCCTCTGGTACGGGCTGGAGACCACCTTCGCCAGCATCAAGCCCCACGACGCCATCACGGGCCCCCAGCCTCGCGCCTTCGCCTGGTCCACCCGCGCCGAGGGCGAGTGGATGCTGAGCGGGCGCCGCTGGTACGCCGGTGTCGCGCACTCCCTCGGCTATGGCAACCCCCCTGGCGGCGCTCGCGGCTCCCTGCTCGTCGGGTACCCCGAGATCTGGGGGCGCGCGGTGTGGGCCTCCCGCTCCGGCCTCGCCTACGGCGGCGGACTCAGCGCCGTCCTCCCCCTGTTCCAGCGGGCCCCGGACTCCAACGAGGCCATCGTGGCCGAGTCGGTCCGCGTGGTCCGCCCCTGGGACTTCGCCCCCTTCGCCGAGAACACCTTCTCCATCCAGCCCTACCTCGACGCCCGCGTCATCGACGGCCGCGTCACCGTCCAGCTCCGCCAGGGCTTCGTGCTCCAGGGTCTCGTCGCCGAGGCCCGCCTGCCGGACCTCAACGTGGTCAGCCGGACCACCCTCTACCTGGGGTATCAACCGACCCGGAAGGTGGCGCTGGGCCTGGAGTTCCAGGAAGTTTACTTTATCAGCACCGACTTTGTGGCCGACTGCCAGGTGCGCCGTGCGGTCTGCGACGACAGCATGCGGGCGGTCTTCGCCGTGTCGCCCTCGCTCCGGCTGCTGACCCGGGTGTTCCAGCCCACGCTGTCGGCGATGTTCCCCTTTGACCGGACGCTCTACGACAGCGTGCAGTCTTACTGGGCCATCCGGCTGGGGCTAGGGGCCGTCTACGACGATTGAATGGCGGGCCTGCCCCGGGTGAGGAGCGCCAGCAGCAGCGCGGCGACGGCGCCGGCGAGGCCCGCGACGGTGAGCAGCCGGGGGACGCCGAAATCCTTGGGGAACAGCTCGCTCACGAACCAGTTACGGGCGTGGCCCAGGGCCAGGGCGTTGTGGAACATGTGGAGTGCCACCGGCGCCGCCAGCCCCCCGGAGAGCTGGCGCGCCAGCCCCAGCGCCAGCCCCAGCACCGCCGACGAGACGACCAGGATGATCCCTGCGCCTCCCGGGGTCCCCGCGTGCATCGCCGCGAAGATCGCCGCCGACACCGCCGTCGCCAGCCCGCCGCCCCGCAGCCACCGGAGCGCCGCTCGCCCCGCGACCACCGCCGCCCCGTCCTCGATCAGCCCCTCCAGCGCCGCGGACGACGCGCTTTTTGGCGCCTCCTCTCCGGCGCGGGTCAACCCCTGGAGGGCTCCCCACAGCGCCCCGCGGAACAGCAACTCCTCCCCGATGGGGGCCGCCACCACGACCCAGAGCACCGTGATCGGCAGCGGAGCCTGCCGCACCACCCGGCCAAATTCACCGAGATTTTGCCGGGATACCTGGGCCCCTCCCCGGGCAAATTCCTCCAGGAGCGTGGGCAACGCCACGTAGATCCCGAGGCCCAGGGCGCCCACGAAGATCAGCGGAGCGAGCAGCGACGTCAGCACGAGCGACCGCACCCCCGGGCGCGCCTCCAGCCCCAGCGCCGACCGTGCCGGGGGCGCCAGCGCCCGGAGGATCAGCAACCCCAGCGCCGTCGACGCGAGCAGCGAGCCCATCAGGTACACGTCCAGCGAGAGCGCGCGGCGTACCGCGTCCGGGAGCAGCTTCGCCCCGTGGTCCGTCGTCAGCCGGTTGAGCGCGAGCCAGAGCGCCGCCGCGGCGAGCGGCTTCCCCCGCGCAAGCCAGCGCCCGCCCTGGTCGCTCGTGTTCCCTTGCATCCCCCCGATGGTATCCTGCCTGGACCCTCCCATGACGCCCGACGACGAGCTTGCCTGCGCGCTGCGCCGGGGTCCCGCCGAATCCTGGGAGGATGTCCGCCTCCGGGTCGAGGCCCTTGGCCTCCTGCCCGCAGGCTCCGCCGTCCCTGCTTCGGAGGGCCTCGATCTCTCCTGGGAGCCCTGGACCGAACCCCTCGAACTCCCCGCCGCCCTGCCTCTCGCTCCCCCCGGGGGTGGCCCCTGGTCCGTCGAGCTGCGCCTCTCGGTCCTGGCCCGCCGCGTCTGCCCCCTGGAGCTGCGCCTCCGCTCTCCGGACGCGCTCCTGGCGCGGCGGCCTCCCCCCGCCGGGGCGCCCCTCGCCCTCCTCGGTGGCCTCGCCCTCCCTGTCCTCTCCCTCGCCTTCTCCCCCGACGGAGCGCGCCTCGCCTCCGGCCACCGCGGCGGTCTCGTCCTGCTCCAGGATCTCCGGGAAAAACGGATCCTCCATGCGCTCCGTGCTCACCAGGGGGCCGCCTCCTGCCTCGCCTTCTCCCCCGACGGACGCTGGCTCGCCTCGGGGGGCGACGACGAGCGGCTGCGTGTGTGGGCGACCTCCACAGGGGCCCTCCACGCCTCCCTGGACGCGCTCTCTGGTCCCCTCCATTCCCTCGACTTCTCCCCCACGAGCGGGCTCCTCGCCGCCGCCAGCCGCGACGGAGCCTTGCGCCTCTGGGACGCCCAGGCCGGGAAGCTCCTTCGCACCCTGGACGCCCACGACCGCCCCGCCCGCGCCGTGGCCTTCTCCCGGGACGGAGCGTGGCTCGCCTCCGCAGGCGACGACGGCGTCCTGCACCTCTGGGACGCCCTCGCCCGGGCCCCCCTCCTCTCCCGGGGGCTGCCGGGGCCCACCGCCTCCCTGGCCTTCTCCCCCGACGGACGCTGGCTCGCCTCGGGGGACGGGGAGCGAGGCCTCCTCCTCTGGGAGCCGGGCTCCTGGCGCGCCCTCGCGGCCCGGGAGAAACTGGAGGCGCCGCTCTGCTCCCTGACCTTCTCCGCCGGGGGCCGCTGGCTGGCCTCCCTCGACGAGGCCGGGGGCGTCAACCTGTGGGATCCGGCCTCGGGCCGCCGGCTCCGCTCCTGGACCCTCCTCCCCGGCGCCCGCTCCCTTCGCTTCGCCCCCGAGGGGGCCGCCCTCCTGGTCGGAGACGGCCCCCGCGTGCTCCGCCTCGATCCGGTCGCCGGAGAGCGCGTGGAGCTCGTGGATACTCCCCGCGCGCTGCTCTCGCCCTCCGCGCCGGTGCCAGGAGGGTGGAAAGTGACCCTTGAAGGCGGCCAGGGCTGCCTGTGGATCGAGGAGGGGCACGAGGGAGCCATCACGGCGCTGGCCCTGGAGCCACGAGGGAGGGTGGCGGCGTCCGGAGGGCGAGACGGGCGGGTGCGGCTGTGGGAGCTGGCGTCGGGGGCGCACCTGGGGGCCCTGGACCTGGCCGCAGCGCCGACCACGCTGGCCTTCTCGCCCTCGGGGGACCTGCTCGCGGTGTGCTCCGAGGACCGGGAGGTCATCGTGTGGAGGTTCCGGGAAGACACGGTGGCAGCGAGGCTCGGCGACCACAGGGACTGGGCGACGGCGGCGATGTTCCGGGGAGATGGCCGGAGGCTCGCGACGGGGAGCGACGACGGGCGGGTGCGGCTGTGGGGCGGGAGCACCTGGAGCAAGCTGGCGGAGCTGGCCGGGCACGAGGGGTGGGTGCGCGCGGTGGCCTGGTCGCCGGATGGGGGACAGGTGGCGTCCGGAGGGTACGACGAGCGCGTGCGGCTGTGGGACGGGGAGAGCGGGCGGCTGCTGGAGGAGCGCGAGGTGAGCGGGGCGCCGCGAGGGCTGAGGTTCGCGCCGGGCGGGCAGGAGCTGCTCGCCTTCGGTGCCTCGGGGCGGGTGGATCGCTGG
The DNA here is from genome assembly GCA_964605685.1 of uncultured Polyangiaceae bacterium. Lineage (GTDB taxonomy): Bacteria > Myxococcota_A > Polyangia > Polyangiales > Polyangiaceae > JANWXX01. The sequence goes on from CAZSDX010000258.1 coordinate 5,521, forward strand.
TCGCTGCCGTCGTGGAGACCGGTCACCTCGCTGCAAGGGCACGAGGGGGCGGTGATCGCCGGGAGGTACACGGACGATGGCCGCGAGATCCTCACCGCGGGGCAAGACGGAACGGTGCGCCGCTGGTCGACGGAGACCGGGGAGGTGCTGGGTATACAGCGCATCGGGGACATGCTGGCCGCGGACTTCGATCCCTCCGGCGACCTCGCGTTGACCGGCGGCTGGGACGAGACGGCCTCGCTCTGGCTTCGCTGCGCGGCGAGCTGAGAGGCCGCGAGGGGTTCGCGGGAGGAGGACGCCTACCGGGCAGCAGGGAGAGGAGGGAGGGCGGAGAGGTTTCCGGCGCAGGTCCGGAGGAGAAACTGGTGGAAGGCGTGGATACGCTCCTCACGGCTACCGAGGACGCCCGGGTGCGGGCTCGCGGTGAGGCCCCGCTGCACGTCCGGGTACACGGCGGCGTCCTCCCGCAGCACCATGTCGATGAGCACCGCCGCCGCGCCCCGGAGCGCTGGCCTCAACAGCCGCCCCAGCGGGTCACCGCCGGTCGCGAGGAAGAGCCGGACCGTGCTCCGGGAGGTGGTGGGCGAGGTGGGCTCGATCACTTGCAAAAAGCTGACGATGGAGGTGTACGCGAGCACCAGGTTCGGGAACGCGTGGTGGTGCTCGTACTCGGTGCTGGCTCCGGGGTTGAGCCGCCCGATCAGCCCTCGGTAAAGGCCCGAGCGAGCCCCGAGGGAATCCCGGTAGACGCTGAAGCGTTCGTTCAGCTCGTGCGCCACCCCGGACGAGGCCGTAGGTTCGCCCCCGAACACCTGGAAGAGCCCCGGGTGCCGGGCCAGAAAATTCTGGTGGAGGCTCGGGACATGGTAGCTCTCCAGGACGTTCTCCAGGGGGATCTTCCAGTTGCACGGGTGCTCCAGGTCACGCACCACCGCCAGCCGGTGTTGCCGGGAAAACCGCCGCGAGATCAGCGCGCCGGTGCGCTCGTCCAGGGAATCCCGGAGCGAGGGGCCATCCGGCGCCAGCGACGCGAACAGCAACGCCCCTGCGCGCTCCACCCGGCATGGCGCTCCTCCGCGCCAGGCCGGGGCCGCGTGGTGCACCGCGCGCGCCGCGAAGGTATCCCCGAGGCGCCGGAGTTCGACGACGTGATCCAGCACCCGCCGGAGCACCGGGGCCCCGGAGCGCGGCAGCTCGTCCACCGCCGCGACAAAGCGCCACCCGGGCCGGAAGATGCGCTCCAGCTCCCGCTCGTGGTGCGCAGGATCGTGGTACGCCGACGGCGGCAGCAGGTGAGGGAGCCGGGTGCGATGGACCCACATCCCCCGAGCCCTACCACGGCCCCTCGCACGACGGTCTCCCCGGCAACTCGCGAGGGAGCGTAAGCGGATCCCCAGCTCCGCCCTCACGTCCCCGAGGGGACGGGCGAAGTGGGGCCAGGGATCCCAGCCCAGGGACAAATCCGCGGCCATCCCCATGCCCCGCTCCAGCGCCGGGTAGACCAGCTCCGGGCGGAAATGCCCCCGACCTCCCTGCGAGTAGGGCGACACCCGCAGCCCCAGGTGAAACTGGAGCGCGATGGTGAACAGCCAGAAGAACGGATCTTCCCGCCGGTAGCCGGCGATGAAGCTCACCACCTGCACCTCTCCCTCCGGATCGACCCCGTAGCCCCCGAGCACGTGGGAAAGATCGTGCCACAACCCGCTCTCCGGCACCGCCCCCACCTCCCCCGGGAACGGCAGCCCGTTGCTCACCAGGAAATCCCAGTACGCTCGCCCGAACGTCCCCGCCGGGAGCTTCCCCAGATCGTTGAAGCGCCGGGCCTGCTCCGGATCCTTCCTCAGCCCCAGCAGCGGGCCAACCACGCGCCAGATCCCCAAAAATCCTTCCCGCTCCAGGATCCGCTCCACGTCCTTGCGCGCCGACCCGCTCCGCGCCAGCCCGATCCACGCCCGGGTGGTCTTCCCTTCCGCCACCTGCTGCATGCTCACCACCCGCGGCTCGTCCACCCGGAACGCCTCCGCAAAGCGCCGCACCGTCGCCGCCTCCGCCGGCGAGATCTCCTCGTCCGCCATCGCCGTCAGCATCATCAGCTGAAGCACCTGGGTCCGTGCTTCGGGGTCAACAATGACCCTACCGACCTCCTCGGGAGACCAGGCGGGTTCGTCGTGGGGAGGAGGGACGCCGAGGGCGAGGGCTGAGGCTTCGATCCAGCGGAGCTCCGCCGGGGTGACGGGGGGCTCGGCCTCCGCGACGGCGCGCAGGGCGCCGAGGGTGGCGCGTCCTTCGTCGCGGGAGAGAGCGAGGCGCCGCACGAGCCCTTCAGGAGATCGCCAGCAGGGCGGCGGCGAGGGAGCAGCCGGCGCCAGCGGCGAGGGGGATGCTGAAGTTGTCGTCGATGCGGGTGAAGAACAGCTCGGCCAGGGCCCCGGCGACGGCGGAGGCCAGGGCCAGGATCAGCACGGAGAGCGGCGAGAGGGCGGGGTAGTAGAGGGCGAGGGCCGCCCCGGCGGCGAGGGCTCCGGCGGCGACGAAGGCCAGGGCGCCTTCCAGGGATTTCCCGTTGGCGAGGCGGATCCGACCGAAGCGGCGCCCGACGAGCCCCGCGGCGGGGTCGCCCAGGCCCAGCACCAGCAGCGCGGCGGTGCAGGCCATGGGCGACAGGGTGAGGGCGATGAGCAGGAGCGCGGTGGTGTACCAGGTGGAGGAGTTGATCCGGTGGCGCTCGTGCTCGTGGGCGACGTGCTTGAAGACGCCCATCAGCAGCCGGTTGGCGAGGGCGCTGTGGCGCCGGGAGATCTCCATGGTCCAGCCGGCGACGGTGAAGGCCCCGGCGACCCAGATCATCCCCCGCGGCGACAGCACGTGCTGCACCAGCAGGGCGCTCCCGACGGCGGAGCAGATGTGGAAGAAGCTCCGGGTGTAGTTGGTCGGGCGCAGCGTGGGCAGCTCGATGGCCGCCTCCCGCTGGAGGGCAACCACCAGGGCGTCGTAGGCCACGTGCAGCCGCTTTCGGAAGGTCTCCCAGTCGCCGGGGGCCTCCGGAGCCTGCTCCAGCACCTCGGCGACCTTGACGAAGGGCGCCCCGGACTCGTCGCTGGCCAGCCGCCGGACCTCCGCGGCCAGCCGCTCCGCCTGCTGGCGGGCGCTCTCCCGCAGCTCGTCCCGGAGCCGGGAGGGATCGAGGGACTGGAGCAGGAAGAACACTTCCTGGGCGAGGTCATGAGCATCAGCTTGCAGGACGGTCACGGGCCAACCTCGGGGTCTATCGCCCCTCGATTACACCAGCGGACCGGCCGTTTCCCCGGGAATGACCGGGAAGATGACCTTCCTGACAGAAACATGACCGGGGAATCTGCTAGGTCGGGCCCCGCCCGACATGCTCGTCCTCCCCCTCATCGTCTTCCTTGCCTTCCTGACCGAGGCCATCGTCGGCTTCGGCGCCGTCATCCTCACGGTGACGCTGGGGGCGCACCTGATGGGCATCGACCCGCTTCTGGCCCGCTTCCTCCCCCTGAACCTCCTGCTCTCCTCCGCGCTGCTGCTCCGGGCCGGAAAGCTGGTGGAAGGTCGCCTCCTGCTTCGCTTCCTCCTGCCCCCCGTCGGCGCTGGCCTCGCCCTCGGGCTACTCTTGGCGCGCTTGCAGGGCGGTCCCTGGCTCCGGGGGGTCTTCGGCCTCTTCGTGGTGATCCTGTCGGTGTCCGAGCTGACCCGCCTCGGGAGGGCCGCCCCGGCCTCCCCACCGCGCCCGGCGCTGGACCGGGCGCTGCTGGCCCTGGGCGGGGTGATCCACGGGCTCTTCGGCTCGGGGGGGCCGATGGTCGTCTACGTGTTGAGCCGCAGGGTCCCCGGGCGCGGCGCCATGCGGGCCACGCTGGCGGCCCTCTGGATGCTGCTCAACACGCTCCTGCTCGTCAGCTTCCTGACCCGGAACCAACTCTCCGCCGCCACCCTGAAGGATTCCGTGCTGCTGCTTCCTTCCCTTGGCCTGGGTCTGTTCCTGGGGGAGCGCCTCCACCACCTGCTGCCGGATCTTCTGTTCCGGAGGCTGGTGTACGTCGTGCTGCTGCTGGCGGGCGGTTCCCTGGCGCTCCGGACCTTGCTTGGGGGGTGATCGGATCGATCACGGGGTGAGCGACCACGTCGTCCTGGAGCCGCCGGGAGGCGCCAGAACCGGCGCTCCATCCCGGCGAATCCGGGAAACAGCAGGCGTGACACGCGGCCCGCAAGGCTCCCGAGCACCATGCACCCCCGACCGCTCGCCGCCCTCCTGGTCTCCCTGTCCCTGATCGCGCTGGCCTGCTCCTCCGAGCCCGCCGACGGCCCCGCCGGGAACGGCGGCGGTCCGGGGGGGGCCACCGCCGGCAACAGCGGCGTCAGCGGCGCCGGGGGCAGCGG
>CAZSDX010000259.1:0-9840 GCA_964605685.1 uncultured Polyangiaceae bacterium
GGCCCGGAGCAGCTCGGCGGCCAGCGCCGCCCGCCGCGGATCCGTCGAGCGCAGCTCGGCGGCCAGCATCATGCAGGCGTCGGCGTCGAGGGGGGAGGAGGCGCTCTCCCGCAGGTCGAGCTTCCGGTCGTCGACGGCCTGCTGGAGCGCCCGCTGGTAGGCGCGGCGCACCTCCAGGAAGATGAGCGCCGCCATGGTGGTGCAGACGACCACGGTGACGAGGGCGAGCCAGCGGTTCTCGAAGCTGGGCGGCAGCGCGGCGAGGCCCAGGGCAGCAACCGCGTAGCCGGCGGGTGCGATGACGCCGCGGATCAGCGCCCGTGCCTGGGCCCTGCGGAGCACCGGGAGCGGGGTCTGGGTCTGCTCGGAGGCGGAGCTCCAGAGGGACTGCTTGAGCACCCGGTCGGAGGCGCGCATCAGCACCACCGGCCAGAAGGAAGGGAAGAGGGTGGCCGCGAGCGCCCCGAGCGCGGCCACCGACGGGACCAGCAGCAACGAGCGGGAGGCGCCGAGGCTGGCGAGGGCGCGGCCAGAGACGCCCAGCAGGGACAGGAGGCTGATGGCGCTGGTGGCGCCGTAGTAGGTGCCGAAGAAGGAGGCGACGGCGGCGGGGGCTCCGTAGCGCTCGCGAGCGGCGGCCATCATCTGGTAGTCCATGAGCTGCTCGCTCACCAGCGACAGCACCGACAGCAGGGCCATCACCCGCATCAGGGGGACGTCCCGGACGAAGGCGAACCCTTCCTTCCATTCCTGGAGCACCGGCGCCTTGCGGATCATCGCTTTGCTCTCGTTGGAGAGGTCGCTCCGGGCGACGGCCCGCACCAGCCCCAGGCACCCGAGCAGCAGCAGCGGGGCGAGCAGCAGGAGCCCCGGGGCCCCGGTGAAGTGGGTGATGCCGGGGACAAGCAGCCCCACCACGGTCCAGGCCATCGTCGCCCCCACCCCCGCCACCGGGAGCAGCCGCTTGGCGGAGCGGGCGTTGGTGGCCTCCGAGACCACGCTCCAGACCTGGATCAGCAGCAGCCCGCAGAACGCCTCGATGACCACGTAGAGGGCGAAGGGGACGTGGGGCAGGTGCGCCCAGAGCAGGCCCCGCAGCAGCAGGAGCGAGGCGGCGGCGGCGCTCAGCGTCAGCGACGCCAGCCGCACCGGCCCCAGCCGCGCCGCCATCGGCACCGACAGCAGCGACAGGGTGGCCAGCGTCACCGCGGAGGCGGCGAAGGCCCAGGGGATCGCCGTCTTCGGGTAGGCCGCGAGGAAGATCCCGCTTTGCGCCGCCTTCAGCAGCACCAGCGCCGACGACAGGGCGAAGACCAGCGCGAGCAGCCTCGTCGCCCGCCCGCCCTCGCCGTCCGCCAGCCCCAGCCAGCGCTCGACCCGCGCCAGCACCGCGGCGCTCGGCCCGGGTTTGGGGCCGCGCCGCACGCTGAACGGGAGATCCTCCGGGTCGTCGGGGGGCGAGGTGGTCAAGGGTGAGAGGCCGCAGGCGCCGCGGGAGGACGGACGGATCCAGAGGCGGAGGCCGAGCCGAGCGCCGCGGCGTTGTGCTCGTAGGACCAGGTGGGACGAGGCGACTCGGGGCCTCGCAGCTCGCACCCCTTGTTCTTCTTCAGCGGGCCGTCGGGCACCAGGAACCCGTCGTTGACCGCGGTCTTGACGCCCTTCTCCGCCACGTAATCCCGACCAGTCACCCGGGTCGGACCGGGGCAGCCCTGCTCGATCCACGCCCGCAGGATGCCGAACTGCTCGTCGGTCATGGACGGCAGCCCCAGCGGCATCCCCGGCGAGCCGTCCTTGGGGTAGGGGGGGCGCGCCCTGTCCTGCCCGGGCTCCAGGTGGTCTCGCGCCTCCTCCGCCCGGCGCCGCAGCATGCTCAGGAGGATCGGGGGGACGGTCTCCCCGGGCCTCGGCTCCAGCACCGAGTAGCGCTTCCCCTGCCCGTCCACCGCCCCGTTCACCAGCGCCTCGTAGGTGCGCATGGCGAGCTGGCTGCCCTGGTAGCCGAAGCCTCCCCGGTTCCCTGGCCCGTCGTCCTTCTCGTAGTCGTTCATGTGGCAGTGGACGCAGACGTGGCCCAGCACCTCCTCCTTCATCTCCTCGTAGGAGACCGGCCGGTCGACGGCGGGGGGGAGCCGTGGCTCGGGCCACGGCTTGGTGTCCAGCGCCGGGTCCGCCCACAGGAGGAAATCCCGTATCTTCTCCGCGTCCGTCCGGCTCAACCCCATCGCCGGCATCAGCGTTCCGGGGGCGATCCGCTGCGGGTCCATCATCCAGTCGAGAAGCACCTCCGGGTGGGTCCGCTCCCTGACGAAGCGCAGGTTCGGCGCCAGCTTCGCCGGAGGACCGGCCTTCTTCAGCAGCTCGCCGCTCAGCCCCAGGTCCAGGTTGCCATACTGGTGGCACGACGCACACCCTCGCCCCACGTAGAGCTTCTTCCCCTCCTCGATCCGGGCGGCGTCGGGCCTGGGAGGGAGGGCGGGGGGCGTGTAACCCGGGGCGTACGGGTCCGCCGCCGAGGACCGGGCCGCCAGGTAGCGCACCACCGACCGGATCTCCGCCTCGCTCAGCTTGTGGCGGATCATGCTCTCCTCCAGCGCAGGCCGGAGATCGTAGGGCTCCGCGAGGAAATCCCGGAGCCAGTCGGTGCGGACCCGGCGGGCGATCTGCGTCAGGCTCGGCACCCGCTCCAGGTGGGTGATCTTCTTCTGGTAGCGGGCCATCAGCCCCTCGCCGTACTTGGCATCGATGTCCTTGTACTGACGGCTATCGGGCTTCAGTCCCTTGAGGAAGACGTGGCAGCTCGTGCAGTGCAGCGGCCTCGCCGCCGCCGGGAGATCCTCGATCTCGTGGCACCGGTTGCACTGGTGCTTGAGGAGCACCGCTCGCCCTTCCTCCTCGGCCTTGCGCCGCTCCTCCGGCGCCCACTCCACCCGCGACGCCAGCGCCGCGCTCGACGAGGCCGCCGCGCTCGGCGCCCCCGGTCCGTCCGGCCTGGGGGTCTTCCTCGATCCGCATCCTGCCCCGGCGATCCCCGCCGCCACGCCCACGAGGATCGCGATGCGCAAGCCGTAGCTGCTCGGTGATTTTCCGTTCGTCGTCGTCATTCGCCTGCCGGACCTTCGTGCCCTGTCGTTTTACCTCACCGGACGCCTCGCTCGCCACATCCACCCCGCGTACCATGCGTTCTCATGGAGATTGAGTTCCTCGGCGCCGCCCAGACGGTCACCGGATCGATGCACCTGATCCACACAAAACACGCCCGCATCCTCCTCGATTGTGGCCTCTTTCAGGGGCACCGCCGCGAGTCCTTCGACCGCAACCAGCACCTCCCTTTCCGCGCCCGCGACCTGGACGCGGTGATCCTCTCCCACGCCCACATCGACCACTCCGGCGCCCTCCCCATGCTCTCCCGGAGCAACTTCCGCGGGAGCATCTTCGCCACCCCCGCCACCCGCGACCTCTGCGCCGCCATGCTGGACGACGCGGCGATGATCCAGCAGGCCGACGCTCGCTTCATCAACAAGATGATCGAGCGGGAGGGCTCCGACATGGATCCGGTGGAGCCCCTCTACGACCAGGAGGACGTGCTCCGCGCCCTCAGCCGGATGATCTCCCTCCCTTACCACCACACCCTCCCCATCGCCCCCGGCGTCCGCCTCACCTTCCTCGACGCCGGCCACGTCCTCGGCAGCGCCATCACGGTCCTCGACATCGAGGAGGACGGCCAGCAGAAACGCGTCGTCTTCACCGGCGACCTGGGCCGCCACGGCACCCCCATCCTCCGCGACCCGGAGGTGCCCGACGATACCACCCTGCTCATCTCCGAGAGCACCTACGGCGACCGGCTCCACGCCCCACGCGCCGAGGTCGAGGAACGCCTCGCCCGCATCATCAACGAGACCCACGCCCGCGGCGGCAAGGTCATCATCCCCGCCTTCGCCCTCGAGCGCGCCCAGGAGCTCCTCTACGCCATCAGCCACCTGCGCCGCACCAGCCAGATCCCCCGCGTCCCGGTCGTCGTCGACTCGCCCCTCACCGTCAAGGTCACCGACATCTTCAAGCTCCACCCCGAGTGCTACGACACCGAAACCCGCAACCGCCTCTTCTCCGGCGATAACCCCTTCGAGTTCACCGAGCTGGATTACATCTCCAAGAAGCAGGACTCCCAGCGCCTCAGCTCCAGCGATACCCCCATGGTGGTCATCTCCGCCAGCGGCATGTGCGAGGCCGGACGCATCCTCCACCACCTCAAGGCCACCATCGAGAGCGAGAAGAACTCCATCCTCATCGTCGGCTTCCAGGCCCAGCACACCCTCGGCCGCCGCCTCGTCGAGCGCCGCCCGAGGGTCAAGATCTTCGGCGTCGAGCGCGACCTCAAGGCCCAGGTCCACGTCCTCAACGGCTTCAGCGCCCACGCCGACCAGAGCAACCTCGTCGACTACGCACGCGCCTCCAACCGCAACGGCACCCTCCGCCAGATCGTCCTCGTCCACGGCGAGCCCCGCGCCCAGTCTGTCCTCCAGAAGAAGATCGACGAGGCGGGCCTCCCTCCCGCCGCCGCCCCCGCCCCCGGGCAACGCATCGAACACTGAACCCAGCACTTCCCTGCCGAGGGGGATGGGTCTTCATTGACCCTGACCGCTCCAGCATACGGATCGCGGTGTCATGGGGAAGAAGAGGATCCTTCACGGGGTATGTCCACGGGTAAACCTCACGCCCTCGCCGGTCTCATGACGCCCCACCGTCGCCCCGTTATTTCGCCCAAAAAACGACCCAAGATCACCCTGGCACTTCGCCCCCCCGCCAACGACAGCTTCCCGACCCACCAGCCCCGTCGACCCACGCTGACCCTGAGCGCCTCCGAGGAAGAACTCGCCGAACAGCTGGTCAATTCCTTCATGACCAGGATCCTCGGAGGTCGAGGTTAAAAGAGACCAGAGCACCCCCGCCAGCGCCTCCGCCTCCGGCCTGGCCACCCAGAGCCCCCCCCACTCACGAACCCACCTCCCCGTATCCCCGGCCCCGCAGCCCACCACCGGAACCCCCAACGCCAGCGCCTCCAGCACCGCCGTCGGAGCCGCCTCCTCTGCCGAGGGATGCAGCAACGCAGACGCCCCGGCCAGGTACCCGAGGGCCTCCGGGCGAGGCAATCGGCCGGTGAATCGGTGCCTCCCGGGCAACAGCTCCCGGGCCTGCCGTTCCAGCGATCCCTGCTCGGGACCGTCCCCGACGATCACTAGCCCCCAGCCCGGAACGAGAGCCACGGCCCGGAGCGCCAGCTCGGTTCGCTTGCTGGGTATGAGACGACCCAGCGTTACGGCGTAGCGCTCCCAGGGCAACGGAGCCGGCGGGACGCGGGGCTCCACCACGACGCAGGGCGGCTCGACGCAAGCCCGGGTCGAGAGCTCCGAGGCGAGCGGGGAAGGGAGAGCCGCAGCCAGGGCGTCAAGGAGCGAGGCGGCGACGAAGCGGAGGCGTTGCGCCGACAACAGCCGCGTGACGATGTGAACACGCGCTGGAGCGGGCAGCGCCAGCAGCAGCCGGACATCCGCGCCGTGGAAGGTAACGTGGAGGGCGGGGGGAGACGCCAGGACGCCCAGGGGCCACCCGCAGGGGAGCGCCCAGTGAACGTGGAGCATGTCCGGGCGGAGGCGGCGCAGGCCAGCGAGGGCACGGAGCGCGAACGGCGGCAAGGCGAGAGCGCGGGCAGGGCGCTGTCGGAAGCGAGCCACGGCGCCAGGCCAGGAGAGGAGATCGACCCCGCCGCAGGGGTGAGCGACGACGCCAGGGTCGAGGGGGAAGGGATCCGGCGCGAAGACATGGACGACGGAGCCCTGGCGGGCGAAGGCCAGGGCTTCGGCGCGGACGAAGTGGCCACCGGGGTCCTCCGGGGAGGAGGGGTACGAGGTGGCGAGGAAGGCGACGGTGGAGGTCAGCCGAGCTGGGTGCCGCAGTTGGCGCAGAACTTGGCGGTGCCCACGTTCTGGGCGCCGCAGTTCGTGCAGAACTTCTGGGCGGGGGCAGGGGGAGCCATGGGGGTGCCGCACTCGGCGCAGAACTTGGCACTGGCGGCGTTCATGGCGTTGCACTTGCGGCAGGGGACCTGGCCAGCAGCGGTGGAGGCGCCGGGCGCCATGGCCTGGGGGGGGGCGGGGGCCACGGGTTGCTGGCCGACGGGACCGACCATGCCGGGGGCGGGGAACTGGGGCCCCTGGGGGTTCATCATGTTCTGGGCAGCCCAGTTGGCCATCCCGACGCCCATGGCCATCTGGGCGGCGGCGGGGGCCACGCCGCCGCCGGAGGTGTTCTGGGCGGCGGCGAGGGCGGCCTGGCCTTGCATGTAGTTGCCGTAGTTCCCGGCGAGCTGCTGCACGTAGCGGGCGTCCTGGTTGAACTTCTGGTCGAGGCCGAACTGGTTGGCCTGGGCCTGGGCCTGGGCGACGGCGACGCCGCGGCGGGCCTTGGCCACCTCGGCCTGGGCCTCCTGGAGGCGCTTCTTGTCGTCGGCGTTGAAGTTGATGTTGAAGTTGCCCATCTGGTGGACGCGCATCCCGATGTCATCGAGGGGGGCGCACCGCTGGACGAAGCGCTGGGCCAGCGCGCTGGTGAGGGAGACCACCTGCAGGAGGCTCTTGTTCTCGATCTCGCAGACCTCCCCGAGGGTGGTCTTGATGCCGAGCATGAACAGGCCCTTCACCCAGTCGAGGATGGCGTCGTTGTCCTGGGGGGCGGCGGCCTGGCCGACGTAGCCGATGATGAAGCGGGCGGGGTCGACGACCTGCACGGAGAACTCGCCGAAGATGCGGGGACAGACCATCTCCTGCGTCAGCGGGTCGATCATGTCGCCGATGGGGCCGCCGACCGGGATGCTGCGGACCGGCTGGGTCTTGACGAAGTAGATCTCGGCGATGAAGAGGTTGCCCCCGGTGAAGTCGTTGACCAGGTTGCCGAGGAAGGGGATGTTCTGCGTGGTGAGGGTGTGCCGCTGCCCTCCCTGGAGCACCCCGTAGCACTGGCCGTTCTTGAAGAAGACCGCGCACTCGTCCGAGTCGACGGTGAGCTGCGACATCAGGGGGATGTTCTGGTCAGGCCACTTCCAGACGATGAGGTGCTTCTTGTCGTCCGGACGGGCGAGCATCATCTGACGAACGCCGGATTTCACGAAATCCATGATGGACATGTGCGTGTGCTCCTGAGAGAGGCGGTGGGGCCCGTTGGGTTGTCGCTCCGGGGAGGTTAGCCGCGGTCCCTCGCGTCAGCAACCGTGGTCGGATGTTCTTTCTTCCGATTCCTGATCCGTCCCCCGGGGTTTGGCGCAAGATGAGGGGCCATGAACCCGGCCCTCGATGTGACCCTCCTTTCTCCGCCTGTGCAGAGAATTTTCTCCCCTGGGACGCCGGAAAAAGTGCTCCTGCTCGCCGCCAAGGGGACGGTCGTGGGCGCCAAGCCCGGGGAGGTGCTGGCGGTGGTCGCCGCCCTGTCCGAGCATGCGTCGCCCCAGATCGCCGCCCAGGCCCGGGAGACCCTGGCCAGCTTCCCCCCCAAGATCCTCGAAGGCGCCCTCGCCTCGGACCTGGAGCCCGGCGTCATCGACCTCTTCGCCCGGTGCAACCCCGGCAAGGACGACATCCTGGAGCGGCTCGTCACCATGCCACGGGTCACCACCGAGACCCTCTGCCACCTGGCGCTCCACGGCTCCGAGCGCATCACCGAGGTCATCGCCACCAACGAGGCCCGCGCCCTCGCCGAGCCGGTGATCATCGAGAAGCTCTACTTCAACATGAAGGCCCGCACCTCCACCACCAACCGCCTGGTGGAGCTGGCGATCCGCAACAACGTCGAGCTGAAGAACATCCCCACCAAGGAGGTCGCCGAGGCCCTCCAGGACGAGCTGATCCCCGAGCCGGATCCGGGGGGCGAGCCGGACCCGGGCGACCTGCTCTTCCAGGAGATCGGCGAGGTCGCCCGGGAGGTCGACGAGGCCACCGCCCAGGACGGTGGGCTCCTGGAGGACCTGGAGGACCCGGACGAGGACAGGGAGGGGCTGCTCCCGCCGAAGATCTCCGCCGAGGAGATCGCCAAGAAGCAGAAGAAAAAGGACGAGAGCGCTCCCCTCCACGCTCGCATCGCCGAGATGAACATCAGCGAGAAGATCCGCATGGCCACCATCGGCCCCGGCGCCGCCCGTGCCCTCTTCCTTCGCGACACCAACAAGCTCGTCGCCGCCGCCGCCATCCGTAGCCCCATGATCCAGGAGCAGGACGTGGAGCGTATCAGCCGCATGCGCACCGTCCACGATGAGGTGCTTCGCATCATCGCCAGCAAGGGCGAGTGGGTCGAGAACCACACCATCAAGTTCAACCTGGTCGCCAACCCGAGGACGCCGCTCGCCCAGGCCTCCCGCTTCGTCTCCCACCTCCGCGACGACGAGCTGAAGCGCCTGGAGAAGAGCCGCGACGTGAGCGCGCCCATCCGGGCGCTGGCACGGCAGCTCCTCCAGCGCAAGGCCCGCAAGCCGGGGACCAAGTTACCTCGCGGCGACCTCGCCCTTGCGTGAGCCGGCCAGCTCCGCCGCGGGGACGCGGTTCAGCCGTGCGATGTCCACGCCGGACTTGTAGACGAAGTCCCGGGCCTCCTCGCTGGGGCCGGTCACCAGCTCATCCGGCGACCCGGACGCCACCACCCGCCCCTGGATCAGCAAGAACGCCCGGTGCGCGATGCGGAACGTGCTCGCCATGTCGTGGCTGATCACCAGGTTGGTCGTACCGAAGCGCTGCCGGGTCTCCTCGATCAGGTCGTCCACCAGCCGCGAGGTCAGCGGGTCCAGCCCGGACGTGGGCTCGTCGTAGATCAGGATCTCCGGCTCCAGCATCAGCGCCCTCGCCAGGCTCACCCGCTTTCGCTGCCCTCCGCTCAGCTCCGACGGGAACAGGTTCTCCTTGTTCACCAGCCCCAGCGTGTTCAGCATCCCCACCACCTTCTCCTTGATCTGCGCCTTGCTCATCCTGGTGTGCTCCACCAGAGGGAAGGCCACGTTGTCGAAGATCGTCAGCGAGTCCAGCAGCGCCGAGTACTGGAACACCATCCCCAGCTTCCGCCGGAACGTGTTGAGCTGCCGGTCGTTCAACGCAGCCATGTCTGTCCCCTCGATCAGGATCTGACCGCTGGTGGGGCGCTCCAGCCCCATCAGGATCCTCAGCAGCGTCGTCTTCCCCGCGCCGGAGCCCCCGATGATCACCGCCGTCTCCCCCCGGTGGACCGTCATCGAGATCCCCTTGAGCACCTCGTTCGGGCCAAAGCTCTTCTTCAGATCCTTGATGATGATGTGCTCCTGGAGCTTGCCGCCCGTCACGCTCCCCCTTGTACCCCGCCCTCGGGGCTTGCGCGAGGGCGCCGTTCGTGGCCACAGTCTGCCCCCATGGAGAGCGCACACCTCAGGAACATCCTCACCGAGATCGCCCAGGCCACCGAGCGCGACGGCTGGTTCGAGGCCCCGGAAGGCAAGACCCTCACCCTCTACGCCAGCCGCCACGGCGCCGGCGTCAACGCCCCCAAGGTCAACGCCGTCCGCCTCGACAACGATCTGGTCCACGCCCGCACCACCCGCGGCGAGACCTACATCTTCTACCTCGACGACCTCTTCGTCGCCGTCGTCGAGGGCACCGCCGAGGCCTCCAAGCGCAAGGCCGGCTTCGTCTGATCCCTCCGTGGGGCTCCTCACCCTCGCCGCGTCGGCCCTGCTCCTCGCCTGCTGGCCCTGGCGCCTCGCCGCCCCCGCCGGCCGCCTCCTCGGCTGGCTTGTCGGCTCCCTCCTCCGCGTCCGCCGCGCCGAGGTCGAAC
>CAZSDX010000260.1:0-9805 GCA_964605685.1 uncultured Polyangiaceae bacterium
GCGACGGCGGCGCGGCGGGCGACGGGGGCTCGGCGGGGGAAGCGGGAGCAGGCGGCGACGCGGGGGCAGGTGGAGGGGGCGCGTGCATGCCTCCGGCGGAGGGCGAGGGGCTGCTGCGGCTGGGGAACCTGTCGCCCAGGGGCAACGCGGTGAGCTTTTGCCTGAAGCCTGCGGGGGCGGCCGACTACAGCGGGTCGACGCCGTGGCCTCGGGGGTTCGGGGCCTCCTGCGAGCCGGGGCTCTCGTACCTCCAGGTGACCCGGTCCTTCGGGGTCGAGCCGGGGGAGGTGGACGCGAAGGTGATCGACGCAGGCGCCGCCGACTGCTCCGCGGACGCCATCGTCGAGGCCAAGGGGCTGAAGATCGAAGCGGGGACGGGGTACACGCTGCTGCATCTGGGCGGGGTGAATACGACCGGGCTGCTCCGGCTGCTCCCGGAGAAGAAGGCGAGCGCGGGGTCCGGGGTCCGGATGGTCAACGCCGTTGATTTCGCCGGTCCGCTGTTCTTCGGGCTCTCGTCGAGCGACAAGCTCCCGGCTGCCATCAGCCCGATCCTCACGGAGGCGCTGCCCCTGGGCGGCGTCCCGGCAAAGAACGACAACGCCATCATCGGCCAGATCAACGAGGCGGGTTACCTGGAGGTGCTGCCCATCGAGTTCAACCTGGGCGTGACGCGCGCGGGTTCCTCGAACGCGATGATGGTTGCCGCGCTGTCGCCCCAGGGGGCGGGCTCCAGCACCCTCTACGCCGTCGGTACGCGGAACGACCCGGGCTTCCCGCTCCGGGGGCTCACCTGCGACGAGTCGAAGGACACGGGCACCCTCTACCTGGACTGCAAGCTGACCGACCCTCCGCCACAGCGGACGCTGACCGTCGACACGGCCACCGTCGGTCTCTACGGCGCCTTCGCTCCCTACGAGAAGGAGCGCCGCCCCTACGTCTTCGACCAGGTCGCCCAGCTCGGTTCGGATGTGGTCTGCCTCCAGGAGATCTACACCCAGGCGGATCGCGACGCGGTGGCGGCTGCGGCGGACAAGGCCGGGGCCTACCCCCACCGGTTCTCCCCGGCGCTGGATTTCTCCTCGCTGCCCACGGAAGTGGAGGACGCGGACGGGAAGGTCCCGGACTTGCCCACGGCGACCTGCGCCAGCGGGACGGCGGCCACCGCCAGCCAGAACGCCCTCAACTGCGTCCAGAAGAACTGCGTCGAGCCCCTCGACGACCCCAAGGGCGCCCTCACCAGCGGCAACGCCGGGTGCCTCTCCTCGAAGTGTGCGGCGGCGTTCACCTCGCTCCTGGCCAGCACCAACATCGACAACAAGCGCTGCTACACCTGCCTCATCGCCAACCTGGTGTCGTACCGCTCCGTCGAGGACATCAAGGCGGATTGCGACACCAACCCGCAGGCGGCCTTCGCTCACCTGGGCATGGGGTCGAGCATGATGCTCTCCCGGTACCCCATCAAGGAGAGCGAGGTCTACGTGCTGCCCAGCACCATGTTCCGCAGGACGGTGCTCCGGGCCACGATCCAGATGCCCGACGAGGAGCTGGTCGACGTCTACTGCGGCCACCTCTCCTTCGTGCAGGGGTCGACGGTGCCTTACACGGGTCTCTACGGGAAGGGGCTGACCACGCCCGCGGGCTGGGTCAACGAGCAGCTCCTCCAGGCCCAGCGCTGGGTCAAGTTCGTCAACGCGAAGAGCAAGTCCGATCGCCTGGTCATCGTCGCCGGTGACGCCGCCTCCAGCAAGGAGTACAAGGAGGCCACCCCGCCGATCCCCGCGCTCTACCCGGAGACCTTCCTGACGCTGGAGCAGGCGTTCTTCCCCGGGGTCGCCGCCGGCTACACGCCTGCCTGTACCATCTGCGCGGCGCCGGAGAACTCCTACGGGAGCAACACCAACGCCTGGACCTCCTTCCTCCTGACCGCAGGCACGGTCAAGCCCTTCATCCAGGCGTCCAGCCGGACGCTCAAGGAGCAGATCGTGCCCCTCAAGGACAAGGAGGGGAAGGATTTCCTCGGGAACGTATCGGATAACTTCGGCTTCCGCTCGGTGATCCAGCTCCCTTACTGACCGCCGGGGGTGCTTTTGAGGTAGGCTCGCCGCCAGGATGAGCGAGCAAGACACCGGGCAGGATCCCGGTGCTTCCGGGGAGAAAGACGCCTCCAGCGAGGCCCCGGAGAGCACCGACACCACGACGGCAAAGCCACCGGAGGAGACCCCTCCTGGGGCCGAGGCGCCCAGCCTCCCCGCGCACCCGCCTGGGGCGGCGTGGGGAGAGCCGCTCCAGCGCTTCGAGAAGGCGTGGGCGCGCTTCGAGACGAAGCTGGCGGTGGGGGTTCTGCTGGCGGAGATCGCCTCGCTCTGCGCCTGGGTGTTCCTCAAGGGGATGAGCACGCCGCCCACCAGCGGCAAGGCGGGGGTGGTGTTCCGCGCGGTGGTGACCTCCCTGGTGCTGGGCTTCGCCACCTGGCGGTTGCTCAGGGGCAAGCCTGAGCGCCTCCGGAGCACCGCCACCACCATCGCTGCGGCGGCGGGGCTGTTCCTCGGGAGGCTCTGGGTGGGCGTGGGGGTGACCTACAGCTCGGAGATCCTCAACTGGTACCAGGACGCCTCCACCCTCACGCTCATCGGCGGGCTTCGCGGCGTGGGCACGCGGCTGACGGCGTGGCTGGCGATGCTGGGGGCGAGCCTGGCGACGTCGAGCGGCAAGCACATCAACATCGACGTGGTGATGCGGTTCATCCCGCCGAAGGTGCGCATCCCGGCGGCGGCGGCGGCGTGGCTGGCGGCGGCGGCGGTGTGCTTTGCCTCCACCTGGGGCTTCGTCGATCACATCGTCATCGCCAGCTTCCAGGCCCCCAAGGAGAGCACGACCGGGCAGAAGATGGGGGTGTTGACCCACGAGCTGCGCGAGCAGTTCTTCGTGCTCCGCAAGCAGATCAGCCTCGACCTGAGGGTGGGCCCCCGGGTCTTCACGGGCACCAAGTACAGCGAGGCGCTGAGCGGCGCCGAGTGGAACGCCCACGTGCAGGAGGGCGGCTACGAGGCGTGGTTCCCCAAGGAGCAGGTCGAGGCGCTGCTGGTCAAGGGCGACGCGGTGGCGAGGCCGGTCTCGCCGCTGGTGATCGTGCCGGGGAAGAACCAGCGAGGGTTGCTGGTGGAGACGCTCAACCTGCTGTTCCCCTTCGGGTTCTTCATGATGGGGCTCAAGTTCTTGCTGCGGGTTCTGCTGGTGTTCAGCGGGCACGTGGTGGTGGATCCGGACGCGGCCCACCGGGAGGATCACGACGATGAGCCCGGGGGCGAGCCCGCGGCAGCGGAGGGAGGTTCCTGATGGGCGCGCTGCTCCTGGTCGTCCTGCTGCTTGCGCTGCTGGGGATGCCCCTGTTCTCGGTGATGGGGGGCGTGTCCGCGCTGGCGTGGCTGGCCCACCCCAACCCGTCGTTCCAGTTCGTGCGTTACCTGGCGCCGGACGTGCTCGACAACCGCTTCGCCGGATCGCCCATCCTGGTGACGATCCCGCTGTTCACCTTCGTCGGCTACCTGATGGCCGAGTCGAAGACGCCGGACCGGATCGTGCGGGCGTCCCAGGCGGTGCTGGGGTGGATGCCCGGCGGCCTCGCCATCGTCTGCATCTTCTCCAGCGCCTTCTTCACCACCCTGACCGGCGGCAGCGGCGTCACCATCGTCGCCATCGGTGGGCTGCTCTACCCGGCGCTCCGCAAGCAGGGGTACCCGGACAACTTCGCCCTGGGCCTGGTGACCACCGGGGGCTCCCTCGGGCTCCTGCTCCCGCCGTCGCTGCCGATCCTGATCTACGCGCTGGTCGCCGGCATCGACTTCAACAAGGCGTTCAAGGCGGGGCTCATCCCGGGCTTCCTCATCATGGTGATGCTGTCGATCTACTCGATCTACGTCGCCATCAAGCACAAGGTGCCCCGCTCCAGCCCCAACCTCAAGGAGATGGGGGAGGCCCTGTGGCTCATCAAGTGGGAGCTGCTCGTCCCGGTGGTCATCCTCGGCGGCCTGGGCTCGGGCCTCACCGGCATCGACGAGGTGGCGGCCCTCGCCGCCCTCTACACGCTCCTCATCGAGATCTACGTCTACAAGGATCTCTCCTGGAAGAAGGACATCCCCAGGATCGTCAAGAGCTCCATGAGCCTCGCCGGGGCCATCATCGTCATTCTGGCGATGGCCAACGCGCTCATCAACTACGCGGTCCAGGAGCACATCCCCAACAAGGTCCTCGAGGCCCTCATCAACCTCGGCCTGTCGGAGCGCTGGCAGTTCCTCATCATCCTCAACATCTTCCTGGTGGTGCTCGGGATGGTCATGGACGGCTTCAGCGCGATCCTGGTGGCGGTCCCCCTCATCATCCCCTTCGCCGCCCGCTTCGGCCTGCATCCCTTCCACCTGGCGATGATGTTCCTCCTCAACCTGGAGATCGCCTACTGCGCACCGCCCCTGGGCCTCAACCTCTACATTGCCAGCTTCCGCTTCAACCGCCCCGTCGTCAGCCTCTACCGGGTCGTGGTCCCGGCGCTGCTCATCCTCACCGCGGGCCTCGCCATCGTCATGTACATCCCCAAGGTCTCCACCGTGCTGGTGGACCGCGACAGCGCCGCGCTGCGCGAGGAGGCAAAGAAGCTCAACCAGCCTCCCCGCGACGCCTGGCGCCTCGAATGCGTCCAGGACGACATGGCCAACCCCCTGCCGTGCACCGAGGAGGAGAAGAAGCTCTTCCCCAACGGCCAGATGCCCGAGCCCCCCGACGAGAAGCCGAAGAAGGGCGAGGACAAGGATAAGACCAAGGATCCCGACGCGGACGATGACGACGACGGGGACTCGATCCGCGACGCCTTCAAGAAGAAGCTCGCCGGCGACAAGGACGGCGACAGGAAGGAAGACAAGAAGGACGAGGAAAAGAAGGAAGACAAGAAGGACGACGGCGAGGAGAAGGAGGACGACGACGAGGACATCCGCGCCAAGCTCCGCAAGATGCAGAACAAGTGATCGAGGTTCCCCTCACGGCGACAGCACGAGGGCGTCGGGGGAGGCGGGGGCTCCGGGGGGGAGCACCGGGATCTCCCGGTCCCGCAGGGAGGCATCCTGCGCCATGCGCGCGGCGATGGGGGTGATGAGCTTCTCCTCGATGAGCCGCTTGAGGGGGCGGGCCCCGTGGGTGGGGTGGTAGCCGAGCTGCGCCATGAGCGCCCGGGCCTCGGGGGAGACCCGGAGCCGCAGGTTCCGGCGCAGCAGGCCGGTGCGCTGGTTGGCCCGCTCGATCTCCAGGTCGACGATGCGGAGGATGTCCTCGGGGGCGAGGCTCCGGAAGGCGATCACGTGGTCGATGCGGTTGAACAGCTCGGGGCGGAAGTGCTGGCGCACCGCCCGGTGGAAGGCCCCCGGATCCCGTCCCTCCCCGAAGCCGACGGGCCCCTTGCCCCCGGCCCCCAGGTTGGAGGTCATCAGCACCATCGTCATCCGGAAATCGACCAGGCGACCGAAGGCGTCCGTGAGGCGCCCCTCCCCGAGGACACCCAGCAGCAGGTCGAAGACCTCGGCGTGGGCCTTCTCGATCTCGTCCAGGAGCACCAGGCTCAGCGGCTGCTCCCGGACGCGCTGCGCCAGGCTGGAGACGCCTCGCCCCACCTCCATCATCCGGGCCGCGGAGCCGGGGGCCATGTACTCGCTCATGTCGAGGCGGATCATCCGGCCCTCGTCCCCGAACATGTAGCGGGTGAGCTGCTTGGCCAGCTCGGTCTTGCCGACGCCGGTGGGGCCCACGAAGAGCAGCGTGCCGCAGGGGCGCTCCGGGTCGTTGAGCCCGGCCTTGAAGCGGGCCAGCACCTGCGCCACCACCATGCAGGCCTCGTCCTGGCCGATCACCTGGCGGCGCAGGGCGCGGGCGTGGACCTCGGCGCCCGCCGGCACGTCGTCGGCGATCAGCTCCACCGGGAGCCCCGAGTGGCGGGAGTAAGCCTCGGAGACTTCCCGCGGGGTCATCGGGCGGCCCCGCGGGCCGGGGCCCTCCTGGTAGAGCCAGTCGAGGAAGCGGAACCCCTTGCCTGGGAAGCAGAGCGAGGGCTGGAACGTGGCCAGGTGCTGCACCAGTCGCTTGAGCCCGGAGGGAGTCATCCGGGCGCCGCCGTCCTTGCGGTGCTGGTAGCGGTCCAGGAGGCCGATCATCACCGGAGGCGGGGTCTCCGGGAGGCGCACCACGCGGAAGCGCGTGAGCAGCGAGGGGAAGCGGCGCTGGCACCGCTCCAACTCGGCCTCGGTACACTCGGCGATCAGGCTCATCTCGCCGGCCTCCATCGCGGGGAGGAACAGCTCGGCGATGGAGGCCCCGTCGGGCTGGGGGCGGAGCAGCGGGACCAGCCGGTCGACGTGGAGGTAGTCGCTCCGGTGGGACAGCTCCTCGGCGATCTGGAGGCAGCGTTCCTGCCACATGCCGAGGTAGACCATGCCGGCGATGATCCGGTCGGCGCTGGTGGACCAGATGCTCGGGGTGGGGACCCCTGGCCTGCGCTCGCTCACCAGCAGGCGTGCCAGGCGCCGCACCCAGGTGGATTTCCCGGCGCCAGGCCCCCCGACCAGCAGCAGCGAGGCCGGCGGGTGCTGGCGGACCAGCGGCAGCAGAGGGCGCAGGTCGTCGTCGTCCCCGAGGGTGGGGGGGAGCCTGTGGCGCGTGGCCTTCTCGACCAGATCCTCGGCGACGCGGGCGAGTACGCTGACCGCCGGGGCCCCGCCCCGTGGGGGAGGCGCCTCGTCCAGGCGCAGCAGGAACCGGGGCTCCCACTCGCGCACGTACTCCTCGCCCTCGCTCCGGAAATCGTAGATCCACCGGGGGTTCTCCCCGAGGAGCAGGGTGCTCACCGCCTGGCGTAGCACCTCGGGAGCCAGCGACAGGTCCTCCAGGATGAACCAGCCGCCGATGCGGGGCATCATCACCCGGTAGGCCCCGGAGGCCAGCTTACTGTGGATGTAGGTCAGCCGCAGCGGGATCCGCTTCTTGCCGATGACCGTGCGCTTCTTCACCACCGACAGCGGGTGGATATCCACCAGCACCTCCTGGCTGTGGAAGGTCTCTTCCCAGAGGTATCGGTTGAGGTGATCCTCGCCGGTGATCTCCAGCTCCCGCAGGGTCACCTCCAGCTGGCGAAACACCTCCTCCTCGCTGGCTCCGTAGGCCGAGGGCGGCGGGCGATCGAAGAAGGCGTCCCACGTCCGGAGCAACACGCCGGTCTTTCGACCATCGAAGTGGGAGATGAAGTACACACGGAACGATGGCTTGCTCACGCGGCGCCGAGGATAGCACCCGCCGTCAGGCCAGACCGCCCCCATGAACGCGCTCGACACGACCCACTGCGAAGGCTGGATCCGCACCCACTCCCGCTCCTTTTACCTGGCCTCCTGGCTGCTTCCGCCCCGGGTACGGGCCTCCTCCTGGGCTCTCTACGCCTTCTGTCGGCGGAGCGACGATGCGGTGGACGAGGGCGTCCAGGGCGACCCCGCCCGCAAGCGCGTCGCTGCCCTCCGTACCCGCCTCGACCTCGTCTACCGTCCCGACGGAGGCGTCACCGACGCCCTGCTCCCGGATCCGATCGACCGTTCCTTCGCCGCAGTGGCTCGCACCCACCGCCTCCCCCGGGGGCTCCCCGAGGCGCTCCTCGCCGGCATGGAGATGGACGCCATCGATACCCGCTACGCCACCCTCGACGAGCTGTACCTCTACTGCTTCCGCGTGGCCTCCACCGTCGGCCTGATGATGGCCCTCGTCATGGATACCGCCGACCCCGAAGCCCTGCTCCGCGCCTGCGAGCTTGGCGTGGCGATGCAGCTCACCAACATCGCCCGCGACGTCGGCGAGGACGCCCGCCGCGGCCGCGTCTACCTGCCCGACGAGCTGCTCCAGGCCTGCGGCACCTCGCGCCGGGCGGTGCTCGAGGCTCGCTTCGCGTCCTGGCCCGTCCGCGAGGCGGTACGTCGCCTGCTGGGGCTGGCCGACGACTTCTATCGCTCCGCAGACCGGGGGGTCGCCATGCTCCCGCCGGATTGCCGCCTGGCCATCGCCGCTGCGCGGCACATCTACGCGGCCATCGGGGAGGATCTGGCAGCGCACCACCACGACAGCATCACCCGACGCGCCCACACCTCCACGGCCCGCAAGGTGTCCCTGTTGACCCGAGCGGTCCCGCTGGCGCTGAGGTCCACACCAACCGGCGGCAGCGGCCCCGCGGACGCGCTACTCTCCCGCTGGATCCGGGAGGCGGGGGTCTTCGTACCCTGAAAAGCCCCCGCAGCCCCCGAGGAGACGCCATGCCGCAGGACGCCCACCTGAACCGCACGCTGCCGCTGGACACGGCGCACCCGAACCGCACGCTGCCGCTCCCCGGGCGAGGGCCCCTGCCGCCCCCGACGGGGCTGGACACCACGGAGGAGAAGCGAGTGCTGCGCCGCTCGGTGGCGGTGCTCCCCCGCGGCGAGAGGCGCCCGGGGCTGGCGCTCTCCGGGGAGGAGAGGCCGCGCTACGAGGAGGTGAAGCGGCTGGGAGAGGGCTCCTTCGGGGAGGTGAGCCTGGTGCACGACAATGACATCGCCCGGAAGGTGGCGATGAAGCGGTTGAAGGCGGGGGGTGAGGCGGGGGAGCCGCTGCTGCGCTTCATCGACGAGATCCAGGTGGTGGGTCAGCTTGAACACCCTAGCATCCCGCCGGTCCACGACGTGGGGCTGGACGAGAACGGCTACTTCTTCGTGATGAAGTACGTCGAGGGGGAGACCCTGGACGCGATCATCGAGCACCTGATCCGGGGCGACGCGGCGTACCTCCAGCGCTTCTCGTTCAAGGCGAGGGCGGAGCTGTTCTTGCGGATCTTGCAGGCGATCCAGTTCGTCCACGAGAAGGGAATTCTTCACCGGGATCTCAAGCCAGAGAACCTCATGGTGGGCCCCTACGGCGAGGTGATGATCATGGACTGGGGGCTGGCCAAGCGGCTCTCCGATCCGGTGGAGCAGGCGCCCGCGGAGGCCACCGCCCCGCCGCCCCAGGAGGCGCTCCAGGGGTCGCTGGGGGGCGAGCGGCTGACGTCGACCCGGATGGGATCCATCGTCGGGTCGCCCGCCTACATGAGCCCGGAGCAGGCCCGCGGTCGCCTCGATCTCATCGACGTGCGGAGTGACCTCTACTCCCTGGCGGCGGTCTTCTACGAGCTGATGACCCTCGACCACTACCTGACCCCGAAGCAAACCCAGCAGCAGATGCTGGTGGGGGTGATAACCGAGGAGCCTCTGTCCGCCATCGCCATGCACCACCGCTACGGCATCCCGCCGGAGTTCACCTTCTTCCTCCGCAAGGGCCTGGAGAAAGACCCGGCGCTGCGCTTCCAGACCGCCCGCGAGATGGCCGACCGGCTGCGGGCCATCCTCGACGGGCACATCCCGGTGCAGTGCCCCTGCACGGGCCTCAAGGCCGCCGGGAACCGCTGGTTCGAATTCATCGACGCGCACCCGGTGGGCGCCGTGGTCGCGGCGGTGCTGACCTCCGGGTGCGCGGCCTACGGTGCCTACGGCATCGTTCGCCAGGTCATCGCCCTGGCCGCTCGCTGAGGGGCCTCCGCCGTCACTCGCAGTACGGCGCGCAGATCTCGGTGACGCAGCCGTCGCGGGCCGCGGTGGCCTGGCGGCAGCCGTCGGCGCCCTGGTAACATCCGTCGAGGCAGCCGCAGTCCGCCGGGTCGCAGGCGGCGACGCAGTCGTCGAGGGCGCCGGTGCACTGGGCGTGGGCGCGCCGGGCGTCC
>CAZSDX010000261.1:0-9727 GCA_964605685.1 uncultured Polyangiaceae bacterium
GCGCGTCAAAACCCAGGCCTGGCTCGAAGGGAAAGCCGAGGGCGAAGCCAAGGGCAGGGCCGAGGGCGAAGCCAAGGGCAGGGCCGAGGGCGAAGCGCAAGGGCTGGCCAAGGGCAAGGCCGAAGCGGTGGTGATGCTGCTGGAGAGCCGTGGTCTGCGGGTGACGAAGGCGCAGGCCACCCAGATCCTGGCCTGTACCGACCTCACGAAGCTGGACCGCTGGCTCGTCGGTGCGATGACCACCGAATCGACGGCAGCCTTGCTTGGAGCGGCAACGAAAGCTCGGCGCTCTCGTCGGTGAGCCCCCGCCACCCACCCCCCAGGCCGACGGGCTGGCCTTTCTGGCGGGGCGGACCCCTCGGCGAGGGGAAAGGGAGCGTCCGGGAGAACCCTTCGTTCGCGTTCACGTGGCCGTGTCCGGGAGCCGCTCACGGAGGCCGGAGCCCGGAGGCCGGAGGCCGGGGGCCGGGGGCCGACCGGAGCCCTCCCTCACAAAACGGCGAATGCCGAGTTTGAGCGAGGCTCACGCCCCCTGGCGCAGCGCCCGGGCGACGATGGAGCCCAGGGCGGCCATGTCCTCGTCCTGCCCCAGGCGTTCCAGGCTGGCCCGCACCTTCTCGATGGTCGGCTCGACGAAGCGCAGAAACGACGGGTTCCGCTTGGTCCGGTCGATGAAGACGAAGCGCCCGGCATCCTTCAGCTTGCGCTGCACCGTCACCAGGTCAAATTCGACACCAAGCCGCTTCCGGTCCTCCTCGTCGAGGCCGAGTTCCGCGGCGAAGTCATCGAGGCGAGCCTCGACGAAGGGGCGGTCGAAGGTCTGGTAGCTGTCGTTGAGCAGCGCCACCAGGTCGTAGACCCGGGGGCCCAGGAGCGCGTCCTGGAAGTCGATCCAGACCAGCGCGGGGCCGTCGACCACCATCAGGTTGCGGCTCTGGTAGTCCCGGTGGACAAACCCGCGGGGCCAGCCGGCGATCCGGGCGGCGAGCCGCGCGGCGATGGCGTCAAAGGAGGAGCGGTCCTCGGGGGAGAGCGCCAGGCCGCGGGCCTCCAGGGCCCACTCGCGGAAGTGATGGATCTCCCAGAGGAGCAGCTCCTCGTCGAAGGCGCGGCGCCGCACCACGGACCCCTCCGGCAGCTCGCCCAGGGACCGCTGCGCCCGGGCCAGGTCCCGGACCGCCTGCCGGTAGATGGCCTCCTTGTCTCCAGGGTTCCTCAGGAGGTAGTTGGCCAGGGTGTCGTCGCCCAGGTCCTCGACCAGCAGCCACCCCTGGTCGCTGCCGTCCGCCAGGATCCGGGGGACCGCGACCCCGCGAGCGGCCAGCAGCTCCTGGACCTCCAGGAAGGGCCAGCGGTGGCGGACGCCGTCGGTCTTGTCGATCTCGTCGGAGCGGGTCGCGTCCGGGACGAAGAAGGCCACGGCGCTCCGGGGGGAGGTGCCTTCGAGGTGCACCCGGAAGAACTTCCGCGTCGAGGCCCCGCCCGGCATCGGGTCCGCCTGCCAGGAGACCCCCGCGCCGAAGGTGCGCTCGACCAGCGCGCCCAGGGGAGAAAGATCGATGTCTGCCAAGGGCGACGGCCATGCCATTCGCGCCCCCGTGCCGCAAGCCCTCCGTGCTACCTTTGTCACGGAATGTCCCAGCCACCGCCCCACGCAAGCCGGCAGATCACCGCCCCGGAGCCCGCCGGGGATCTCTCCTGCGCTCGCTGCCAGGCCCCCCTCGGCGCCAGCGACAAGCGGTGCCCGTTCTGCGGGGCGCTGCGGGAGATCTCCGCCGAGGACGGGACGCACATCCCCGCCACCGAGCCGGCCAGGGTCGGCGTCCTCGACACCACCCGGAACGCTCGCCCCGGGCAGCCCTTCGTCATCATCAAGCCGCAGCGCCGGCTCCCCTCGGCGATGGCGATCCTGGGGGGGGTCATCCTGCTCGGAGGAGCGGGCTACGGGCTCTGGGAGTACAGCCGCGCGGCAGCTTCTACCCCTTCCAGCTCCGCGCCCGTGCGTCCGGCTCCCCTGCCCCCGGTGATCTCATCGGTGAGCGGCCTCGCCATCCCCGACGCCACCCACGCGGACCCGACCCTGCTGCTGCCGGCGGTCCAGCGTGCCCTGTTCCCCCAGGGAGGGTCCACCCCGCTCCTGCGGATCCAGATCAGCGGCTCGACCCGGGGCACCGTCGATCTCTCGAAGCCGGGCCCCAGCATCACCGTCGTCCACATCAGCCCCACCCCCAAGGATCGCCCCAGGGACCCCAAGGACGCCCCGACCACCCACCCGGGCTTCGTCTTCAAGGCGGACGGCGGCGGACCCGAGCCGATCACGGCCCGCAAGGGAGACACCGCCGCCCCCGAGCCCAACTGCACCTGGCCCGCCGCCTGGCGCGCCGCCGTCAAGAGCGGCGTCCCCGAGGACCTCCCCGCCGACGGGCTCTACGAGATGGTCAACGGCGAGCCTCGCTGGCGCGTGACGATCCCCGACCGCCCCGAGCTCACCCGCGAGCTCAACGGGATGACCTGCGTCCTCAAGCCCCACCGATAGATGTCAAAAAAGACACCATCCGGATCTTCCCGGCGCGCGGTTCTCAGGGCGTTTGGGTCCGTGGCCCTCGGGGGTTGCTGCCTGGCGCCGACCTCGGGGGGGGGCGAGGTCGGCGGGGAGCAAGGAGCCGACGAGGCGACGCCGGCGCCGTCCGCCAGCGCCGCGGCCCCTCCGGAACCTCTGGACGTGGCGGTGCTGGGCGCGGGGATGGCGGGCCTCGCAGCGGCACGGATGCTGGCGGACGCGGGCAAGAGGGTGGTGGTGGTGGAGGCGCGGGACCGGATCGGCGGGAGGATCTGGACGGACACCTCCCTGGGGGCACCGGTGGACCTGGGGGCCGCGTGGATCCACGGGTCCCGGGGGAACCCGCTGGTGGAGCTGGCCAAGGAGGCCGGGGTGACGACGACGCCCTCCCGGTGGGAAAAGGTCACGCTGCTCCACGAGGGGAAGGCGGCGAGCGCGAGGGCCCGGGAGCAGGCGGAGGCGGAGTTCCAGCGGCGGTACCGGCAGGCGAGGCGGGAGGCCAAGGGAGAAGCGGATCGGTCGGTGGCGCAAGGGCTCGCGCGGATGCTGCCTCCGCCGGGGCAGGAGCGGGAGCTGTTCTCCTGGTACGGGCGCCTGCATGCGCTGGACGTGGGGGACGATCTCTCGCGGATCTCGCTGCTCCGTGGGGACGATGACGAGGAGTATCCGGGGGACGATCTGGTACCGGGGGGAGGCTACGGGAAGCTGGCGGAGCACCTGGCGCGGGGGCTGGACGTGCGGCTGGACCACGAGGTGCGGCTGGTGGAGCGCCGCGGGCCGCTGGTGATGGTGAACACGAGGCGGGCGTACTTCGCCGCGAGGCGGGTGCTGGTGGCGCTGCCGCTGGGGGTGCTGAAGGCCGGGCGCCCGGAGTTCCGTCCGGCCCTGCCGGGGGAGAAGCGCAAGGTGATCCGGAGGATGGGGCTAGGGCAGTTCCTGAAGGTGGCGATGGCGTTCGCCGGGGTCCAGTGGCCGGAGGACGAATTTTTCGGGTTCACGGCCCCGGAGGGGCCGCTGGTGGTGGTCAACGCCCACCGCTGGACCGGGCAGCCGCTGCTGGTGGCGCTGGCGAGCGGGGACCAGGCGATCCGGATGCTGACGCGGGGGGAGCGGGGCGCGGTGGAGCGGTGCCTGGCGGCGATGCGCACGCTGGCCCCGAAGCTGGGCGCTCCGGTGAGGACGAAGGTCGCGGACTGGCTGAACGAGCCCTTCACGCTGGGGGCGTACTCGTACCCCTCGGTGGGCTCCAGCGCCGACGACCACGAGGAGCTGGCCCGCCCGGTGGACCAGCAGCTCTTCTTCGCCGGGGAGGCGACCTCGCAACGATCGCGTGGCACGGTGCACGGGGCGCTGGAGTCGGGGCGCCGGGAGGCGAAGCGGATCCTCGCCCTTGGGTTACACTGCCAGCGCGCCATGAACCGAGGACACTGGGTCGACCGGCTCTACGTGAAGCTCAGCCCCGTGGGATCGTTCTTCCGTGACGGGTGGGGGGATGAGGCGACCATCGAACGGGTGGTGGGGCTGCTGCGGCGGCCTCCTCCTCCGTTGCGGGTGGAGCTGCGCTGGGGGCCCGAGGAGCAACGGCGCGGCTGGACCGAGCGGCACGGGGTCTTCCTCAGCCCCGTGGACGACGGAACGCTGCCGGACGCCAGCCGCACGGGGCGGGTTTTGCTCCTGCTCCCGCCGGGGCCTCACCGGACGCCGCCGCCGGTCTGCCTCCACCTCGCTGCCACCGGAGAGCACGGCTACGCCCGCCGCCGCCGCCTCTGCCTGCCGCTGCTGGCCCGCGGGGTGGGCGCGTTGCTCCTGGAGAACCCGCTCTACGGCCACCGCAAGCCGTCGTACCAGCAGGGCTCGGACGTGCGCACCGTGGCGGAGCTGGTGACCATGGGGCGCGCCATCGTCGAGGAGGCCCGGGCGCTGGCGGTGTGGCTCCACGAGCGAGGGCACCCGGTGGGGCTCTCGGGCTACAGCATGGGGGGGCAGATGGCGGCGCTGGCGGCGGCGCTGCTGCCGTTCCCGGTGGCGGTGGCGCCGGCCTCGGCCCCCTGCACCGCGCGCCAGGCGTTCATCGAGGGGCTGCTGTCGCGGGTGACCTGCTGGTCGGCGCTGGGCGCCCGGGGGAGCCCCGGCGAGGCGAGGGCGAGGCTGGCGGAGGTGCTGGACGCCACCTGCCTGACCCAGCAGCCACCGCCCCGGGCCCCGGAGGCGGCGATCCTGCTGGTGGCGCGGGAGGACGGCTACATCTTCGCGGAGGGGGCCCGGAGGATCCACGAGCACTGGAGCGGCTCGGAGCTACGGTGGCTGGAGGGAGGGCACGTGAGCGGCTACGTCGCCGGGATCTCACCGCTGCGGGAGGCCATCGTCGACGCCTTCGCCCGGCTGCCGCGGTGACCCCCCGGCCGGCGGGGCGAACGGATCAGAAGTAGCAGCTCCCCGGCTTGCCGCTGGAGATCTTGGTGCAGCCGCTCGGCTTGCTCGCGTAGGTCTTCTTCGACTTGTTGATGGGGCAGTTCTGGGCGTTGAGCCCGTTGCCTGGCTGGCTGGAGCAGAACAGCTTGCCGGAGACGGAGCCGGCCCCGCAGGCGTCGCCTTCCTGGAAGTAGACCTGACTCCCGGCCACGGCCACGCAGCCGCGATCGTCGCCGCCGGCCATGGTGATGTTGCACCCGACCGGATAAGGAGCCTGCGGGGGACAAGGAGCGGAGCAGACGCAATCGCCGCTGATGTTGATGGCGACCTCGACGACGCACCCCTCGTCGGTCTGGCCGTTGCAGTCGTCGTCGAGGCCGTTGCCGCAGACCTCCTTGGCGGGGAACACGGCGCCGACGCACTCGCTCAGCTTGCCATCGATGCAGGAGATCTGGCCCATCTTGCAGGCGCCGACGCTGGAGACGCCGCAGGGCTGCACGGCGCCGTCGAGGCACTCGCACTGGAGGCCGTCGTCGACCAACCCGTTGCAGTCGTCGTCCTTGCCGTTGCAGCTCTCCTTCTTGGGGAGCACCGCCCCGACGCACTCGCTCCACACCCCTCCCGCCTGGCAGACCCGGACGCCCGGGACGCACTGCCCCACTGCCAGACCGCAGGGCTCCTGGGTACCGGGGACGCACTCGCAAGGACCAGCCTCGCCTCCTTCTTCATCGACCTCACCGTCGCAGTCGTTGTCCACCCCGTCGCATACCTCGGGATCGGGCTGGGTTCCGCCGATGCAGGGCCCCATTTCCCCTGGGCGTCGCAGATCTTGTCCCCCTGGACCGTGCAGGTGCCCGCCTGGGGGCCACACTTCTCGATGGTCCCGGGGACGCACTCGCAGGCGTCGGTGTTGTCGACGAGGCCGTCGCAGTTGTCGTCCTTGGCGTTGCAGACCTCCGGCTTGGGTCCAACGCCGCCGACGCACTCCCCCCACTTGCCCTCGGCGGTGCAGGTCTTCTCGCCGGGCTTGCAGGGGGGGATGTCCGGTCCGCAGGGCGCCTTGTCGCCCGGGATGCACTCGCACCCCTCGTCGGATTTGTTGTTGCAGTTGTCGTCGACGCCGTTGCAAACCTCCCCGGAGGTCGGCAGCACGGAGCCCTCGCAGGGCCCCCACTCTCCGAACTCTCCCCCCTTGGCGATGCAGGTGTGGGTGCCCGACTTGCAGGCGCTGCCTGGGCCCAGCTCGCTGGGTCTGCCGAGGTAGCAAGGCTCGGTGGTCCCCGGCGTGCAGTCGCAGCCCTCGTCGACCTTGCCGTCCCGGTTGTTGTCCAGCCCGCCGTCGCAGAGTTCCTTGTCGCCGAAGAGAGGATCGTCCGGGCTCGCACCGGCGCCACCGCCCTGCGCCTGCCCGGCGCTGCCGCCGCTCCCCGCTTCGGCCAGTGACCCTCCGGCGCCGCTCTCGCCTGTCCCGCCGGAGGCCCCCCCCCCTCGTCCCTTGCCCCCACCGTTGAGCTTCCCTCCGCTCCCGGAGGTGCCCCCCTCGTTGTCCGCGCTCTCCCCGCTCCCGCACGCCATCGCCATCCCCAGCGACACCGCGAAACCCACAATCCGTACTGCCTTCATGGTGATTTTGGGTTGGTTTCACACACCTCGCGCGGGTGGGAATGGGGATCCTTCGGACCACCCCCTGGGGATCCGAAGGGTCAGCCCCTCGCGCGGCGGGCAGCGCCGGACTCCGCGCACCTCGACGCCCGGCGCCTTCGCCCGGCGGCCAGGTTCCCTTGGGGTTCGCTGAGCATCGGGTGAGGGCTATCGTCTGCGCCACGACGAGCGCCGCGTGACGCCACGCGCTCTCCTGCGCTCTCCTGGTTCGCGAAGGGGATTTTCGAGATGAAGAACACTTCCACTCCATGGCTGGATCGATCTGCCCTCGCCCGGGCCGTGATCCTTCTCTTCCCGCTGGTCCTCGCGGCCGTGGGTTGTTGCAAGAAAAAGACCTCCACGGACGGCGCCTCCCCCGACAGCACACCCGCAGCCACCGCCACCGCGGCGGCGCTCGACGGCTCTGCTTGGGCCGGGGTCTACACCCGCTACGGAGAGGCGGTCCGCAAGGATGGCAAGAAGATCGCCTCGGCGACCTCCGCGGGGCAGGCCACCCTCACCGTGGCCACGGGGCAGGTCACCTACGTCGTCGAGTACCCGTCGGGCAAGGCGACCCACAAGGCGACCCAAGTCTACACCTTCACCCCCGCCGACGTCACCCCGGCCAAGAACGGCCACAACGTCCGGCTCACCTGGCAAAGCCTCCTGAAGGAGCCCACCAATTCGGGCTACCAGCCGGACAAGATCGAGCCGATGCTCAAGATCCGCGGCGACGGCGACAAGCGCCACATCGAGCTGGAGTTCACCGACACCCAGGGGATCCGCGCGGACATCGACTTCAGCATCGGCGGGGTCGACCTCAAGAAGGCCAAGCTGGACGAGGACTTCGAGTGAGCGCCGTTCAGGACGCGGCGGAATCCAGCAGCCCCCGGTTGCGGAGCATCGGGGTGGGGTCCGGGTCACGCCCGCGGAACGCGCGGTAGGCGGCGCCGGGCTCCACCCGGTTGCCGCCGCTGTAGATGTGCCTCCGGAGCCGCGCCGCCGTCGCCGGATCGAAGAGGTCGCCGGCCTCCTCGAAGGCGTCGAAGGCGTCGTTGTCGAGCACCGCGGCCCAGAGGTAGACGTAGTAACCGGCGGCGTACTCGGGTCCGGAGAACAGGTGGAGGAAGTGCGGCAGCCGGTGGCGCATCACGATGGCGGAGGGCATCTCCAGCCGGGCAAGCTCCTCCCGCTCGAAGGCGGCGAGGTCCAGCGAGCCTGCGTCGGGGCGAGCGTGGAGCGCGATGTCCACCAGCGCCGAGGCGGTGTACTCCACCGCGTCGAAGCCCTGGTTGAAGGTCATGGCGCGCTTCATCCGGGCGATCAGATTCTCGGGGATGGGCTCGCCGGTCTCCACGTGACGCGCATGCTCCCGTAGCACCTCGGGGCGGAAGGCCCAGTGCTCCAGGAGCTGCGACGGGAGCTCCACGAAATCCCGCAGCACGTTGGTCCCGGACAGCCGGGCGTAGGTCACGTCCGACAGCAGCCCGTGGAGCCCGTGGCCAAACTCGTGGAACATCGTCCGCAGGTCGTCCAGCGAGAGCAGCGTGGGCTTCCCTTCCGGAGCCCGGGCGAAGTTGTTGTTGTTCACCACCACCGGGCTCACCGCCCCCTCGGGCCTCCGCTGCTGCTCCCGGTAGGCGTTCATCCAGGCGCCCCCCCGCTTGGTGGGCCGCGCGAAGTTGTCGCTCAGGAAGACCCCGATCAGCGCGCCGCTTCCTGCGTCCTTGACCTCGAAGCACTCCACGTCCGGGTGGTAGAGCGCGACGCCCTCCCGGCGCTCGATCTTCAGCCCAAAGAGCCGCTCTGCCACCGCGAACATCGCCGCCCGCATGCGGCCCAGCTCCAGGTACGGCTTCAGCTCCCCGTCGTCGAGCTGGTAGCGCCGCGCCCGGACCTTCTCCGCGTAGTAGCGCCAGTCCCACGGCGCGAGCTGGACCTCGTCCCCCAGCTCGTCGGCCATCCGCTGGAGCTGCTCCGCCTCCGCCTGCGCCCTCCTCCGGGCGGGCCCCCAGACCTGGTGGAGCAGCCGCAGCACCGCCTCCTTGCTCCCCGCCATCGTGTCCTGCAGGGCGTAGTCCGCGTAGCTCGCCTTCCCGTGGAGCGCCGCCAGCTCCTGCCGCAGCCCGAGGATCTTGCGGGCTATCCCCAGGTTATCCCGCCCTGGGGAGAGCTCCCCCCGGCGGGTCCAGGCGCGGAACGCCTCCTCCCGGAGGTCGCGCCGCTCCGAGTAGGTCAGGAACGGGACCACCAGCGAGCGCGACAGGGTGACGACGGCGCGGCCTGGCTTCCCGCGCTCTGCGGCGGCGCGCTCCGCGGCGGCGACCACGAAGTCCGGCAGCCCCGCCAGGGCGTCCTCCCCCGCCAGCTCGATCTCGAAGCTGGCCTCGTCGGCGAGCACGTTCTGGGCGAACTCGGTGCACAGCGAGGCCAGCTCCTCCTGGATGGCCGCCGCCCGCTGCCGCGCCGCCGGAGGCAGCTTCGCCCCGGCCAGCACGAAGTCGAGGTACACCCGGTCCAGCAGGCGCCGCTCCTCGTCGCCGAGGCCCAGCCCGTCGCGCCCCGCGTGCACCGCGGCGACCCGCTCGAACAGCCGCTCGTCGAGGTAGATCGCGTTCTGGTGGGCGGCGAAGCGCGGGGCCCAGTCCCGCTCCACCTCCTGGAGCGCCGGCGAGGTCTCCGACGCGGTGAGGTTCCAGAAGACCATGCCCACCCGCGCCAGCAGCTTCCCGGATCGATCGAAGGCGGCGACGGTGTTGGCGAAGGTGGGCGCCTCGCGGGAGGTGGCGATGGCGTCCAGCTCGCGCAGGTGCTCGGCCATCGCCGCCTCCAGGGCCGGGGGGAAGTGCTCCGGTCGGATGCGGTCGAAAGGCGGCAGTTCGTGGAGGGTATCCCAGGGGGCAAGCAGCGGGTTGGTCTCGACGGAGGTCATGGCGCAACCATCCTCCAGGATGCGCCCCGAGGCCAGCCGGGCCAGAGGGGAGCGTTGCGGATTCGACAAAGGAGCATCGCCCCCGGGAGCCTGCCGCCGCGCGGTTCCAGGCGATAAGAGAGGCGGACGTAAACAACCTCCGCCTGAAGGCGGAGGCTTTGGAGAAGTGACCTGATGGACAC
>CAZSDX010000262.1:0-9715 GCA_964605685.1 uncultured Polyangiaceae bacterium
GGCGGCCCGCCGCGTCGCCGCGCGCATCGGCGCCGCGCGCACCGGCATCCGGGTCTCTCCCTACGGCGTCTTCAACGGCATGGCGCCGGATCCCGAGCACGAGCAGCTCTACGCCCACCTCGCCCGCGAGCTGTCCGCTCTCGACCTGGTGTACATCCACGTGGTCGATCACAGCTCGATGGGGGCGCCGAAGCCCACGGCCTCCGTGGTCCAGGCGATACGCGAGCAGTTCCGCGGCGCGTACATCCTCTCGGGCGGCTACGATCGGGACCGCGCCGAGGCCGACCTCGCCGAGAAGAAGGGGGATCTGGTCGCCTTCGGGCGTCCCTTCCTCGCGAACCCTTCCCTTGTCGAGAAGCTCCGCTCCGGAGCCGAGCTGACCCCCCCCGATTTCTCCACCTTCTACACCCCCGGCGAGAAGGGTTACACCGACTACCCGGCCTGAATTTCTTGAGCGTCGCGCGGCATAACCGCCCGGAAGACCCCCGGTGTGCTAGGAGCGACGCGATGATCGAGCTGCGCGTCGCGAGCTGGAACGTGCTGCACCGGGTCCACGGCCTCAACTGGAGCGAACCAGCCGTCGCTGCGTTTCCCGAGGAGCAACCCCGGACCGAGGGCATCGCGGCGCGCGTGGAGCGGTTGCTCGACGAGGGAGCACAAGCGGTGGGCCTCCAGGAGGTCAGCGGGGACATGCTCGCGGAGCTGCGCCGGAGGCTGGAGGGCAAGCACTTTGTCTTCGCGCACCGCTCGCCGCGCCTGCCGAAGATGCGCCAGGGAGGGGCTTCTGGCCTGGACGACGGCGCCGAGTTCCTGGTGGTCATCGTGGCGGATCCCCGGGCGACGCTGCACCGGGCCGGAGCCTTCGAGAGCGACCCTGGCAAGGGCTTCCTCGCCGTGGATCTGGGCGAGGGGGTGAGGTTGGTTTGCACGCACGTCAGCTTCGGAGAGCGCTCCAGGGCGCAGCTCGGGCTCCTGGCCGAGGTGGGGCGGCTCGCCTCGCAGGGCGCGGTCCTCGTCGGGGACTTCAACGCCAGGGCCCGGGAGGTGGCGGCGGGGCTCGGGTCGGGGTGGATCCTCTCGGATCTTTCCGGGCAGGGACCGACGCGGGTGGCCACCCCGGAAGGCTCCGGGAAGGTCATCGATCACGTCGCCGTGCACCGGGGGAAGATCCGGGAGGCGCGGGTGCTGGACGGGGCAGGGTTCTCCGATCACCACCCCATCGTCGGACGGGTCGAGATCGGGTGAGGGGAGACGCCCTTGCCGGCCTTGTGCCAAACCTCGACAAGGATGGGGTGAATTTTACCCACTCGGAGTGTTCCCCAACTGCCGCGATAGATCCAAACCGATCCGAAACCATCCCCAGGACGCTCGCGACAGGTTCTCAACCTGTCCGAAGCCATCTCCAGGACGCTTCGGAACGGTTCCCAACCCGTCCCGACCCTTCTTCGGGACGCTTCGGACGGGTTCCTAACCCGTCCCGAGCCCGCTTGGGATAGCTTCGGATGGGTTGGTGTCCGTTGAGGATTCTGTGTTGATCCCGACGTGGACCTCGCCCTGTCGCCTCCTCAACCTCCGTGGTAGCTTTGGCCATGCCCTCGGTCGCCCCACGCTCCGCTCCCCGCGCTTCTCTGCCGGCGGTCGACGAACTCCTGGTGGCGCCGGAGTCTGGCTACGAAATCCTCCACGGAAAGGTCTTCGAGGTGCCTCCCGCGCAAGAACCTCGCGCCGAGCGCAACAGCAAGCTCGCCGCGCTCCTTGAAGCCCACGTCTCCGCCGACTTCAACGCCGCCGTCGACCTGCTCACCCGCACCGACGAGCTCTCCAACTTCGCCCCCGACGCCAGCGTCTACCCCGCCGCTCGTGATCCGGAGACCGGCGGACGCCAGCTTGAACACCTCGCCTTCGAGGTGGTGAGCACCGAGACCCTGGGCCACGCGGCCACCAAGGCTGCGTTGCTGGTGGAACGAGGCGTGCGTCGGGTCTTTGCCTTGGATGTTGAGTGGCAGCGGGTGCTGGAGTGGTCGAGCAAGAAGGGAGCGTGGCGGAACCTCAAGGCCGGGAGCGTGCTTGCGGACCCTTGCTTTGCGGTGCCGCTGCCTGTGGATGCGCTGAGCGTGGCGGCGAAGGCGGACGACGCGGTGGCCGCCGCCTTGCTGGCCAAGAAGAATCCGGTGCTGGAGGCGGCGTTGCAGCAGGCCCAAATTCGCGGAGAAGTCCGTGGAGAAGCCCGCGGAGAAGCTCGCGGAGAAGCCCGCGGCAAGGCGGAGGGATTGAGGCAGGCGGTGGAGGCGGTGTGTGAGGTGCTGGGGTTGCCGTTGAACAAGGCCAGGCGCCAGCACCTCGACGCCCTCGATGCCAAGGGCCTGGAGAAGCTCCTCACCACCCTCAAGAACAAGCGCTCCTGGCCTACCTGATCAGAGGGGGAGGGGAGAGGTCGGGCTCTCGGCGTACTCGCGCCACAGCTCGCCCCAGGGGCCCCGGGCGTGGAGGCCGCTGAGCACCGCGAAGAGGCCCCACTGGAGCCGGTTGAGGAAGAGCCACTCGGTGGGCATGGCGAGGCGCATCTTGTTGGGGTTCCTGAACATCAGGACGTCGTAGCTCCGGGAGAGGTACGACGGCTCGAAGCGGAAATCCGGTTCGAGGAAGGGTCGGTAGAGGAACCGGGTGGCCTCCCACTGGGCGTCCCAGTCGAAGCGGCGGTCGCGCTCCTGGGCGAAGCCCATGGCGACGAAGCCGTCGCGGAAGCCCTTGCGGTCGCCGTCGAGGACGGCGAGGACAAAGCGCTTCCAGCGGTCGATCATGGCAGCCTCGAAGGAGCGAGCGCAGCCGAAGTCGAGGAAGGCCACTCGACCGCCCGGCAAGAAGAGGTAGTTGCCCGGGTGCGGGTCCGCGTTGAACAGGGCGTTGGCGAAGAGGTAGCGGGAGGAGGCGTCGAAGATGGCGACGCCGGCCCGGTCCCGCTCCTGCTGGGGGGCGGAGCCGGCGAAGCGCTGGAAGGGCTGCCCGTCGATGAGCCGGGTGGTGAGGACGCGGCGGGAGCTCCGGTCCTCGATCACCTCGGGGACGACGCGGTCGTCGCGCTGGAGCAGCCCGCGGAAGACCCGGGTGTTGCTGGCCTCGCGGCGGTAGTCGCACTCGTCGAGGATGCGGGTGGTCAGCTCCTCGGCGAGGCCGCGCCCGTCGACGGCGGTGCCGGTGGACATCAGCGCCAGCATGGCGCTGGCCATGCGGAGGTCCCCCCGGAGGATCTCCTCGATGCCCGGGTACTGGATCTTCACCGCCACCTCGTCCCCCCCGTGGCGAGCGCGGTGGACCTGGCCGATGGATGCCGCGGCGAAGGGGGCAGGCTCGAAGCGCTCGAAGAGCTGGTCAGCGGGGGCGCCCAGCTCCTCGCGGACCAGGGACTCCACGACGGACGGGGCCATGGGCTCGGTGCTGTCCTGGAGCTGCGCCAGGACCTGCTGGGCCGCCGGCGGCATGGAGCCGGGGAGGTAGCTGGCCATCTGTCCGATCTTCATCGCGATGCCCTTGAGCTTGCCGAGCTGGGCGACCAGCTCGGTGGCCTGCCGCCTCACCTCCTCCTCGTCCTGCTCGGCGTCCCCGAGGCCGATCTGCTTCCTGAGCGCCGCAGCGCCCAGCCGGGTGGCGAGCCTGGCGGTCACCAGCGTCCGGTCCCGGAACCCCCTCGGCAGCCCGAGCATCCCCTTTTCTTTGTCGCCCATGGTCCGGGGGGTTTGGAGCGGATCTGCCCCGGGTCAAGCGGGAGCGTCGCTCACTCGGCGGGAGGGCGCCGGGCGACGCGGGCGGAGACCAGGGTGCTCGCGTTGTTTCGGGGGGTCTCGGAGATGGCGTAGAGGGTGTCGCCGCCGTAGTAGCATGCCTGCTCCCGGAGGCGTCCCATGGCGGAGTCGCGGCCGCCGGGGGCGTAGCTGACGTTGAGGACGGCAAGGTCCTCGACCGGGTAGGGGGCCTTCTCCTCTGCCAGGATGTTGACCGGGCAGTCGGGGGGGCGGGCCGGCTGCTGGGTTCGTAGGAGCTGGACGTCGGTGGTGGTGGAGAAACAACCGGCGAGGGGGAGCAGCAAGAGCAGCAGGGGCCTCCGCATGGGTCCCGCCTAGCAAGGAGGGCCAGGAGGCGTCAAATTCGGTCGCCACGGGAAGGTGACACGGGGCAGGCGGGAGCCGTGGTACAAATCAAGGTGCCATGGATATGTCGTTTTCCCCCGAGCACGAGGCGTTCCGGCAGGAAGTACGCGCGTGGATCGACGAGGCGATGCCGCCGGCGCTCAAGGCCAAGGCGTCCATCGACGGGTACTTCGAGCACCACGAGATCATGGAGTGGCACCGGGTGCTGTTCCGGAAGGGCTGGGTGGCCCCCCACTGGCCGGAGGAGCACGGCGGTCCAGGCTTCGACGCGACCCGCCGCTTCATCCTGAGCGAGGAGCTGGAGCTGGCGGGGGCCCCGATGCTCAGCCCGTTCGGGCTGATGATGGTGGGGCCGCTGATCATCCAGTTCGGCAACGAGGCGCAGAAGAAGAGGTTCCTGCCGAAGATCCTGAGCGGGGAGGAGTGCTGGTGCCAGGGGTACAGCGAGCCGAACGCCGGGAGCGACCTGGCGGCGCTCCAGACCCGGGCGGAGGACGACGGTCAGGGGAACTTCGTGGTGAACGGGCAGAAGACCTGGACCACCGCGGGGCAGTACGCCGACTGGATCTTCTGCCTGGTCCGGACCGACGCCAGCGGGAAGAAGCAGGCGGGGATCAGCTTCCTGCTCATCGACATGAAGTCGCCCGGGGTGAAGGTCCAGCCGATGTGGACCATCGGCGGCACCCCCGCCTTCTGCGAGACCTTCTTCGAGAACGTGGTCGTCCCGAAGGAGAACCTGGTGGGCCCGCTCAACGGCGGCTGGACCCTGGCCAAGGCGCTGCTCGGCCACGAGCGCACCCTGATCGCCGCGGTGGGGCTCTCGGCGCGGGCGCTGCGGAGGGCCAAGCGCATCGCCGCGGCCACGCCCGCTGCGGGGGGGAAATCCCTGCTGGATGATCCGGTGTTCCGCGGGAAGCTGGCCCGGATCGAGGTCCGGTTCCGGGCGCTCCAGATGGCGAACTACCGGGCGCTGGCCGGCGCTCAGCTCGGCCACGCCCCGGGGCCCGAGTCGTCGATCCTCAAGATCTGCGGCTCCGAGGTCCTCCAGCAGATCCTGGAGCTGACCATGGAGATCATGGGCCCCAACGCCGCCGCATGGCACACCGACGACGACGTCGTCCCACCGCTGGAGCGCTGGGTCGCGTCGAACCACTGCTACATCCGGGCCGCGACGATCTACGGCGGCTCCAACGAGATCCAGAAGAACATCATCGCCAAGCTGATCCTTGGCCTGCCGACCGGGAAGTGAGACCACGATGGATTTCGAACTCACGCAAGAGCAGCAGCTC
Organism: uncultured Polyangiaceae bacterium; assembly: GCA_964605685.1. Taxonomy (GTDB): domain Bacteria; phylum Myxococcota_A; class Polyangia; order Polyangiales; family Polyangiaceae; genus JANWXX01. Next base: position 5,435 of record CAZSDX010000262.1, read on the forward strand.
CTCGTCGACACGGTGGCAAACTTCGTCCGGCGCGAGTCGCCGGTCTCGCGGGCCCGCAAGCTGCGGGAAGACCCGGTCGGGTACAGCCGCGAGACGTGGAAGAAGATGGGCGAGCTCGGGTGGCTCGGCCTCCCCTTTGGCGAGGACGTGGGGGGCTTCGGCGGATCCTTCGTCGACGTGGCCCTGGTGCTGGAGCAGCTCGGCACCGCCCTGGTCCCGGAGCCCTTCCTGGCGACGGTGGTCCTGGCCGGCAGGGCGCTCCAGCTCTGCGGTGACGACGAGCAGAGGCAGCGTTGGCTGGCCCCGGCGATCGCCGGCGACCTGACCCTGGCGCTGGCCCACGGTGAACGGGGGATCCGCTACGACCTCGCGGGTACGGAGGCGAGGGCCGAGCGCACCGGCGGCGGCTACGAGCTGCGGGGGGAGAAGACCTTTGTGCTCAACGGCCATGCGGCGGACGTGATCCTGGTGGCCGCGCGCACCGGCGGGGCGCCGGGAGATCGGGGCGGGCTGTCGCTGTTCGCGGTGGACAGAGAGGCGCCCGGGGTGGCGGTGCGGACGATCCGCATGCTGGACGGGCAGAAGGCCGGGATCCTCCAGCTTGCCGGGGCGAAGGTCGGGGAGGATCGACGGATCGGTGCGGAGGGCGAGGCGCTGGCGGTGCTGGAGCGCGTGCTGGACGAGGGGGCGGCGGCGGCCTGCGCGGAGGGGGCGGGGATCAACCGGACCGTGCTGGAGATGACCTGCGATTACCTGCGGACGCGGGAGCAGTTCGGGGTAAAGATCGGGACGTTTCAGGCGCTCCAGCACCGGAGCGTGGAGATGTTCGTGGAGACCGAGCTGAGCAAGGCCGTGGCGCTGATGGCGGCGATCAAGGCGGGGGACGCGAGCGAGGAGGAGCGACAAGGAGCGATCTCGGCGGCGAAGGCGCAGCTCGCGGTGAGCGGTGCCTTCGTCACCCGGCAGGCGATCCAGCTCTTCGGCGGGATCGGGATCACCGACGAGCACGACGTGGGGCTCTACTTCAAACGGATGCAGGTGCTGATGTCCCTCTTCGGCGACGAGGAGCACCACCTGCGGCGCTACGCGGCGCTGCCTTCCTTCACCCGCGGCGTGGACGGTGCCGGTGGCTGAAGAAGCGCCTCCCGCCGGGGTGTACCCGTTCGAGGAGATCGGGGCCGATCTGGCACGGCCTCCCTTCGCGGCACTGCGGGCGCTCCAGTCAGTAGGGATCCTGGTGACGCCGAAGGGGTGGCTCCACCTCGATCTGCCTGCGCGCCAGACGCTGACCGCGGAGGGTCAGCGGGAGCGGGTCGACATCCTGGCGGTGAGGACCATCACCAATGCCATCCCGGCCAACCAGCTCAAGCTGGTGAGCCGCTCCGTCGATCCTCCGGCGACCGAGGTGCCGGCGGAGCTGCTCCGGGCGCTGGGCCCTCAGCGCGCCATCCCGCTGGCCGAGTGGTCGGCGCTCTCCAGCCTCGATCGCTTCGTGTTCGCCAGCCTCACCTACAACACGCGGCTCCTCTGGAGGGCCCTGGACGACCTGGAGCGCAAGGGGAAACTCCAGCGGCGTCGTGGGGCCTGGGCCGGCTCCGTGGCCCGGTGCGAGATCCGCATGCGCTCCGATGTGTTCGCGCAGATCATGGGCTCCGATTTCCTCCAGGGGCGGGCGCTGGTGCTGGCGCGAGGGGCTGGGCGGCGCGCGGCCCGCAAGGTCAGCGAGACCTTCGATCTCCAGGCGGAGACCGAGGTCGGCCCCATCGAACTGGACTGGGGCGTGCTGGATCAACCCGGCGCCATGCTGTGGCAGGCGCACGTGAGCGGGTGGGACGGGGCGTTCTTGCCGGCAGCCTCGCTCCAGGCGGCGGTCACCGCAGCGGTGGCCATCTACGATATGGTCAAGGAGCACGACCCGAAGGCAACCATCTCGCTGGCAACCATCAGCGAGGAACCCTGGCTCGTCGGGAACGATGGCCCCGCGGACGTGGCGACCCGGCTCTACGCCAAGCCGTCGAAATCCATGGTCCCGGAGGTCACCCCCGCGCCCGCCCCGGGCCGGGGGGAGACGATCCGGATGAACTCGCCGCTCCTGCCGCAACCCTCGTCGCCTCCCTCTGCCGCGCCGTCGCCCGCGCCGACCCCCGCCGTCCCACCGCCCCCGCCGTCCTCGCCGTCGAAGCAGGTGCAGCGGATGAACACGGTGCCCACGGCTGCGCGCAAGGCTGCCGAGACCATGGATGAGACGGTTCAGGTGGCGAGGCTCAAGGCGGACAACCGGCTGCTGATCGCGGTGCTGGTGGCGGTGGGGCTCGCCGGTGCGGGGCTCCTCGGGTACATGTTGGGTCGCTGAGGTAACCCGGCAGGAGGAGCATCATGGGAGCGATCCGCGTGCAGGTGAACGACTGGCCAACCGCCAGCGGGGTGGGCAAGGGTCTGCTGGTGGGCAAGGGGTTCCTGTTCCTGGGGGCGAAGGCGTTCGAGGCGCCGGGGCTCTCCTGGATCCCCAGGCTGTTCCGCCCGGAGGGGCCGGTGCCGCCGCGGGTGGTGTCGCTGCTGGGCACCGAGGCGGTGAGCCTCCTCGGGGTGACGATCCAGCCGGCGACCCCCCCGGCGGTCCACCTCCGGAGCGTGACCTGCGACCGGGCGCTCTACCGGGAAGGCCGCGACGTCGTGCGGCTGCTGCTCCTCGACCTGCTGGCGCCCGGTGCCGAGCGCGTGGTGGAGGTCGACCTCAACGGCACGAACTTCGGGCGTTACCCGGTCACCCTCGACGGTCGGGGGGCGGCGCTGTTCGAGCTGCGGGATCTGCCAGCGGGGGACTACCGGGCGCGAGTCCAGGGAGCGGGCGGGGAGGACTGCTCCTTCACGGTGGCGGTCTACAGGCTCGCGCCGCTCGTGGCCTCGCTGGTGGAGCGGCGCATGGAGGGCTCCTCGAAGCTGTGGGCGCGGCTACGCCTGGAGGCCTACGGGACGCCGGTGGACGGCCCCGTGATCGTCGAGATCACCGACCGGGGGAGCCGCTCGGGTCGGGAGCGCGTCGAGGCCAGGGCGGGCTTCGCGGAGGTCACCCTGCCGCTGACCGGCGAGGGACCCCACGCGCTGAACGTCCAGCTCGCCAGCGATCCGTCCCGGACGGCCACGGTGCCCATCGTCGGGAGCCGCGCCTTCGAGCGGAAGCAGACCCTGTTCTCGACGCTGGGCACCGAGGTGCTGGGGGCGCTACTCCCCGGAGAAAACTCCCGGCCTGTCCGCGGGATCTTCCTGGAGGAAGGCGCCGACCGCAGCAGCCCCTTCGTTCTGGAACGGATCGACGCGACCACGGCCCGGCTCCGGGCGACGACGGCCGTCGAACATGCCTGCTTCGTGGTCCTCGACCCGACCTTCCCCCGGCGGCGCGACGACGCCATCGACATGGCGACCGCGACGCACCCCGCCCACGAGGACCAGGCCTACGTCCGGGGGGAAAATCTCTTCCATCAGGGAAAATTCGTCGAGGCCAAGGCGCTCTTCGAGCTCGGCCTCTCCTCGAAGCCCGTCGCCCACCCCAACTACGCCTACTTCGTCGCCTGCTGCCACGCGCGCCTCGGCGACCAGGCCCAGGCCGTCGCCTTCCTCCGGACCGCCATCGAGCACGGCTGGAACGACTGGCAGCACCTCCGGGGGGATGAGGATCTCGCCTCGCTCCGGGGCTATGCTCCCTTCGAGGCCCTGGTGGCGGGGGGGTACCGGGAGATCTCCTTCGAATCGCTCGCTTTCGATCAGGAGATCCAGATCGAGGGCTTCGGCCCCCTCTCCCTGCTGGCGGTCGGCGCCTTCGTCGGCAGGACCGCCTGGGAAGGCTGGGCCGCCCTCCTCGCCCCGGAGCAGATCCAGGCCCGCATCGTGGCCCCGGAGATCCCCTCGCCGGGGGCCCAGGTGCGCATCGATGTCGAGGTGGGGGAAGCCCATCAAGATGCGTCCGTCTACCTCCTCGTCAAGGACGCCCGGCTGCTTTCCCCCGACACGCCGCTCAACCGGGTGGCCGCCCGCCTCAAGGGCTGCGTCGCCGAGGCCGGCAAGCTGCTCGGATCCGGCTCCGTCACCCGCGAGCTGGCCTCGCTGATCACGCCGCCGCCCATCGCCTCACCCTTCCCTCACGGCCCGGTGCCCATCCCGATGTTCAGCGGCGCCCATGGAGGCGCCATCCCGCGGCCGTCGGCCCCCGCGGGCTTCGGTCCGCCGCCTCCGATGGCCGCGGCCCCCATCCCCATGGGCGCGCCCGCCCGCCCTGCGCCGATG
>CAZSDX010000263.1:0-9710 GCA_964605685.1 uncultured Polyangiaceae bacterium
GCCTCCGGCGCCGGCGGGCCCTCCGGTGGGCCCGCCGGCGCCTGCGGTCGTCCCGCCGGCCCCGCCGGTGACCCCTCCGGCTCCCCCTCCCGCCCCCTCGCCGGCGCTCCCTGCCGCGTCGCCGGCGGCTCCTCCCGGGGAGGCCCCGCCGCCTCCTGAATTTCCCCCCTGTCCTCCCGGACCTTCCCCTCCGCCGTTCGAACCCACCGACGAGGACTCCGGGACATCCGCGCCCGAGAAGGACGTGCAGCCTGTCGCCAGGAAAACCCCCGCCAACCAGAGCGGAGAAAGCCAACGCATCGCCGTTCATTCTACACTACCGCCGTGAGCAACGGCCAACGCGTTCGTCTGGTCCTGTCGGTGATCGAGACCGACACCACCTTCCGCAAGGAGCTGGTCCGTGGTGAGGAGGTGTGGGTGGGGCGCTGCCTCTTTTGTCAGGCCAAGCTGGTGGTTCCGTTGAGCGGCGAGGCCAGCCACAAGGTCACCGTGGAGCACATCATCCCCCGCCACCACGGCGGCACCGACGACGCGGAGAACCTGGCGCTGGCCTGCGCCGGGTGCAACGGCGAGAAGGGGAGGCGCCACGACCACCAGGACAGGAACGATCCGCGACGCCTGGAGGTCACCCGGGCGTTGCAGGAGCGACGCAAGGCGCGGTGGCCAGCCCAGGCCCGAGCGCCCCGCTGGCCCCCGGTGGAGCCCCAGGCCCCGGAGCCCCGGGGCGGGAAGACCCCGGAGCCGCCTCGACCCCGGGTGACGGTGAAGAGCCTCCATGTTTATCCGCTGAAATCCGCGGGGGGGGTCGACGTGCAGGAGGCGACCACCACCGACCGAGGGTTCAAAGACGACCGGCGCTTCATGCTGGTGGATGGGCGAGGACGGTTCCTGAGCCAGCGGCAGATCCCGGAGATGACGCTGCTGGAGACAGAGCTGTCCCGGGGGGCGCTGGTGATCCGCCGGCAGGGGAAGGGGGCGCTGGAGGTGCCGTTGCGGCCCGAGCAGGGGCAGCGGACGGAAGTGGAGGTGTGGGGGGATCGGTGCGAGGCCCTGGAGATCGAGGGCGGCGCCTGGTTCTCGGAGGTGCTCGGGGCCCCCTGTCGCCTGGTGTACATGCCGGAGGACTCCCGGAGGCTGGTTGACCCGGACTACGCGGCCCACGGGGAGGTGGTGAGCTTTGCGGACGGGTTCCCGTACCTGCTGCTCTCGCAGGCCTCCCTGGAGGAGCTCTCGGGGCGGGTGGGGGAGGCGATGAGCGCCCGGCGCTTCCGGCCCAACTTGGTGGTCGAGGGGGGCGAGCCGGGGGACGAGGATCGGTGGCAGCGGGTCCGGGTGGGGGAGGTCCGTTTTGCGCTGGTCAAGCCCTGCGCCCGGTGCGAGATCGTGACCATCGACCCCGACACAGGGCGGGCGGAGAAGGAGCCGCTGGCCTCCCTCGCGGCCTACCGCAGGCAGGGGAAGAAGGTCGTCTTCGGCCAGAACCTGCTGGCCCTGGGGGGAGGGGTGGTCCGGGTGGGGGATCCGGTGGAGGTACTGGGCTGAGGCCGAGGGTTTGCTCTTAAGCGTTGGCTTGCGGCGGGGGGCTTGGTAGCGTGAAGCCTCTCCTGCCGCAGAAAAATACCCATGGCCACGGAAGCCTCAGCTGACCTGCACGCAACCCGAGAGAGCGCCATGCGCGTCGCCCAGACGCTGCTGGCCAAGGGACAGAAGGGCGACGCGATCGAGATCCTTTCGGTGTGGGCGTCGGTCGTCAACGACCAGGAAGGCCACAAGCTGCTGGCGGAGGCATTCCGTCACGGCCCTGACAACCCGCTGGCGAAAGCCGCTTTTGCCCGGATGGAAGGGCTGACCACGGCAGACGCCGCCTCCCTCGATGCGGCGCGCCTCAAGTGGTCCCCCGAGACCCTGGCGAAGCTGGAGAAGGAGAAGAAGCCGGCGGTCGGCGGCTGGCAGGCGGAGGTCGGCTACAACAACAACGTCAAGTACCGGGGCCAGGTCTTCCACATCCAGACCGAGGACTCGGGCGTCAAGCGCCCCCACATCATCACCCACCTGTTCGCCGACGGTGGTCGCATCCTCAAGAGCTACAAGCGCAGCTACGCCGAGCTCATCGACAAGGATGACCTGGTCAACCACGTGCGCAGCTGGATGAAGGGCCAGCACAAGGAGATGTACATCGCCCTGCGGGAGGGCAAGTTCGACGGGATCATCGACGGGAAGGAGCCAGGGGGGATGGAGGTGCTGGAAGGGCCCCCCAACCCGGAGATCTCCAAGAAGAAGGACGAGCCTGCCGCCAGGCCCGAGGAGCTCAGGCCCGAGGCAAAGAAGTCCGAGCCGCCCCGGGTCGAGCCGAAGACCCCCGCGAAGACGCCGGTCGCCGGGGTGGTGCGTCCCATCAGTCCCCCCAACCCCGCGGTGGCCGCCCGCCCTGTCGGTCCTCCACGCCCGACCTCCGTCAGTGCCCCGGCGATGCCGGCGGTGGCCGCTCCGCCGGCGGCCGTGCAGGCGCCCCTGCGGGCGAAGCTCCACGTCATCCGGGGCTTCGGGGATGGCCCGATGCTCCACGAGCTGCGCGGCGACGAGTTCAGCGTCGGTCGCGAGGGGGCCGTTCGGATCCTGGACGACAAGTTCGTCGCCCCGACGCATGCGCGGCTGGTCTTCCGCGGGCCTCGCCTCGACATCGATCCGTTGCCCGGGTATCCGGTCTTCCTCCGCCTCAAGCAGCCCACCGAGATCGAGGTTGGCGACTCTTTCGTCGCGGGGGATCAGCTGCTCCGGGTCGAGGCCAACCCTCCCCCGAACGATGGTCCAGATCGCCACCCGACCTACTTTTACTCCTCGCCGAAGTGGCCGACACGCTTCCGGCTGGTGCAGCTCTGGGAGGGCGGCGTCCCCGGGTTGACGGTAGTGGCGCGGACCAACAGCCTCCAGGTGGGTCGAGCCAACAGCGACCTGAATTTTCCCAACGACTTCTGGCTGAGCGACAGCCACTGTGTGGTCGAGGATCAGGGGGGCGACCACGACAGCCACTTCCTGATGCTGACGGACTTGGGGAGCCGGGGAGGGACCTTCGTGCAGATCAAGGCATCCACGGCCCTGTCCACGGGCGACGAGTTGCTGATCGGTCGGACCCGACTCCGGGTAGAGCTGCTCTCCGCCTGAGTTCCGGGGTATCATGGGGGGATGCGTCCCCTTTCCGAGACCTGGGAGGCCCTGCGTACCCTGGCCCCCGCCTCCTTGCCCACCCCGCTGCGAACTCGCCTGGCAGAGCTGTGGGCACGAGACGCGCTGCTGGAGCATGCTTCCGTGGCTTCGTTCTCCAAGTTCTCGCTGCACTTGATGGCGGTGGCGGCGCCACCGGCGCTGCTTCACGACGCCCACCAGGCGGCGCTGGACGAGATCCAGCATGCTCGCCTGTGCTTCGCGCTGGCGTCGGCCTACGCCGGAGAGCCGCTGGGGCCAGGGCCGCTGCCGCTGGAGGGGGATCTGCTAGGCCCGCTGGATCTCCCGACGATCACCGCGGCGGCGGTGCGGGAGGGGTGCATCGGGGAGACGCTGGCATCGCTGGAGGCCGCAGAAGCCCACGAGCGGGCCCAGGCACCGGCGCCCCGGGAGGCGCTGGGCACCATCGCCGAGGACGAGGCCCGCCACGCGGAGCTGGCCTGGCGCTTTGTCCGGTGGTCCCTCGATCAGGGAGACGAGGCGACCCGGGCGGCGGTGGAGCAGGCGTTCCGGGAGGCGCTCCAGGGGGCCAGCCCCGCGGACGCGCCGCCGGACCCGCTGGAGGGAGAGCTGGCCTACCACGGTCGCCTCTCGGAGCGGCAGCGCGGCCAGCTCTGGACGCAGGGGCTCTTCGAGGTGGTGAAGCCTGCCGCGGAGGCGCTCCTGAGCAAGACCTTCTGAGCGGGCTCCATGGGCGGCAGCGACCACGAAAACCAGGCCACGGCGATCCACCCGAGGAGGGCGCAGCTCTCCGTCGGGGAGAGCGTGTACGCCGTGCGGGTGGTGGCGGGACCTGACGCGGGGGCGAGTGTCGTGCTGGCCCCGTCGCAGCCGTCACCGCTGCTGGTGGGGCAGGGCCCCTCCTGCGAGCTGCGGCTGACGGACCGCCACGCGTCGAGGCGGCACCTGGCGCTGGAGGTGGCCGGGGGTGCGCTCCGGCTCCGGGATCTCGGCTCGACCAACGGGACCACGGTGCAGGGGGTCCGGGTGCTGGAGGCGCTGCTGCGAGGCGGCGAGCGGATCGAGCTGGGGGCGACGACCCTGGAGGTGCAGCGGCAGAAGCAGGCGGCGACGCAGCTCCCCCTGCGGGAAGGCTTCGGGAAGCTGGTGGGGTCGAGCGAGGCGATGCGCCGGCTCTACCCGCTGTGCGAGCGGCTGGCGGCGGCGCAGGTCCCGGTGATCATCGAGGGAGAGACCGGTACTGGGAAAGAAGTGCTGGCGGAGTCGCTCCACCAGGCGAGCCCCCGCGCCTCGGGCCCCTTCGTGGTCTTCGACTGCACGTCCGTCCCCTCCAACCTCCTGGAGGCGGCGCTCTTTGGCCACGAGAAGGGGGCATTTACCGGGGCCATCGAGGCCCGCCCGGGGGTCTTCGAGGAGGCCGACGGCGGAACCCTGCTCATCGACGAGATCGGGGATCTGGACATCGAGCTCCAGGCGAAGCTGCTGCGGGCCCTGGAGCGCTCCGAGGTCCGGCGCCTCGGGGGGCGCCGCTGGACCAAGGTGGACGTCCGGGTGCTGGCAGCAACCCGGCGGAACCTCGACCTCGCCATCCAGGAGGGGCGCTTCCGGGACGACCTGTTCTTCCGCATGGCAGGCGCTCGCATCGAGCTGCCCCCGCTGCGCCGCCGCCACGGCGATCTGCACCTGCTGGTCCGCCATTTCTGGGCCCAGCTCGCCCCCCGCGGTGTTCCGGTACCTCCCGACTTCCTGGAGCGCGTGGAGGACTACGACTGGCCCGGGAACGTGCGGGAGCTGCACAACGCGGTGGCTCGCCGGGTGGCCCTCGGTGACCTGGCGGAGCTCCAGGTGCTCCGGGCAGGGTCGCAGGTGACCACATCCGGAGAAGAGGGGGATTTTCTGGAGGTGGTGCTGGAGGAGGGGCTCCCGTTCCCGACCGCCCGGCAGAAAGTGCAGGCAGAGTTCGAGCGGCGCTACGTCGAGCGGGTGCTGGCCCAGCACGGAGGCAACGTGACCCGAGCGGCTGCCGCCTCGGGGATAGCGCTCCGGTACTTCCAGTCGGTGCGGGCCCGCCACCGCAAGCCAGGGACCCCATGACCACGAGCATGCCCCCTCCTGCGAGCACGGATCCAGCGCCCGGCGGTCCCCCCGTGAGCACGGACCCGGCGCCTGGTGGGCCTCTTTCGCGCACGGATCCGCCGCCCAACTACGGCACGGTGGGGCGGTACACGATCCACGACGAGCTGGCGTCCGGCGGGATGGCGACGGTGCACCTGGGGCGGCTGCGGGGGGCGGCGGGGTTCTCCCGGATCGTGGCCATCAAGCGGCTCCGGGCCCGGCTGGCGCAGGACCGGGATTTTGTCGCCATGTTCACCGACGAGGCCCGCATCGCCTCGCGGATCCGCCACCCTGGCGTGGTTCCTACGCTGGACGTGGTGGCCGACGGCCGCGAGCTGTTCCTTGTCATGGAGTACATCCACGGCGAGACCCTGGCGGAGCTGCTGCGCGCCGCCCGTGCTCGCCACCAGCCTGTGCCCCCGGAGATCCTCGCGACGATCGTGCTGGATGCGCTCCGAGGGCTCCACGAGGTCCACGAGGCCCGGGACGAGCGCGGGGAGCTGCTCGACGTGGTCCACCGGGACATCAGCCCCCAGAACCTCCTGGTGGGCGTCGACGGGGCGACCCGCGTCCTTGATTTCGGGATCGCCAAGGCCGCAGGTCAGCTCCACACCACCGCCAGCGGCACCCTCAAGGGCAAGCTGGCCTACATGCCTCCGGAGCAGCTCCTCCACGAGCCCCTCGACCGGCGCGCGGATCTCTACGCCCTGGGCGTCGTCCTCTGGGAGGCCCTCACCGGCCAGCGTCTCTTCTCCTCCCGGGATCTCTCCGACCGGCTGCTGCCGGAGGAGATCCGGCCCCCCAGCGCCGTCGCCGATGACCTGCCCCCGGAGCTGGATCGGGTGGTGCTCCGCGCGGTCCAGAGCGACAAGGGGCGGCGCTACAGCACCGCGGCGGAGATGGCGCGCGCCCTGGAGGCCGCCATCACGCCCGCCAGCCCTCCGCGGGTCGCCTCCTGGGTCCGGGAGCTGGCCCGCGACAAGCTCGATGAGCGCGCTCACCTCGTCGCTCGCATCGAGACCACGGCGGACGACGCGGCGCCCCCGACGCTATCCATCGCCGGGCTCCGGGCCGCGCCGCTCCCGTCCGCGCCGCCCCGGCTCCTCGCGCAGCCGTCCACGCCTCCTCGGATCGCCCTCCCGTCCGCGGGCTCTGTGGAGGCGACGAAGCCGACGCTGGCCATCCCTCCTCCGGCGCCGCTGCTGCCCTCGGTCAACGACAGCGCCAACCTGTCCGTCGCGGAGGTCCCTCCGGAGGCTCCCCGCCCTCGCCGCTTGCCGGTGTGGGCGCTGCTGGTGATCCCGTCCGTGCTCCTCGGCGCGGGGATCGTCTGGCGCGCCGGGTTCGCTCCGACCCCGACCGTGGCCCCTGTGGCAAGCGAGGTCTTCCCCGCAGCGAGCGCGAGCCCACCGACCCCGGAGGTCTCGGCGCTCGCCGCGCCGAGTGCTGCTCCTTCGCCGGTGTTGACCGCTCCGGCCGCGCCGAGCGCCGCTCCGACCGGAACCAGCCCCCCCCGGACTTCTGGTCCTCCCGCCGCCCGCCCCTCCAGCCCTCCACCCCGGCCTGCGGGCGACCATTGCTCCCCGCCCTACACCATCAAGGACGGGATCAAGCACTACAAACGGAACTGCTTTCGCTGATGGCCGCGCGCTCCACCCTCCGGGCCATGCTGCTCCTCCTCGCGGTCAGCCCGCTGGCCCGGGGGGACGCCATCGACGAGTGCCTCTCCGCCTCCGAGCGAGGCCAGAAGGAGCGCAAGGAGGGCCACTGGAAGCGCGCCCGCGCCTCCTTTGAGGCCTGCTCCCGGGAGGTGTGCCCGAGGGAGGTCCGCAAGGACTGCCACGGCTGGCTCGACGAGGTCGCCGCCCGCATGCCCAGCCTGGTGTTCCGGGCCCGTGATCGCCGCGGCAACGACCTGCAAGATGTCCGCGTCTGGATCGACGATCAGCTCGAACTGGAGCGGCTCGACGGCAAGGCCGTCGCCATCGATCCGGGCCCTCACAAGCTCCGCCTGGAGCGGGGCAAGGCCCGGGTCGTCCTGGAGGTCGTCGTCGTCGAGGTCGAGAAGGTGAGGCTGGTCGAGGTGACCCTCGAAGATCCACCGGAGGCCCCTGCGGCCACCTCTTCCTCGGCGCCTTCGCCCGCGCCGTCCGCTCTCCGGCCTCCGGGGCGTTCGGTCCCCGCCGCCAGCTACGTGCTCGGCGGGGTCGGCGCGCTCGGCGTCGCGGGCTTCGCCTGGCTCGGCCTTCGTGCCCGGGGAGAGGCCGACGCGATGCGCTCCTCCTGCGCGCCGGCCTGCCCGGCGTCCCGCGTGGATGACGCCCGCCGCGACGCCCTGGTGGCCAACCTCTCCCTCGGAGTCGGCGCCGTCGCCCTCGGCGCTGCCGCGGTCCTCTGGGCGACCTCCTCCCCGGAGCCATCCGCCCAGGTGTGGCTCTCCCCCGGCCTCCTCGGCGGCGGCTGGTCCGGCCGGTTCTGATCAGGGAGAAGGCGGCGCCGGGGCCTCCATGGGGGCGTCCATGCGCTCGGAGCGGCGGCTGAAGACCAGCAGGCCCAACGTGGCAAGGTCGTCGATGGTGCCCTTCTGCAGGCGGACCTCGATGGAGTTGGTGGGCGTGGCGCCGGTCGTCCCCGAGGTGAAGAGGAGGATGGGGGTCTCGCCCTTGTTGGGCATGGCGCCGAGGAATTTATCCATCTCCTCGCGATCGCGGCGGGAGAGGGTGCTGCGGAGCGAGCTGGAGACGGTCTTGACCAGACCGCCGATGGAGAAGAAGCCCCCGCCGGTGTACGAGCCGTTCTTGAGCGCGTCGAGGCCGCCCCGGCTGGCGAGGGTGGCGTCCTTGGAGGCACCGCTCTGCACGGCGGCGAGGCGCTCCCCGAGCACCTTGGGGTCCGCTCCGACACCGATCCAGGTGCGGTCGCCGTCGGGGGAGACGGTGATCAGGAAGCTGATGGCGCCCTTGGCATCGCCCTTGGGGTGGTCGCGGTAATCGTGGAGACGCCCGTGGGAGCGCCAGACGTCGCGGCTGGAGATGGGGAAGGAGACCTCGACGGCGAGGGTTCCCTTGGGGGCGCCCTTGGGGGCGGCGACGGTCTTGAGCGTCGGGAGCTTGCCGGCCTTGTCCTGGAGGACCTTTCCGATGGACTTCTGGAGGGTGCGAGAGCTGTAGGTCTTCACCAGATTCCTGAGCCAATCGGCATAAGCGTCGGACTTGGCCTCGACGCCGATCAGGGACCATCCGATGGCGGCACGCGCCTGGTTCTGGGACTCGCGGATGGCGTCGGCGGGCTTGAAGTTCTCCCGCTTGATCTCCTTGGGAGGCGGCCCCGGAGGGAGGTGACCCCGGGCGACGGCGATGGCCTGGGGGTCGGTGAGGGGGATCTTCGCCAGCAGCTCGGAGATGGCCTTGACGTCGGCGCCGTCGAGCTTGCCCGCGAGCAGCTCCCGGGCGCCGGAGGAGAGGACCTCGCGGACGCCGTCGAAGAACTTGGGATCGCTCCCCCGGTTGAAGCTGACGCTGTCGCTATCCTTGGGGGTCTGCCAGAAGATGGCCGGCGGAGGGCCCGCCTTGTCGTTGCGGTGCGTCACCAGCCGGGCAACCCAGGAGGAGGTGCCCTTGAAGCGGATCGACCCGGTGGAGCTGATCTCGGATTTTTCCCCGTCGAGGCGCAGGTCGAAGGCAAGCGAGTCGAGGTCGTTGGCGAGCTTGGGTCCGTCGGCGGCGGCGCCGGTGAGCAGATCGATCAAGCCCTGGTGCTTGATCCCGACACGGACGAGCTGCTCGTTGAGCATGTTGGGGAGCATCGGCCCGAACTGCTCGATCTCGGTCTTGTACTTCTCCCGGAGCCCCTCGGCCCGTAGCTCCAGGTGAAGGTCCGCGTTGCCGAAGGACTCACCGGGGAGCCCACGGGTCATCCAGGGGACGAGCTGGTCGAGGTCCCGCTCGTTCTCGCTGCACAGCAGCCGCGCCGGGGCGGCCCCCACCGCCACCGATAGGTCACAGAGGATATCCCGGTTACGCCCCAGCCGGTAGACGCCAGGCCGGAGCGAGAGGGGCTTGCCGGCGCGGCTAGCGACCGCCAGCGTCTCCTTGAAATCACGGAGCGGCAGCGAGATCACCCCGAGGGGCTTGGGGTTCTCCGGCGGCGAGGAGGGGTCGATCATCGCGGCGGCATCCACCGGCGCGTCCAGCTTCAGCAGCGCGACCATCTCCTTGTCGTCCAGCTCCTTCTCCAGGAGCCCTCGGAGCGGGAAGGGTAGCTTCCCCAGCTTCTCGATGGTCTTGATGGATGCCTCCACGTTGAGCCACCTCCCCAGCGCCACGGTCCCCTTGGGGGCCGCCACCGGCGACAGGTCGGGCTCGGGCGCCGCCACCGGGGCCGGGGCGGAGGCGCTGGCGGGCCTGCGGTTC
>CAZSDX010000264.1:0-9627 GCA_964605685.1 uncultured Polyangiaceae bacterium
CCCCGGTGCCCGCCGTGCCGCCGGCGCTGCTGCCGCCGGAGCCCCCCTGGGAGGGCGAGGGGGTGGGGTCCGTGCCTCCGTCGCCCGGGGAGGCGCAGGCGAGGAAAAAGGCGGGGAAGAAAAGGAAAAAGGCTCTCATGGGAGCCTTGAACTTAGCAAGCGGAGGTGCGACTTCGCAAGCCAGCAGATCGAACTCGTTTTCGCCGGGGCAGGGGGGCGGCGTCCGGCCTCCTCTCCCCCGGATCCCTTCCTCATCTTCCGTGGGGAAGGGGCCAGGGGGCGAAGGAGGAGTTCACTGGTGGATGATCTCGATCCCATCCATCCAGAAGGTGCCGCTGATGCTCGCTCCGCTCCAGCAGTAATAATCATCCGGGCATTTCAGCTTGAAGCACGCGCTCTTCTTGGCTCGGATCTCTGCGTTGTATCGGTAGTGACCGCTGAAACAAGAGGGGAGGAATTCATTCTTGTCCATGGGGTTGCACTCCCACGATTCATCCAGGCACTCCTTCAGCACTTCGGGCTCCTTCAGGTTCTCAAATGCCTTGGGATCCGAGGTGAGAAACTGCGCCCAGTAGTGCGATTTGTAACCGCTGCGCGGGTAAGTGCATCCCTTGGGGTCGTCACGCATGCCGGTATAGAACTGGAGCGCGATCTCCTGGATCAACAGCCCCGCTCCGGTGACCTCCTCAACGCACTTTTTCTGGCATTTTTCCAGATCGACTTTGTAGGAAGGGTCCGTGCAGGAGGGGATCCTGCCGCAAGCCCCCTGGCACAAGCCCTCCGCGTCCAGGGGGGCTCCCGCTGCACCGGCTTCCCCGGCGGCTCCCGAGGTGTTTTCTGAACCTCCGAAGGGGTTTCCTCCTTGTCCTGCCGAGGCATTGCCCCCTGCGGAACTGGAGGCCCCGGCGGAGCCTGCGCTTCCCCCGGCGGATTCTCCCGGCGGAGGGCGAGTGGTCGCATCTCCGCTCCCGCTGCAAGCAAGAAGAAGAGAGAGAGGAAGGGTCCAGTGAAGGAATCGCATGGCGGGCTCCTTGGGGGTCAAAACTGCTCTCCGGGGGGAAGTTCCTGGAAGGACGTTTCGATGCAGACGTAAGGGATGCCGTAAGGAGTACAAGCGCCGAAGGAGGCGCTATCTTCCGGGTAGACGGTGGCGGCCCAGGTCTCCCAGTTGGCCGGATTGATCCCTCCGTTGGCCATGAAGAACATGATCTGCGCTCGGTTCTTGTAGAGCGGTGAATCCCAGACCGTCTTCACCCGGTTGACCTGTGGAGCGTATCGCTCGCAGACAGGTCACGTCAAGCGAGTCGATGGGTGCAGCAGGACGCACTCGACGGGCTAGACATCGACGCCGATGGCCTTGCGGAGCCGACGCCAGAGGGGGTCGATGCCGTCGCCGGTAACGCCGGAGAAGCCAAGGGCGGGCATCCCCGGGAGGCCGGCCTTCTGCACCGCAGGCTTGCGCTGGGCCAGGGGGAGCTTGTCGATCTTGGTGGCCACGAGGAAGATCGACAGCGGGGGGCGATCCGCCTGGGCGCCGGCCCGGAGGAAGTCGATGAGCTGGATCTCCTCCTCTTCGGGGCCGCGGCGCGCGTCGACCAAGATCACCACGGCCCGGAGGCTCGCCCGCTGGCGGAGGTACCCTTCGAGGAGCGGCCCCCAGCTCGCCCGCTCCCCCTTGGAGCGCTTCGCGTAGCCGAACCCCGGCAGGTCGACGAGGAAGAGCTCCAGGCCATCGGCGCACCGGGCCTTGAACAGGTTGACCGAGCGGGTACACCCCGGGGTCGAGCTGGTACGCACCAGGTTCTTCCGCTGGAGCAGGGCGTTCATCAGGGTCGATTTCCCCACGTTCGACCGGCCCGCGAAGGCGACCTCGGGGAAGGTCGGCGGCGGCAGCTCGCCGCCGGGGCCAGCGGCGGCGGCGAAATCAGCCTCGACCACCTGGGGGATGGGAGCGTTCTTTTTTTCCATACAGCGTTCTTCTTCAGGCAGACGACCGACCCCGGAGGCGGCCAAGCTTTCGAGCGAGCCCTCCTCCTAGCACCTGGAGTTCCTCGCTGCCCAGGGCCCAGGCCAGCGCCACGAACAGCAGCGCGAAGGCCAGGCCCCCGGCGGCGGCGGGGAGCAGCCGCGCCAGCGGGCTCGTCCCGAGGGACAGGGCGACGCTGGCGGCCCCCCAGGCGCCGGCGGCCCCCACCGCCGAGGCCACCAGGGTCCTGCCCGCCGAGCGGAGGATCTCCCCGGTGCGCGGGCTCCGGAGCTTCCTCCCCAGCCAGAGCCACAGGAGGAGCATCTGCACCAGCGACGACCCGCTGACCGCCAGGCTGACGCCGACGTGGCCGAGGTGCGGGGCGAGCCCGTAGGCCAGGACGATCAACGCCAGCAGGTCGAGGGCGGAGACCAGCACCGGAGTCCGGGTATCGCCCAGGGCGAAGAAGACCGGGACGAGCTGGCGGACCGCGGCCACGGTCCAGAGCCCGGCCCCCTGGGCCATCAGCGACAGCCCCGTCTGCCGGGCGTCCTCCGCGGAGAACTGTCCCCGCTGGAACGCCGCCACCACGATCGGCTCCCCGATCGCCAGGAACAGCGCCGTCACCGGGAGCGCCACGAACAGCGCCATCCGCATCCCGAAGGCGAAGGTGCTCCCCAGCCCCTCGTGATCCTCGGCGGCGGCGTAGCGCGCCAGCGAGGGGAGCGCCGCGGTCTGGAGCGCCATCACGAAGATCCCCTGAGGAAAATCGCAGAGGCGCTGCGCCCAGGAAAAATAGCTCTGCGCCCCCTCCCCCTGCCCGGAGAGCAGCCGGCGGCAGACCACCAGATCGACGTAGTAGATCCCCAGGCCCAGGGTCATCGGGGCGATCCGCCGCAGCACCGCCCGCACCCGCCGGTCGTCCAGGTCCAGCTTGGGCCTCACCCGGTAGCCCGCCGCCCGGATCGAAGGCCACTGCGCCGCCACCTGGAGCGCCCCGCCGACCAGCGCCCCGATCCCCAGCGCCAGCGCCCCGTCGTACCCCCCCGAGGCCAGCAGCGCCGGCAGCCCGAAGCAGGAAGCGATCAGCGCGACGTTCAACAGCGCGGGTGCGAAGGAGGCGGCGACGAAGCGGCCGCTGGTGTGGAGGGCGGCCATGCCGAGGGCGGCGGTCCCCATGAAGAAGATGTAGGGGAAGACGACGCGGGTGAGGTCGACGGTGCGGGCGAGCTGCTCGGGGCGATCCCGCAGGCCCCCGGCGAACAGCTCGACCAGCCAGGGCGCCCCCAGCACCCCCGCCACCGAGACCACCGCCAGCGACAGCAGCGACAGGCCGCGGATCCGCGCGTAGAAGGCGCGGGCCGCGCCCTCGCCGTCCTTCTCCTTGACCTCGGTGAGCACCGGGACCACCGCGCTGCTGACGGCGCCCTCCGCCAGGAGCTGCCGCAGGGCATTGGGCAGCGTGAAGGCCACCCAGAAGGCGTCGGTGTGGGCCACCGGGAACATCGCCGCCATGCTGACGTCGCGCCCCAGCCCCAGCACCCTGGACGCCAGCGTCCCCAGCGCCACGACCCCGGCGCGGGCCGAGATCTTCCGCTGCTCGCCGGCCTCCTCGGAGGCGGTCACAGCCGCGGCAGCTCGGGTTTATCGTCGCCAGTCTGCGCCGGGTCCATCGCCATCTCGCTCAGGGCCCTGAGGTACCGGAACGAGTAGAGCCCCGTGTCGTGGCGATCCCCCCAGGCGAGCTGGAGCGCGTAGTTGCCCACCGGGGTGATCTCCTCCAGCTCCAGGTCGCCCCCGGACACGAAGCGGATCGTCCCGCCGTGCCCCTGGCAGGTGGCGCAGGGGCAGTACCCCCGCAGCAGCTCGTGGGGGATCTTGCCGATGAGCCCGTCGGCCCAGTGGATCTCGAAGACCCTCGCCCCCTTGGGGGCCCGCACACGCACCGGTCGGCTCGTTAGGACATGATCTGCCATGGTCTTCCCGTTCAAGAATGCTGCTCCCGGACGCTCAGGTGCGCCACCAGGGCGAGGTCGATCCAGCCGAGCACGGCCTCCGCCTCGACCTCCGGCAGCGCGGAGCTATCCCCCTCCTCGGCCTGGAGCAAGGCCCGCCGCAGCTCGGGCCGCAGCACCAGCGGCCCTCCCCCACAGGCCGTGCAGATCAGCCCCCCTCGCCCGGCGTCGAAGCGCGCCGGGGCCCCCTCCGGGCACGGCTTCCCGCAGCGCACGCACCCCCGGAATTCGAGGCCGTACCCCACCCCGCGGAGCAGCCTCAGCCCTAGCCCCGCCAGCGCCCCTCGCCCCTCGGGGGCGCCCGACTCCTGATCGAGTAGGTCCAAAAAATCCTCGATTTCCTGCCAGACCTTCGGCTCCGGAGCCCGGGGCGGAGCCACCGCCCGCACCCACCGGAGCCCCTGCCCTGCATCCTCGAGCGCGGGCAAGCGGCGCACCAGCCGGTGCCGGACCCGCAAGAGCCGCGCCTCCTTGAGCACCATCATCTCGATCCCGGGGCTCTCGTCCAGGGACACGAGCAGGGTGTGGATCGGCTCCAGGACCACGGAAGGCCGGGAACGCGCCCGGCGGAGGCCCCGGGCGATGGCGCTGACCTTGCCGAGTTCTTGGGTGAGCAGGGTCACGATGGCGTCGGACTCGCCGTAGGGGACCTGCCGCAGCAAGAGCGCCTCGGTGCGGTGGGGAACCTTGAGGCGCCGCGTGCGGACCGGGCTCAAGAAAAATCGACGCCGAAAACTGGCGTCGCGCCGCCCTGAGCCGGTACCGTGCCCCAGGACGGCGACCAGGAGGAGATTTCCAGCGGAAGATCGCGGCCCCGAGGCTTGAGGACGATGCTGAGGGCGAGGGTGAACAGGACCAGCAACAGCACGAAGGCGATGGCCACCCCGAAGCGCTTCTTGGAGGCCTTCTGGATGGGGGACATCACCGGGATCGGCGTCACCTGAGTGACCCGGCGGCTGGCGCTGTAGCGAGCCAACACCTCGTCGACCGAGAGCCCCACCGCGCGAGCATAGGACTTGAGGAACCCACGGACGAACACCTCGCCGGGGAGATCATCGAAGCGATCTGTTTCGAGGCGCTCCAAGGAAGGGATCGGGATGCGTGTGGCGCGGGAGACCTCTTCCACGCTCATGGCACGCATCTCGCGCCGCTTTCTCAGGTACCTGCCGATGGACTCCATTCGCTATCCTCACGACGCCTGGGGAACCCCCTGGAGTGGGTATTTCACAACCCCAGGAGGGTGTTCTTCAACATCGTCGGGCCCCCTTACCACGGATTCATGGCGGAGGGGGAATCTGTTTCAAGGTGGTCTCACAACGCCGGGCTACGGCGGAACCCGCCCCGACCCGGACGCACTGTTCGAGGTCAGCGCGGGCGCCTTGCACCTCGTTCAGCTTCAAGGAAGCCCGGGCCCGGGCCTCGTAAGCGTCCGCAAACTTGCACTGCTCGAAGGTATTATCAAGGGTGGAGGTGTAAGCCTGGGTGGCAGCGCGCCAGTCGCCCTTGCGCTCGTAAGCCAGGCCGAGCCGGTAGCTCCCCACGCAGAACCCCGGCTGGAGCGCGATCGCCTTCTTCAGCGACAGGATCGCCTGATCCGCGTCTCCTTTTTCCAGGTAAGCCTGCCCGAGGTTCCCCCAGGCCAGCTCCGGGGTGCTGTAGACCATGTTCTCCGTGAGCGGCTTCAGCACCGAGATCGCCTCGTCGTAGCGCTGCTGGCGGATCAAGATCACCCCGAGGGTGTTCGTGGCGCTCGCGAAATCGGGCTTCAATTTCAGCGCCGTACGGGCATGCTTCTCCGCCTCGGGGAGGCGACATTCGCTCTCGGATGTGGCGCAAAACCCCAGGTAAATCGTCGCCGCCAGGAGCTGCGCCTGGTGGTTTTCCTCGTCGAGCTCCAGGGCCCGCTGGGCATGCACCAGGGCCGAGCGCAGGTTTCCCTTGTTGAACTCGTCGGCGGCCACGTCGTGCTCCGCCAGGGAGGCTTTTTCCGGATCCTTCACCCCGGCCACCCCCTTCTTCGAGCTGCACCCCACCAGCACAAGCGCCGCCCCCCAGGGGAGCGCTCTTCGTAGCAGGGTGGTCCAGGACATGGAGGTCATGGGTCAAAAGCGAATGTGCCTGGGCGGCACACTCCCTGGTACAGCGATCTCTCCGGGGGCGTCAACGCCCTTGTGCCCCCGCCGCCCCCCGGGGCTCCTCGGGGATCACCGGGTCCACCCCCCGGATCTCGTCCTTCACCCCGAGCAGCCCGTAGAGCCCCCGGAGCGCGTCCAGGTCGAGGATCTCCAGCTGCTCGTCCACCACCCGGATGTACTGCCCCTCCCGCAGCCGCTGGACCCCGCGCTTGACCGCGTCCACGTCGAGCCCGACCCGGCTGGACAGCTCCATCGGGGACACGGCGATGCGTAGCGCCCCCTCCCCGCGGACTGCCCCCGCAGCCAGCGCCTGCTGGGCCGCCTTGATGAGCGCCGATACGATCTTCGACTGCGCGTCCCGCAGCATCATGATCTCGATCTGATCTTCCGCGTCCCGCAGCCTCCGGATGAGCTGCTGCACCATCCGACCGGCCACCTCCGGGTGCGTCGCCAGCAGGCTCTGGAAGGTGCTCTGGTCCAGCGCCAGCGCGGCCCCGTCGCTGAGGGCGATGGCGGTCGAGGTCCTCGGTGACCCCGGCATGAGGGCCGACTCACCGAAGAGATCGCCGGGGCGGAGCACCATCAGGCTACGCTCCACCGCCCGGACCTGCTTGATTAGCCGGACGCGACCTTCCTGGAGGAGGTAGGCCTCGGTGGCCGGATCCCCCTCCTGGAAGATGACCTCGCCTGCGGTGAAACTGCGCCCGAAACGCGCCAGGAGCCGCTCGCGCTCGGATGCACCGATCTCGTCCATGGGGCGGCGAGTCTAACCGCGGCCCGCTGGCCAGCGAAAGCCCCGCCGCAGGGAGCGCCGCGTCAGGGGGGCGGAGGTAGGTAGGTTCCAGGGAGGCGGCGCCCACGGGAGGGCGCCGGAGGGCCAGCTCCAGCAGCGCGAGCCCCCCGGGGAGATCCGTCGCGGGGGAGCGGACCGGGACGAACCCCGGGAGGTCAAGCCCCTCGACCTCGCCGAGGAGCACGCCGGCAGGCACCGGGGCCAGCCACGTCGAGAGCGCGGAGCGAGGGAGGTGGATCGGCGGGAGGATCGGGGCGTCGTCGACCCCGTACACGGCGGCGAACAGCTCGTCGCGCCGGGCGTCGAGGAGGGCGAGGCGCGGGCATGGCGCCTGGCAGGCGTGAGCCATGGCCTCCAGGGAGCCCACCGGGATCAGCCTCGCCCCCAGGGAGAAGGCCAGCCCCTTGGCGGCCACCACCCCGGCCCGGACCCCGGTGAAGGAGCCCGGGCCGACACCCACCGCGATGGCGGCGATCTCCCCGGAGCGGACCTGGACCTCCCCGAGCAGCCCGTCCACCTCGCGGAGCAGCCGCTCGGCGTGATCGAGGGCCCCCTCGTAGCCGCGGAGGTGTATGTCGCGCAGCGACGTGCCAGAATCGTCCACCCGGGCGATGGCCACGTTGCCGCGCCGGGTGGCTGTATCCATGCAAAGCAACCAGCCCACCGCCCCACCCCTTACCACGCAGCGCGCGCTCCCGCGCTTCGATTTTCGCGTCCAGCATGCGGCCCGCAGCGATGTGGGGCGCGTCCGGGCCAACAACGAGGACGTCTGGAGCGTCGAGCCCACCACGCCGCTTTTCCTGATCTGCGACGGCATGGGCGGCCACGCGGACGGGGAGGTGGCCGCGGCCCTGGCGGCCGAAGCGTTCCAGGAGCACATGAAGACCCGGGCGGTCCGCCGGGTGCTCGACGCTTTCGTCTCCTCGCCCACGCTGGAGAACCGCGCCCTGGTGCGCCAGGCGCTGCGCGGCGCCGGCGAGGCCGCCAACGAGCGGGTCCACGCCGAGGGGCTGCGCCAGAGCCCGCCGACCACCATGGGCTGCACGCTGGACGCCGCCCTGCTCCTCGGGGACCAGGTCTTCCTGGCGCACCTGGGCGACAGCCGCGTCTACCTGGCCCGCGGGCCCATCACCTCCCAGCTCACCCACGACCACAGCCTCTACCACGCGATGCTGGCCCGCGGTTCCATCCCCCTGTCCACCCCGCAGCCCATCCCCGACCCGCTGGTGAACGCCGTCGGCCTGGGTCCGGATCCCTTCGTCGACGTCCTCTCCCTCGGGGTGCTGCGGGGCGACCGGCTGCTGCTGTGCACCGACGGCGTCCACGGCTCCTTCCTGGGGACCGGCGAGCTGGGCAAGCTGCTCCGCCAGGGCTCCCCGGAGGAGGCCGTGGGCAACCTCATCGACGCCTCCAACGAGGCCGGTGGCCGCGACAACGCCACCGCCATCGTCATCGAGATCGCCGAGCGCTTCGTCACCCGACCTCCCGGCAGCGACACCTGGAAGGGCGCCGACCTCCAGGCGCTCCGGGCCAGCTCGCTCCTGTCCCGGCTCCCCGAGGGGCTCCCCCAGCGGATCGCCTCCACCGGCGTCGAGATCGAGCTGGAGGTCGGCGAGACCTTGCCCCGCGTCGGCTGCTGCGCCCTGCTCGCCTACGTCATCCTGGAGGGGCAGGTGCGCTTGCCTGACGGACGCACCTTCGGCCCCCCTGCCCTCCTCTACCCGGAGTCCCTCGCCGGCGGCCAGCGCGACGGCGCCCTCGCCTCCGTGGAGCGCCCGCTGCGCGCGCTCCGCTGGCGCTCCGACGACTTCCGGGACTTCTGCGCCGCCGACGCCGCCCTGGCCGCCCTGCTCTACGAGCGCCTCGCCCGGCTGCTCGCCCGCTGACCGCCCCCCTCACCGCGCCGGCACGAACCCCGCCGCCAGCAGCGCGTCCTGCGCCTCCGGCCCCCGCGCCACCTCCAGGAACCTCCGCGCCGCTCCCCTCGGCTCCCCCCACGAGTAGAACACCAGCGGCCTCACCAGCGGGTAGGTCCCCTGCCGTACCGTCGTCGTCGACGGCGCCACGAAGGGCCCCTCCTCGCCCTTGCCGATCGGGACCTGCCTCACCGGCCCTGCCACCGTGAAGGATGCAAAGGTGACCGCATGCCGATCCGCCTGCACCCGCCGCACCACCTCCTCGTTGGTCCGCACCACCTCCGCCCCCGCAGCGAAGCGCAGGTCACCTCCCAGCAGCTGATGCAGCGCCTCGTGCCCCCCGAGCTCCTCCGGACGCAGCAGCAGCTGCACCGCCCCCCCGGTCCCTCCCACCTCCGACCACGAGGTCACCCGCCCCCCGAAGAGCCTGCGAAGTTGATCGATCGTCAACCGTGGAACATCGTTGTCCACGTTGACGAGGATGGCGATGGCGTCGTAGCCCACCAGGTGTTCCTGGAGCTTCCCCTGGCTCCGGGCCAGCTCGTCGGGGGTGGCGCGCCTCGACGCGGAGGCCAGCCCCTCGCCCCGGGCAGAGATCAGCGCGTCGATCCCGCGGGTGGTGCCGGGGCTGGTCGCCTCCACGCGGATCCCCTCTCGCTCCAGCAGTTCGCGCCACCTCGGCAGCACCTGGAGCCCCAGCGTCGACGATCCACGGATCACCACCGGCCGCGCCCGCTGCCGGAGCCCCCAGGCCCCCGCCCCCAGCGCTGCCGCCCCGACCCCCGCCCCCGCCAGCAGCAGC
>CAZSDX010000265.1:0-9543 GCA_964605685.1 uncultured Polyangiaceae bacterium
CTGGCGCTGGATCGGAGGCGCGAGCATCCGGGGGCGGTGCGGGACGACCTGCGGGCGCTGGCGCGGCTGAGCGAGCGCCAGGGCGACCGGGGAGGCGCGGCGTCGTACCTGGCCCGGGCGGCGCGGGTCTCCCGCCGTATGGAGGATCTAGACGCAAGCGAGGCGGAGCTGGGGCGAGCGATCAGCCTGCTGGGGGAAGGGGAGGAGGCGCGGCGGCTGGCGGCGGAGCTGGAGGCGATCCAGGAGGCGAGGCGCGGCAAGTGAGGTTCAGCGGAGGATCTGGCCGGTGAGGATCTGCACGGAGGCGCGGCGCTGGAGGCGCCCGTTCTCCTCGGCGATGTGGCCGACCTCGGCGATGGGGGCGCCGAGGAAGCGAGCGCCGTGGTCGCGGAAGGAGGCAGGATCGCCAGAGCAGAGGAAGGCGAGGGCGCCGGATCCGGGATCGTCGAAGCCCGGGTGGCGTCGGAGCCAGCCGGCGAGGCCCTCGGCGGCGTGAGGAGCCGGGTCGAGGATGGTCCCGGGGAAGACGGCCTGGAAGGCGGGGAGTAGCAGGGGGTAATGGGTGCAGCCGAGGACTAGCGTGTCGATCCCGGGGAGATCGGCGACGTAGCGAGCGACGGCGAGGCGAGCGATGTCGGAGTCCTCCCAGCCCTCCTCGACGAGAGGCGCGAGGAGCGGCGCCGCCCGCTGGGAGACGCGAAGCTCTGGCGCGAGCTTCTGGATCTCGGTCACGAAGGTTCCCGAGGAGACGGTGCGGGCGGTGGCGATGATGCCGACATGCCGTGCGTTGGCGGCGACTGCGGCTTCGGCGGCAGGGATGGTGATGCCGAGGATACGGCGAGGAGAGGTGGGGCCAGCGTAGCGGCGCTGGAGGTGGCGGAGCGCCACGCAGGACACGGTGTTGCAGGCGACGATCACCAGGCGACATCCCTCGTCGAAGAGGCGCTCGACGCACTGCTCGGCAAAATCGAGGAGGGTGTGGGCGTCTCGACCCCCGTAAGGCGCGCGCCCCGAGTCGCCGAGGTAGAGGAAGTCACGGTCAGAGAGCCGCTCGCGGAGCCGCCGCAGCACCGTCAGCCCGCCAAACCCCGAGTCGTAAACGCCGATCATCGAGGCCCTATGCTGGGCTCGATGTCGGCGGGGGGCGAGGAGAAAAATAGCGTCTGGCCTCTTCTCCTGCTTCCGCCCCCCGGGTGGGAAGGTTGCCGCGCTGGAGCAACGTTCAAGGAATGTTGGAGGGAGCATCAGAGGCTTGTTGCAAAGGGAAGGGCAGTGCGCGATAAAGGACTCATGCCAACGATCGATGACGTTCTCACCAAATTGTCCAAGCAGCTTGTTCGTGATCTCAAGGCCGCTCTTGTCAGCTCCTCCATCGGCGGAATTCTCGAGTTCTCTCGCGGCTCCGGCGGTCGTCCCCGCGGGCCGCGCCCCGCTCAGCCCGAGGCGAAGTCCCCGAAAGCCGCCAAGGCGTCCGCCAAGGCGTCCGCCAAGGAGGCCAAGGGCGCGACCCGGGGCCCTGCCAAGAAGCCCCAGAAGGTTGAGCGGCGCAGCACCGACGAGGTGACCAACCTCATCGAGAGCGTCGCCTCTTACGTCACCAAGGCCGCCGCCGACCACCCGGACGGCGTCGACGCCAAGCAGATCGCCTCGGCGCTCCGTATTTCCACTGCGGATCTCACCCGCCCCCTCAGCAAGGCGCTCAAGGCCGGGAAGATCTCCAAGAAGGGGGAGCGTAACCAGTCTCGCTACCTCCCCAAGAAGTTAGCCTGAAAGCCCTCGGCCTCTCTTCTTCGGAGGAACCCCCGACCCTCCAGGGCGCGCAGCACCGGATCTTGCCCCTCGGCTCGGGCGCTCTCCTCCTGGCAATCGCCTCCGGCTCCGAGACCGGCTGGGATTCCGGTTGCGCCCGCATCAGCGAGCCTTGCCTCGATGCTTTGCTCCGGTCCCTCGCGCGGCAGCGCGACCCCGGGCTCGGTGGTCTGGAGCGCGCGTTTGACTCCGCAGCCCACCTGCTCCGGGAGTGGGTCTCCGATAACCCTGGCTCGGACCTGGATTTCTCCCCGAGCTGCACCCTTCTCGTGGCGTTCGTGACCCCGGAGCAGGCCGAGATCGCCTGGCTGGGTCCGGAGCGAGCCCTGCTTGTCCGCGGGAGGGACGCCGTCGCCGTCACGCAGCCTCACACGCTGCGCGAGCTTTACCGGGAGCAAGGCGTCGTGGTCCCGGAGGGGACGGAGATTCCTCCGGTGGTGGTGCGCGTCCTCGGGCCAGGAGGGGCGCAAGGAGGCGCGGCGGGGAGGGCGTGGTGGGCGCTGGAGCCGGGGGATAGGCTGGCGCTTCTCAGCAAGGATCTCGGGGAGATCGCGCCGGAAGAGGTGGCGCGTCGGGCGTCGGAGGGAGCGCTGGGGGAGGCGCTGGTGCGGGTGAAGGAGGCGGTTGTGCCCCGGTTCCCCCGGGCGGTGGCGGCGGTGCTGGCGGAGGTGTGAGGCGAGACGCCGCGGAGGGGTCGTGGCAGGGTGAGGTCATGGTGAGGACAAGGCTCAGGCAGGCGGCGAGGGCGGCGGGGTTCGGGGCGCTCTCGCTGGGGGCAGGGACCGGCGTCTTCCTGCAATTCGCGCTATCGAAGGACGCCGAGCGGCGGTGGAAGGCGCGGGATGGCTGGACCGGGGCCTGGTCCCGGGCGCTGCTCCGTCTCTTCGACGTCCGGGTGGAGACCCGGGGGGAGGCGGGGGTGCCCGGGGTGGGGCGGGGGCAGGGCAGGATCGTCGTGGCCAACCACCGATCCATCATCGACATCGCGGTGCTGCTTGCCGATTTCGGGGGCGCCATGATCAGCCGCTCCGACATCGAGCGGTGGCCGATCATCGGTTATGCAGCTCGCTCGGCGGGGACGATCTTCGTCGACAGGAGCAGCAAGCAGAGCGGCGCCCAGGCCGTCGCTGCCATGGTCGAGCGGCTCCGGGGGAACGACACGATTTGCATCTTCCCCGAGGGGACGACCTTCGAGGACGACGAGGTGCGGCCGTTCCGTGCCGGGGCGTTTGTCGCGGCGCAGCGGGCGGGGGTCCCGGTGATCCCGGTGGGGCTGGCGTACCCGCTCGGCTCCGGGGCGGCTTACGGCGGCGAGACCTTCCTGGCGCATCTGGCGCGGCTCTCGGCCTCCCAGGGGACGGCGGTGTACGCGGAGATCGGCGGCGAGATGCGTCCGCTGCCCGGCGAGGAGATCGAGGCGTTCGCCGCGCGGTGCCGCGACGAGGTGCAGCGGCTGGTTCACCGGGCGCGCTCCCGCGAGCGAGCCGGGGCGAGGTGAACGGCTACCAGCCCTCGACCCGGAGCGCCCCGGAGGCCAGCCCGATGTAGACCCCCTGGAGGATTTCCAGGGGAGATAGCCCCGGGAAAGGCGGCGCGCGGAGCAGATCCCTCAGGGAGAGGACGCCGTCGGCGGCGAGCAGGGCGGCGGCCGGCCCCGGCGGCAGCCGGAGCGCGGTGGGGCAGGGGGCCGAGCGGGGCCCCGGGTGGAGCGGCAGATCGGTGATCCCGCCGAGGAACCGGCGCAGCGTGGCCTCGTCGTGGGTCTTCAGGATGCCACGGGTGACGATTTCCAGGAGGGAGATCCCCCAGGGGAGCCCGTCCTCCTCGTGGTTCTCCGGCGGCAGCAGCCAGAGCTCTCCCTCGGTCCAGGAGAGGAGCGCGGCGGCGCGCTCGATGGTCTGCTCGTAGAGCGCCTGGAAGAGCTCCAGGGGCCGCAGGATGCCGAGGCCCACCAGGGCGTCCCCCACCCGACCCCCGTGGCGAGGCGCCAGCGCCAGGGCCATGTCCAGCTCCACCGGCAGGATACGCTCGGCCCTGAGGAGCCGCTCGCCCAGCAGCTCGCTCGGATCGGTGGAGGAGACCAGAGAGACCGCCCCCCCCTTCATGTGGATCTTCTTCCGCTCTGCTCCCTGGATGGCCAGCAGGGCGGCGGTGGGCGCGGCCATGCTGATCTCGTAGAGGTGACAGGGCAGCGTCCTGGCGTCGAACAGGAGCGCATGCCCCTCGGCGGTGGTGACAGTGAAATCCCAGCGGGAGGAGGAGCGAGAGGCGATCCTCCGCAGCTCCGGGTGCTCCCGCAGCGCGAGGAACGGCCCGTCGTTGCGGGAGACCTGCGCGGCGGCAGGGATGCGCCCGGTGATCAGCCCTTCGAGGACCCGCGCCAGCGGGAAAGGCCCCTGGAGCGACCCGTCGCCCAGGCGCACGCGGTAGGTCGCCGGCGCGCTCTCGCTCTCGGGCAGGGGAGCCGGCCGTCGCATCGGCTTGGCGCGAGGGGTCGAGTCGAGGACGCCGCGGAGGCGAAATTCACCGGATCGGCTCGTGGGTCTGATGAGACCTAGCGCCTCCAGGTAAGCGGCTAGCCGTACCGGACCGAGCTTGAGGCGGTGCTGCCTGGCGAAGCCCTCGATGGCCTCGGCGAAGGCGCCGGCGTGCTGGTAGCGATCCTGGGGGGAGCGGGCGAGGGCCTTGCGGACGATCGCGAGGAGCTCGGCGGGGATGTCGTCGCTGTAGCGCAGGAAGGTGGAGATGTCGGCGTCCCGGATGCGAACGAGGATGTCCAGCTCGGCGCCGTGGGAGAAGAGCGGGCGCCCGGTGAGCAGCTCGGCCAGGACGATGCCGAGGGTGAAGAGGTCGGAGCGCCGGTCCAGCTCCTGGCCCATCACCTGCTCGGGGGACATGTACCCGAGTTTTCCCTTGAGCTGGTCGCTCTCGGTGCGGCGCTCCAGGGGGGCGGCGCGGGCGATGCCGAAGTCCGCCAGCTTGATGGCCCCGGTGCGGGAGATCAGCACGTTCCCCGGGGAGACGTCCCGGTGGACCAGGCCGAGGGGCTCGCCCTCGTCGTCCTCGGCGTCGTGGGCGAATTCGAGGCCCCGGAGCACGTTGAGGGCGATGAACAGGGCGTCCTCGATGGGGACCGCCTCGCCTCTTGCGGCGGCGGCGCGGACCAGCTTGGCGCAGTTGGTGCCGTCCACCAGCTCCATCGCCATGAACAGCTCGCCGTCTTCTTCCCCGAAGTCGAAGACCTCGACGAGGTTGGGGTGAGTCAGCCCCGAGCAGAGCTGGGCCTCGTCGGTGAACATCGCCACGAACTCGCTGTCCGTGGCGAACCGGGGGAGGATCCTCTTGAGCGCCACCTGCTTGGTGAACCCCCGTGCCCCTCGCCGCCGCGCCAGGTAGACCTCCGCCATCCCACCGGTCGCCAGCCACTGGACGATCTCGTAGTCTCCTAGCCTCTGCGGTGCGCCCTGGGGGCCTGTCGACATGACCTCTCACCTTACCAGACTCTTCCGCGGTCGTGGTGCGATGTACACCGCCGTGTTAGCCACCTGACTCACCCATGCCGCCGGAACCTCAGGGGGTCTGGCTCGTCGACAAGCCCCCCGTCCTCACCAGCCACGACGCCGTTGCTCGCGCCCGACGCCTGCTGCGGACACGCCAGATCGGCCACGCCGGCACCCTTGACCCCATGGCCACCGGTCTCCTGGTGCTGCTCGTAGGGGAGGCCACCAAGCTCAGCCCCTTCCTCTCGATGGAGCGCAAGCGGTACCGGGCCGACGTGTGCCTCGGCGTGGCGACCGACTCCCTCGACGCGGACGGTGTTATCCTCGTCGATGCGCCGCTGCCGGAGGCCCTGCTGGCGGAGCTGGCGCGGGGGGAGGGCTCCGGGCTCCTGGCGCGGGCGCTGGAGGCCGAGCGGGCTCGGCAAGAGCAGGTCCCCCCGGTGGTCTCGGCCATCCACGTCGACGGGGAGCGGGCCCACGCCAGGGCGCGCCGCGGCGAGGAGGTGAGCCTGCCGCCTCGCCCGGTCCGCGTCTTCTCCCTGGAGCTGCTCGCCGTCGAGCTGAGCCCCAGGGTCGTGATCCGCGTCGAGCTGGCGGTCGAGAAGGGTTACTACGTGCGCTCCTTCGGGCGCGACCTCGGGGCGGCGCTCGGGGTACCCGCGCACCTCACCGCGCTCCGCAGACTCAGCAGCGGCGGCTTCGACCTCGCTGAGGCGACCCCGCTGGAGCCGCCGGCTCGGCTGCTCTCCCTGGAAGAGGCGGCGCGGCGTGCGCTCCCCGGCGCGGCCCTCTCGGAGCGAGGGGCGCGGCGAGCCCGGCAGGGGCAGGCCCTGGAGCCCGACGACTTCCTCGGCCCTCCGCCCGGGGAGCTGGCGGCCTGGTTCGAGGGCGAGCGGCTGCTGGCGGTGGGGGAGCTGAAGGAGGGGCGGTTCCGGGTGCTACGGGGGTTCCGCGGGGGGCTCAGCGGAGGGTGACCTCGGCCTCCAGGCCGCGGGCTCGCAGGCGCTCCTGGAGCTGGTGTCGCCAGCGGCGCGACGCCTCTCCCTCGGGCGCCTCGACCTCGATGCAGAGGCGGCCCCCCTCGGCGTGGATGGTGACGGAGGCGCCCTGGAGCTCGCCGGCTCCGATCTCCAGGAACGCGGTGCCGCGGTGGCGCGAGCCTCCGAGGGCGATGCGCCGGAGCAGCCGGTCGATGAGCTGATCCACCGGGGGCACGACCGCTGCCGGGGGCGGGGGCGAGGCCGGAGGGGGCGGGGCGGCGAGCGGGCGCAGGTGCCACAGCGTTCGCTCCAGGGGCTCCAGGGGGTCGCGGTCCGGAGGGGGGACGACTTCGGGGGGTGGTTCACGATCACGGGGCCTCCGGTCGCCGGGGATCTCCATTCCTCCGGGGCGAGGAGCGCCGGTCGTCCGGGGCGCGGTCGGTGAGGGCTGCGACGGCTGCGGCAGCGGCACGGCGGTCGGGAGGCTCCCGTGGCGGCCCAGGAGCGCCCGGAAGGGGTGCTGCGGTGGGGGCGGGGCGGGGCGGGGCGGGGGGATGCCTGGGCGGAGGGGTGGGGGTGTGATACGTTCGGTCCTGGGGGCCATGCTCACTCCATCGACCTTCCCTCCTGCGAGTTGCGTTCTGGGTGGAATTTTGGGTACCGTCGTTGAAACGGCGGCATGGCAACCCGCCTGGAGTCTCGGTTTTGGATAGTGCGTTGTCTCCCCTGCTCGTCGTCGTCACCCTGGGTTCTGCGCTTGTTTATTCCGTGGTGGCCGCGGCGGACGCGGCGATGAGCGAGCTGTCTCCGAGCCGGCTCGCGGCGCTCCACGAGCAGACCGACGGCCCCCACAGGGAGCAGATCCGCCGCTTCCTGGAGGAGCCCGCGAGGATCCACGGGCGCTGGCTCGCGGCGCGGGCCTTCTTCGGCGTCATGGTGGCGGTGGGCGTGCAGCGGATCCTGGAGCAGCTCGGGGGCGAACCTCCTTTCTGGCAGGCGGTGGCGGCGGGGGTGCTGCTCTTGCTGTTCCTCTCGGAGATCACCACGGGGCTGGCCCGGGTGAGGTCCGTGACGGTGGGGCCCGCGCTGCTCTCGCTGCTGCGCCCTGTCGAGTGGTTGATGGCGCCGCTTGCGGACCCGCTCTCCTGGGTGGGGCGTGGGGTGGGGCGTGCGGTGGCCGGGGGCACCGCGGCCGAGGGGGCACCGAAGCTGGCGGAGGCCGAGGTGGAGCACATGGTGGAGGACGCCGCCAAGGCCGGTCAGATCGAGCCGGAGCCCGCGGAGATGATCCGCAACGTGCTCGACCTCAAGGATCTGGTCGTCCGGGACGTGATGGTTCCCCGCATCAAGATCGTGGCCATCGAGGCGGACACGCCTTTGACGGAGGTGACCGAGATCGTCGCCCGGGAGGAGCACTCCCGGTACCCGGTCTACGCCCAGGTGATCGACAACGTGGTGGGGCTCCTCTACGCGAAGGATCTCCTCCCGCTGAGTGCCCGCGGCGCCCTGGGGGGCAAGTCCCTGCGGGAGGTGATGCGCGTCCCGGTGAACTTTGTCCCGGACACCCAGCCGGTGGCGACGGTGCTCCGGGACATGCGCTCCCGCAGGCAGCACATGGCGGTGCTGGTGGATGAGTTCGGGGGGGTGTCGGGCCTGGTGACCCTGGAGGATCTGCTGGAGCGTATCGTGGGGGACATCCGCGACGAGTACGATCCGGAAGAGGCCCCCATCCAGGATCTCGGCAACGGCCGCCTCCTGGTGGACGCCTCCGTGAGCCTGACGGATCTTTCGGCTTACCTGGGCACGGAGATCGCGAACGAGGGGGACTACGGATCGCTGGGCGGGCTGCTGATGCACGAGGCCGGGCGCGTTCCCGCGGTCGGCGATAGCATCGTCGCCTCGGGCCTCGAGTGCATCGTCCGCGACGGCGACGCCAAGCGGCTGCTCAAAGTCGAGATCGTCCGACCTCCTCCCTCCTCGGGGACGCCCTCCCAGCAGATCCCGGTGGTCTGATGCAGGACGACGGTGGCCCTCCGCTGCCGCCCGTGGGGCTCTGGATCGAGCCCTCGCTCCCTCCGGACTGGCCCCCGGATGGCATGGGCCCTCTTGCCGCGATCACCTCCCAGATCCCGGCGGCGGACGCGGTCCCTCGGGGCACCTGGGTCGCCGTCCGTCCCTCCCGGATCTCCCCTCGGGGCTTGCTGGCTCGCCTGTTCCAGAAGCCCGGCGGCGCGCACCTGGCGATCCGCTGCACCGCGCTGCTGGCCCGCGGTTACGTCCAGGTCGGCGGGGGCACCGACGGCCAGGGGCAGGAGGTCGCCTGGGGCCGAGCCCCCGAGGAGCGCGAGCTGTTAGAGCCCATTCGGCACGCAGAGCGAGAGCTGTACCGGGTAGATGGCTGAGATGGGGTTGATGGTGCCCTTGTTTCCCTGAAACTTGCTCTGGATGGTCACCGCGAAGGAGCCCTGCGGGCACTTACACTCCCCGGTCAGCGCGTTGGGAGCATAGCAGTTCTTCCCCAAAAACCCACCGACCACGGCGCTCTCCGTGTACAGGGCGAAGGATCCCAGGAAGGTCGCCGAGCCGCTCTGCGGGGCGCTGCGGCAGGTGTAGAACTCCAGCTCGTTGGAATTGGGGGTCTCCTTGAGGGGGATCTTCTCCTCGATCCAGCCTTCCCCGGGGCAGCCGCACTGGCTGTCGGAGCGGTACGGGTTGCCCCAGCGGCACTTGCCCGTGCCGACCTCCCTCAGGTAGGCCCCTCCCCAGTTCCCCGCTGGCTTGGTGAGATCCCCGGCGATCACCGCCGGGACGCAGGCCGTGAGCAGGGGCGCATCCCCACCCGTGGCGGTGATCCCGGGCTGCGGGAGCCCCCCCAGCGGTGCCTTGCTGAAGCCCTCCGGGCAGGTGCACTTGGCGCTGTTCATCCCGTTCCCCGAGGGGCACTGGGTCGTGTCCCCGGCCTGGTGAGTCACGAACCACCCTCCCAGGTCGCGGCAGCGGCCCGCCGCCAGCGCGAAGCCCGGAGCGCAGGAGGCCCCGCAGGTCCCTCCCGTGCAGGAGGCGGTGGCGTGATCATCCTTCGGGGTCGGGCACGGGTCGCATCCTCCGCAGTGCTTCGCGCTCTCCTCGACGCAGACACCGCCGCACAGCAGCTCGGCCTCCTTGCACTCCGGAGCGCCGCCGGAGCCTGCGCTCCCGCCAGCGCCAGCGTCGCTCCCGGCTGCGCCCGCCTCGCCTGCGGCGCCCGCGGAGCC
>CAZSDX010000266.1:0-9519 GCA_964605685.1 uncultured Polyangiaceae bacterium
ACCACAACCCAGATAGCTGCATAAATGCCGGGAAACGCTGCCAGACACCCTCTTAACGCCATGAAGGCTCGGTTTGCGCTACCTCCAGCCGCGACTTCTTCTTCCCCAGCCTTCCGCCTTACGTCGGCCAGGCGCGGTGCTGTTTGAGGTGAAGCCTCAACGCTTCCAGACCCTCCACGTTCAGGCTTTCGAGGTGAAACCTCCGCGCCTCGGTCACCTCGATCCCCAGCAGTTCACAGGCCGTTTCCACCGCCGCGCGCAGCCCCTCCGCCTTCCCTCGTGCTTCTCCTCGCGCTTCTCCTCGCCGTTCCGCTTGCTCGGCGAGGTCCAGCGCCGCATCGATCTCGTCCTGGATCTTCCGGTACTTTTCCCTATCTTCCTCCGAAAACTTCGTCTCGTTCGCAAGCTCCAGCGCTCGCTTGTGCGCCTCGCTCGGCAACCCCGACGGAAAAGCCCCCAACCTCGGTGCCTCCACGAACAGCCACGCCCACGCTCCTGCTCGGCTCTTCTTCGCGTCTTCTTCCCGCAGCTTTCCCAGCTCCAGAAACACGTAGTGCAGTTGCCCCAGTTCGTCGTTGGCTCCGCTGTGGACCTCTTGCATGCGCCACCGGCTCAGCATCGGGATCAGCATTTTCCCTTGCCGCAAGCGTTCCGCGTCGGGCCAGAGGGCGAAGTTGCAGATACTCACCGCTACCACATCGTGCAGTTCCTGGTACTTTCCTCCCTGAGGGAGCTGCATCACGAACGCCTTGCTCGCGTTGTAGACGACCCGGTGCAAGAAACCGGAGAAGTGAGCGAGCTGCATCTCGACGACGAAGACGCGACCGCTGGGCTGCCAGCACTTGACGTCGACAATGGAGAGCTTGAACGCTGGGATCTCAGGGGCCTGCTCGGGGGAAAGAAGCTCGACATGGGAGATCCGCTCGTCGCCTTCCAGTTCGAGGAGATCGCTGAGCAGGGCGGCGAGAAGGTCGAGGTTTTCTGTGAAGATTTTCCGGAAGAGGAAGTCGTTTTTCAGATCAGCAAACACATGAAAAGAGTAGCATTAGAGAAGAGATAGCGCAAGGAAAGATTCTCACGACGAACGAATCCTGCTAGCAACAAGTCGAGGAAGTCTCCGTCACCGCCGACCGCCCCGTCCTCGACCTCGCCCTCACGTGGCCCGGCGGAGGCGAGACGCTGCGGGTCACCGCGGAGCACCCGTTGCGGGTGGAGGGGGCCATCGTCCAGAGCTTGCGGGGGCCTCGCGCAACTGGGCGGCTGTGGCGCCGAGTAGGGGGCGATGAACACCCCTCGTGCCGCAGGGCCTACCCGTTCTCCTCTCGCGAGCTATCCCCCCGAGGATCCCCTGGTTTGCGGCCCGACGCCCCCGGCCATCCGCTCCGGGGGATCTCCGCCGACCGGAGGCGCCACGGAGGTCGAGCGGGTCGCTTCGAGCCCCAGCGCTCGGATTCTCCAGAAGCGCGCCGGAGGGAGAGAGCAAGCGTTGCAATCAATTCAGCCCCGGGAGAAGAACTCCTGCGAACCGGGGGATGCCAAGAGCCCTCCCAGGAGACCAGCGAAGGAAGACCCCTGGAAGCCTCCGACCCTGGGATCTGGGGTGCAATCCGGATGGGATGCGATACAACGAGCTGAATACAAGAGGCTCATCGCCGAACAGGCAGCGCGCAGGGTTGCCCAGATCGACGCGCTCCAGCGGGGGGCGGCGCTGGCCTTGCAGGAGAATCGACCCCAGGAAGCCGCCGTGCTCCTCGACGAAGCAAAACAAATCGCTCAGGAAGCTAACGCCGAGCGCAACCGCATCCGCAGCGCGATCCAGCAGAGGATGTCGTCGACAGGGAGGCTCTCCTCGAAAGCCATCGAGGTGGATCGCTCCTGGACAGCGCTTGTGGAGAGGTACGGCAGGAACCACAAGGGGTTCGAGCTGTACAGGACCATCGCGCAGAAGTCGGGTACGAGCTCCCCGGGGGCCACCCGGCTCGCCGCGGTCGGTGGTGTCCTGGCGGTGGGCACCATCGCCAAGGGAGTCGCCGACGCCGCCCAGGAGGTCCGGGAGACCCCTCTGGAGAAGAAGCCTGGAGTTGTTATCCAGCAGGGGGTCCAGGCGGCAGGGAGCGCGGTGGGGGCCAACCTGGGGGCCCTGGCGGTGCGAGGAGCCCTCCTGGCCGTCGGGGTAGGGACCGGAGGGGGAAGCCTCGCGGTAGGGGCCGCCATCGCGGCGGGGAGTGCCCTGGGAGGAGTGCTTGGTGGCACGCTGGCGAGGGGGCTCGTTCCTGGTAAGGAGGAGCCGTGAATCCTTCCTTGCGTGGCATACGGGTACTCAAGAACTACCTCCTCTGGCACCGGGTTTCCAGGTGGTTCATGTTCCCGATCCTTGTGCTGGTTCTCACGGGTTTTTTGTATCCGTGCCTCTCCTTGTTTGCGCCAGCGATAGATGTCTCATTTTGGGGGGTAGCCGGTGTGTTGTTTCCTGTTCTTTTCGTTCCTTTCGTGATCTCCAACCGGGTTATCTATCTGGACAGATGGAGCGGGAAATACTCCGTGGAGGGCGAGCGAATCACACTCCTCTGGAAGACGTTTCGCATCGAGCTCGATCTGTCCAGCGTCGTTGCAGCCACCTGCATCTCCTGGAAGGATGAGCGCCGTATGCTCATCCTCCATGTGTACCTCCCTGAATCCCTTGAGGAGACGAGCGGAACCTACCGGGAGCGAGGAGATTTCCCTGGAAAGACCTCGAAGACCGTCCGGGTCACCCTTCCCCTGCAGGGGGAGGGGTGGGAGGAAGTCTTGACCTGGATCCGAGCGTTTCCAGGCCTGCGGGAGAAGGCGTTTCCCCGGCGATAGATCGTTGACCTCTCGTCGTGAAGATAATTTCCCAGAAGGCGCCGGGGCAGGAGGATTCCCTGGCGAGGATGGCTGACTTTCCGCGGGGGCGGGGGTTTTGTCCGGGTTCTTGTCAGCAAGCTCCTGGAGATCCTGGAGATGCTTGTCCTTCTGGGGAGACTCGTACTCGCTCCCGGAAAATTCGCTCAGCTTGTAGGCCCGGGTCCGGTACTCCCCCGGGAAGGGAGGCATCTCGACCTTGAAGGGTTCGCCGTCCGCCGGGAGCCGGGCGCCGGTCAGGGTGCGGAGCACGTAAGGCCCCTCCGCCTGGGCCTCGTGGAACAGCAGCCCGAAGAAGGAGAAGGTGGCGCCGTGCTTCCCGGGCTCCCAGGTGGGGCGGGCGATGGAGAAGCCGATGGGGTTATTCTTCGCGTCAAAGAGCAATCCCTGGAGGAAGTAAAGACCCCCCTGGAAGACCTCGACCTGTGCCGTGATTTCAAGCCCCTGTGGGGTCAATTTCTCCGAGAATACGCCGGAATACCGCGCAGGCTCCCGGGAGGTCAGCATGAAATCCAGGGTGGCCCGGACGATGTACTCGATGCTCCCCACGCGGAAATCCACCACGAGCTGAAGCAGGCCGTTGTAGCCCGCAAGCTCCTTGAGGTCACCCGGGTTCACTGCGACCCCGTACACCAGATCCCCGCCGCGCTCGTCCCCGTGGGCCCCCTCGTCGTTCATCGGGACCTTGCCCAGCAGCGTGTACTGCGGCTGCCCGAAGCGGAAGAGCTGCGACGCCACGATCTCCACGGGGATCTTCTCCGGCGCCTCCTGTCCTGCCGGGTTCCCCCGGTACACCTCCAGCCTGGCCTCCAGCGGGTCGCCCCGGGTCAGCAGGTAGCGCGGGCCCGTGAGCAGGTAAAACGGGGCCTGATCCTCCTCCAGCCGCTCGCCCTTCCCCAGCTTTCTCCGGATGGGCATCGGGTACTCGTGCCGGCTGTAAGGGCGGATCATGTCGGTCATTTCCCGGGTCAACGGCCTGGAATCCGGGGGAAATCGGTTCAGCTCCATCGCGTCCGCCACCATGGAGAGCCGCCGGGTCTTGCTCCGCGCCCTGCGCTGGGCCTCGCTCTCTCCGTCGGCGCTCGGGGCCGCTGGCGCCTCGTTGCTCCGTCCTCCGTCCTCCCCGGAGGACGACGCCTCTCCCCGCGGGGCCGAGGACGACGAGGGCGGTTCTTCCCCCCGCGTTTGCCCCCGGACAAGGCCAGGCGGAGCGGGCTCCTCGGAGGAGGTTGGTGAGGAGGTTCGCCCGGGGTTGTTCCCGCGGCGCCCGAGGAGGACCAGCAGCAAGATGGCGCCGCCAAGGACGAAAAGGAGCCACCCTCGGCGAGGGGGCTCCCGGAGGGGAGGGGCAGGCTTCTTCACCGCGGCGCTCGCCGCCGGTCAGTAACACCAGGAAGCCCGCTCATCCATGGAGAAGTGGTCCTTGCTGTTCCAGATCCCGTTGTTGGAGTTGCAGTAGGTATCCGCGACGTGCCCGTTCCACTTGGAGCAGCTGTAGGTCTGGGAGCCGCTGTTGCGGCAGCCGAAGGCCGAGTGGAAGGCGACCACGCCGTCGTCGTCGCCGGGGAGGATGCCGGCGGTGAGCCACCAGAGCCCGTTGAAGGCGTCGGTGTTGCCGACGGTGTGGTAGGTGGTCTTGCCGTTGTGGACGTCGTGGTTGTAGGCGTTCCGGGCGCCGGAGACCGTCAGGGTGGCGTCGACGCCGTTGGCGTAGAAGACCTCGAAGGAGCCGCCGAACCAGTCGAGGAAGTTCTGGATGGGCTGGGCTGCGTCGGCCAGCTCCGAGCCGCCGACCGCCGAGCCGCCGGCCTCCACGTAGAGCAGGTTGGTCAGGGAGCCGGGGTAGTGCGTCTGGGTGTACTGGATCTGGTGGTTGCCGTTGCTGTAGCCCACCAGGATGCAGCGGTTGGCCCCGGTGCAGTAGCTGCTCAAGCAGCTCCGGACCGTCACGTTCGACTGCGCCAGCGTGTTGTACTTCGCCTCGTAGTCGCACTTCACGTTGGTCCAGCCGCTCATCGAGTACCAGGTGTTGGTCCAGGTGGTCTGGGTGCGGCCATGCACATGCACCACGTAGTCCGCCGCGGAGGCCGCGGACGGGGTAGCGAAGGCGACCAGGGCGGCGGCAGCGGAGGCGAGGGCGACGAGGAGCTTGCGCATGACCCCCGTAGGCAGCAGCCCTCGTGCCACCCTGATTTCCCCGAGATTTTCTCCATCCTGTTCAGAGATTGAACGGACCTTCCGTTTGGTTTCTTTACCCAGGTTCAGAAATTGAACGCGAGGGAGGTATCCCCCGGGTGGCTTGACCTGGGCTGCAGGGCCTATCCTTGGGGGGTGGATCGATCCCTTGCGTCGCGGTTGCTGGATGGGCTGCTCCGGTTGTTCGGGGCGGGGCTGCTCGGGGGAGTCGGAGCCCTCCTGCTGTGGGTCACCTCGCAGGTGCTCCGCGATCCGAGCCGGAACCACAGCCTGGTGTCGTTGCTGGCGCTGAAGGCGTTTGCGCTGCTGGTCATGGGGAGCCTGGACGCGCGTCCACGCCAGGGCGCAGGTCCGGGAGGGGACGCTCGTCGAGGCCGAGGGGAGCCTGGAGATCCACCTGCGCTGGCCCTCCGACGAGGTGCGGGCGAGGGAGACGGACCCGGCGGCCCAGGCGCTGTTCCGCCTGCTGGCCGCGGCGCTGATACGCGGCCACCTCGCGCTTCGGAAGAAGCTCCTGCGGGAGTGGCGCCGCGGTGCGACCCCGGCGACCCACGAGGCCGACGCTGTCGAGGGAGGCGGCTACCGCGAGGCGCGGTCCGAGGGCGGGCTGCTCACCTGCGAGACGCGGGGGCTCTTCCTGGAAATCCTTACCTGGGAGGAGGACGAGGTACTGTACGGCGAGGCGCCCCCTCCGCCTGCCGAGCCCCTGGAGGAGCTGCTGCGTATCCTTGCCTCCATGGCGACGGTGGAGGCGTGCCTGGCGACGATGCGCGCGGAGCCGACCCTGCGCGTCCGGGTCGAGGAGGTCGGCGTCCAGGTGAGCGAGGGGCTGGAGGGGCAGGAATTCCGGGATTGGATGGCGCGGATTGCGTCCGAGACCGGCTGAACGGTACGGGGTGGACGGTCTGGGGACCTCACCCCCCCGGCCCCCCTCTCCCTGAAGGGCAGAGGGGGGAGAGCCCCGGCAGTCTCGGAGAGGACCTCACCCCCCTGGCCCCCCTCTCCCTGAAGGGCAGAGGGGGGGGAGCGCCCGCGGGTTTTCTGCGCCAGAGGGGCGGGGTGGGTGTAGGCATGAGTGCTGCATGAGGGGGAGGCATGACTTCTCGACGCTCGATTTACCGTGCCACCGTTGCCTTCGTGTTTGCCGCCATGGGAGCGCTCCAGGGCTGCGCCGATCAGGAGGATCGGATCAACCAGGGGAGCGCAGGGGCTGCGGGGAACATCCCTCCGGATGCGCCTGGCTACTCGGGGGATTTTGTGTCGGACTCGCCGAACGGCTCGAACGGGAATTCGAGCGGAGAATTCGATGGGTCCAACGGGGCGGGGGGCTCGGGGGGTTCGGGGGCGCCTTCGGGGGCGGCGGGGAGCGGGGGGCAGTCGCAGGGGGAAGACAAGGGGAAGGAGGGGGAGAACGATCCGAAGAAGACCATCGAGGAGGCGGACATCGTGCAGCTCCGGGGAGCGAAGCTGTACACGCTGTCGAGGTCGAGCGGGCTGGCGATCATCGACGTGTCGAACCCGGATGATCTGAAGATGCTGGGGCGGTACCCGCTGAGCGGTCAGCCCTTCGAGATGTACGTGAAGGAGAACACGATCCTGGCGATGTTCTCCAGCTGGGGGCACTACGAGTGCGAGGGGGACAATTACGAGAGCTGCAAGTGGGTGTCGTCGAGCCACATCGCGGCGCTGGACGCGACGGATCCGGCGAACCTGGAGCTGAAGGGGACCTTCGATCTTCCCGGGGAGATCTCCGACTCGCGGATCGTGGGGGACGTGCTCTACGCGGTCTCCTACGAGAACGGCTACTGCTGGGGCTGCACGGACAAGCCGAACACGACCATCTCGTCGCTGTCGCTGAAGAACCTCCAGAGCATCAAGCGGGTCGACAAGGTAACCTACGAGAACAGCAACAACAGCTACGGCTGGTCGCGCCGGAGCATCTCGGTGAACGACAAGCGGATCTTCGTCGCCGGGATCGAGTACGACTACGAGAACTGGAACAGCGGGCACTCGACGATCCAGGTGGTCGACATCTCGGACCCGGGCGGGAAGATGAAGCTGGGGGCGGCGGTCAACGCCGAGGGGCAGATCGAGAGCCGCTGGCAGATGGATGAGCACAACGGGGTGCTGCGGGTCATCAGCCAGCCCGGCGTGTGGAGCATGGAGCAGCCCCCGAAGGTGCAGACCTTCCAGGTGGACAGCAG
Organism: uncultured Polyangiaceae bacterium; assembly: GCA_964605685.1. Lineage (GTDB taxonomy): Bacteria > Myxococcota_A > Polyangia > Polyangiales > Polyangiaceae > JANWXX01. The sequence goes on from CAZSDX010000266.1 coordinate 7,284, forward strand.
CGACAAGCTGACGCCGCTGGCCAGCGTGGACATCAAGCTGCCGATGCCGGAGCGGCTGCGGAGCGTGCGCTTCGACGGGGATCGGGCCTTCGCCATCACCGCGGTGCAGACGGATCCGCTGTTCACCTTCGACCTGAGCGACCCGGTGGAGCCGAAGCAGCTCGGGGAGCTGGAGATGCCCGGGTGGGTCTACCACATGGAGCCCAAGGGCGACCGGCTCCTGGCGCTGGGCTTCGACAACCAGAGCAAGGAGGGCTCCCTCAACGTGTCCCTGTTCGACATCTCGGACATGACCAAGCCGACGATGCTGGAGCGCATCCACTTCGGCGGCTCCTGGGGGAATTTTGCCGAGGATCAGGACCGCATCCACAAGGCGTTCACCATCCTCGACAAGGAGGGGCTGATCATGGTGCCCTTCGCCGGGTGGGAGCAGCAGCAGGGCCCCGGCGGCGAGTGGTGGGGCTGCGGCAGCTACAAGAGCGGGATCCAGCTCGTCGACTACAGCAAGGACAAGCTGGTCAAGCGGGGCGTGGCGCCGCAGAAGGGCCAGGCGCGCCGGGCCTTCCTCAAGGATGACCGGCTGTTCTCCCTGTCGGACGACAAGCTGCGCACCTACGACATCACCGACCGCGATAACCCCCAGATGAAGGACGAGGTGGGCCTGGCCCACAAGGTCAGCCGCACCATGAACGTCGGGAACAAGCTGGTGCGCCTGGCCGCCGACTGGTGGACCGGCGAGGCCACGCTGGACGTGGTGCCCGAGGCGGACGCGGAGAGCCCCGAGGCGCCGGTCTCCCTCGACCTGTCCGCCTACACCGGCAAGGACAGCAGCGGCTGCTACGGCTCCAACATCTACGGCGCCCAGATGCTCTCCAGCGGCTCCGTGCTCACGATGATCTGGACCGACTACAGCTACTGGTACGAGGGCCAGTACAAGGAGAAGTACACCACCCACGTGCTGAACATCGACACCTCCAACCCCGCCGCCCCCAAGGTGCTGGGGCACAGCGAGCTGCCCTTCGCCTCCAACGGCTACTACGGGGGTTACTACGACGGCTACTACGGCGGTTATTACGGCGGCTACTACGGGGGCGGCTGGCTGCTGGAGGCGGGCCAGAACATGGTCCAGGTGGGCACCACGGTGGCGATGCGCCGCTGGGTCTACCCGGAGAACTACAACTACAACAACCCGCCCAAGCAGGTGATCGAGCTGATCGATCTCAAGGATCCGAGCAAGCCGACCCACGCGAAGACCATCGAGCTGCCCGAAGGCGAGCACCAGACCGGGCTCAGCGTCTCCGGCTCCTGGCTGGTCACCTCCCACGCGGAGCCGGTCCCGGACAAGCCCGGCAAGGTCCGCTTCTACCTCGACCGGTTCGACGTCAGCAACCCGGCCGCCCCGGTCGCGCTCCCGAAGGTCAACGTCCCCGGCTCGCCCCTCCGCTTCGACGCCGCCAGCGGCTCGCTGGTCTCCGTCGACTACAAGAAGACCGTCACCCCCGCCAACAGCTGGGAGGATTGCTACGGCAAGGACGCCTACTACTACGGCGGCTACGGCAAGTGGTTCGACTACCAGAACAACCAGTGCGTCACGGTGACCAAGTCGCTGCGCCTCTCCAGCATCAAGAACGACAAGGCCACGCTGCTGGACACCCTCCCGATCGACGTCGACGGCTCCTGGATGCAGCAGGTCGTCTTCGGCCAGGATCGCCTCTTCGGGATGGCCTACTCCTACGACCCGAAGACCGGCATCAACACCCAGCGCATCGTCACCATCGCCGGCCTCACCACCGGGAAGTTCAAGCCCAGCGATCTGCTGCTGGAGACCGGCAAGTCCTGGTACTACGGCAGCTACGGCCTGATCGGCACCAGCGGCGACAGCGCCGTGCTGATGAGCTGGTCCAACGAGAACACGATCTTCACCCTCGACCCCAACACCCAGGGCGAGGAGAAGCTCGCCAACCGCGGCTCGCTGCGCTCCTGGGCCTCCGAGGTGCGCGTCGTCGGCGACAAGGTCATCGCCTCCCTCCAGGACCGCGGCGTCCAGGTCGTCCCCCTCAAGTTATCCCCCTCCCCGCCCTCCGGGGCGTATCCTCCTCACCATGCCCCGCCGCCTCACCGCCCTCGCCCTGCTCCTCTGGACCGCCGGCTGCGGAGGCGGCGAGGACACCTCCACCGGCCAGGTCGCCAGCACCAACCCGGGCCAGGGCGGCGCGGGCGGCTCCGCGCAGGGAGG
>CAZSDX010000267.1:0-9497 GCA_964605685.1 uncultured Polyangiaceae bacterium
AGGGGCGGGCGGTGGAAGCAGCGGCGGGACCGGCGGCTCCGCCGGGACCAGCAGCGGCGGCACCAGCTCCGGCGTCGGGGCGGGGGGCGGGGTCATCACGACCACCAAGCCGATCGGTCTCACCACCGGCGGGGGAGGTTGCACCTGCTCCACCGGCGTCGGCGTCCCCGGTCAGGCGACCGGGGCGCTCTCGTTGCTCCTGGCGGCGCTCCCCCTGCTGCGCCGCCGCTCCCGTGGCGCCAGCGGAAAGGCGGCCTCGTGATGAAGACCAGGGCCTCGACTACGGCAAAGGAAAGGATCACGACCTTGCGCCCCTCCTCCTCTACCTTGACGCTCTTCTCCGCCCTCGCGCTCCTTGGTGTGGGCGCCCTCGCCGGCTGCGGCAACGAGGACAACGGGTTCTGCTTCCCCGACGGGGACTGCTCTGGCGCCCTCAACGGGGGGGCGGCGGGCAACGTCGGCATCGGCGGCAGCGGGAACGCGGGCTCCGGCGGCGGCGTGCCGCTGGGGGGATCCGCCGGCTCCGCAGGGACCATCCAGGTCGGCGGCAGCTCCAGCGGCGGCTCCTCGGGCAATACCAACTGCGACACCACGCTCAAGACCTCCTGCGGGACCTGCGACAACGACTGCACCAAGGTCGTGCAGAACGTCCCCGTGGGCGCCATCACCTGCGACGGGGGCAAGTGCGGCTACGACAAGACCCAGGCGCCGTGCGCGCCCAACTACTACGACCTGGACGGGGATCCGTCGAACGGCTGCGAGTTCGGCCCGTGCAAGAAGCTCTCCGACAAGGATGACAACTGCGACGGCGTCGACGACAACTGCGACGGCAACATCGACGAGGGCGTGAACCTCTGCGCCACGGACACCTGCGGCTCCTGCAAGACCAACTGCAACAACGCCTTCCCCAACGCCAAGGCGGAGTGCGTGAAGGCGGACCCCAACGCGGCGTGCTCCGCCTCGTCGGTCAAGTGCGAGTTCAAGGGGGAGTGCCTCCCCGGGTTCTACGACGGCAACGGGGACCCCGCAGACGGGTGCGAGGTCAAGTGTACCCCCACCGGGCTCAACGGGGAGCCGCTGGCCCCCGGGGCGACCCCGGTGGAGTTCTGCGGCGACAACATCGACAACGACTGCGACGGGAAGATCGACGCCGCCGACGAGGACACGCAGGCGCCGGGGGCCGCGGCCGATCCGAGGCTCTTTCTGGAGTGCACCGGCGGCGACAAGGGCCTGTGCGCCGAGCAGAAGGGCCAGGTGAAGTGCACCGCGCTGGGCCTGGTGTGCGACGGTTCGCCCAAGCCCGGGGAGCTCCCCGAGCTGTGCAACAACCTGGACGACGACTGCAACGGCTTCATCGACGACGCCCTGACGGACATCGGCAACGCCTGCGGGAACTTCTCCTTCGGCATCTGCAAGAAGGGCCTGGTCGCCTGCGAGAACAACGTCAAGCAGTGCATCGGCGAGATCACCCCCGAGGTGGAGGTCTGCAACAACGTCGACGACGACTGCGATGACGTCATCGACGGATCGCTCCCCCCCGGCGTCGACATCGCCCAGGCCCAGGCCTGCGCCACGGACGGCGATTGCCCCGGCGGGCAGGTCTGCCGCACCCGCGACTCGGACAACACCAAGCGGGTCTGTTCGCTGCCGTCCAAGAGCGAGCTTGACTCCAACGATCAGCCGATCTCCTGCGACGATCCGCCCCCGAACTCCCCCTGCAAGGCGGGCCGCCTCTCCTGCGTCAACGCCGCGCTGCTCTGCGCCGGGGCCGTCACCTCCACCACCCCCGACAAGTGCGGCGAGGACACCAACTGCAACGGCGTCCTGGAGAACCAGCCGGACACCTCCTCGGACCCGCTCAACTGCGGCGCCTGCGGCAACGACTGCGCCGCCGGGAGCAACGACCACGTCAACTGGAAGTGCGTCAACAGCACCTGCGTCAAGGACACGGACCCGGCGACCAAGTGCGAGAACGGCTTCATCGACTGCGACGGGAACCCGGGCGACTGCGAGCGGGCCTGCACGTTCTTCTCCGCCCAGGAGATCTGCAACGGCGTCGACGACAACTGCGACTGCAACATCGACGAGGTGAAGTCGGCGCAGAGCCCCAACGGGATCGTCGTGCCGACACCCACCCAGGCCTGCGGCGTCGGGGCCAACGCGGGCGCCGGTGACCCCCTCTGCGCCGCGAAGTCGGCGCAGAACCCCAACGGGATCGAGGTCGTCTGCGAGGGCGGCTCCTTCGTCTGCAAGTTCCCCCCCGGGCGCTGCGACCAGGGGAACCCACCTTCCTGCGCCAAGACCGTCGATCTCTGCGACGGGATCGACAACGACTGCAACGGTAACGTCGACGACAACTACAAGGCCCCCATCAAGAAGAACGACGCCCTGGGCCAGCCTTGCGCCAGCGACGACGGCAAGCCGATCTCCGACGGCGAGTGCCGCGCCGTGGGCGAGTTCGTCTGCACCCCCGACAAGCTCGGTACCATCTGCAGCGTCAAGGACAAGACGCTCAAGTGCGGCGTCAAGCCCGGCGATCCTACCTTCAACCAGAAGCCCTGCGACGAACTCTGCGACGGCAAGGACAACGACTGCGACGGCATCATCGACGAACCCAAGCTCACCAAGAAGGCCAACCCCTTCAGCAACGACGCTCGCGCTTCGGCCACTGGCGCCGCCGACGGTGGTTACCTCAAGCCCGCCGTCGTCAAGATCGGCGACAAGCTCTGGATCCACCAGTACGAGGTCACCCGCCCCAAGGCCACCAGCACCACCCCGGGCGTCGGCAACGGCTTCTGGAGCAACGCAGGCACCGACGGGACCCCGGCGGGGGTCACCCCCCAGTCCACCCCCGCCTGCAACGATCCGGTCTCCGGCAACAACGGCCGCACCCCCTGGTTCAACGTCACCCCCATCGAGGTCGAGCAGACCTGCAACAACATGGGCGGCCGCATCTGCCGCCAGTCCGAGTGGCAGGCCGCCTGCCGGGTGAACGCCGTCGGCCTCCCCGCCCCCAAGCAGGATTGCACCTGGGGCTACGGCGCCAACTGCAAGAACTCCGCCGGGACCACCTGCAACCTCGCACCCTTCGACTTCGACACGGCGGCCTCAGGAAACCAGGACGGCCTGCTCCCGGTCGCCTCCAGCAAGGTACCCAACTGCTTCGCCAACTGGGCCAACCAGCTCACCTCCGGCGAGGGCCCCAACACCGCCTCCTCGCGCCTCTTCGATATCACCGGCAACCTCCGCGAGATCACCATCCTCGACAGCAGCGTCGCCCAGCCCGATCCCTCCAAGCGCCAGTATGCCCTCATGGGCGGTGCCTTCAACTCGGACGAGAATGGCTCCACCTGCGACTTCTCGTTCTACGTCGTCGAGTCCACCTTCAAGCTCTTCTCCGTGGGCTTCCGCTGCTGCTTCGACGAGTACCCCAACTGAGCGGGCCTCCCCGGTGACCCCCGAGGTGGCCTCCGATCCAGGCGACGAGCGGCTCCTCGCTCCCTTCCGCCTCCTCGACCCCTCGGGGCGCCGCTCCCCCCTCTGGGCCTGGCTGCACCAGGCCCGGGGGGACCCCCACTTCCTCTGGTCCTCCTGCCCTCGGGGGGACTGGCTCGCCTGGTGGCTCGTCGCCCTCCGGGCGCCGCCTCACCTCGTCGCCCGCGCCTGCTGCGAGTGCCTCCGCATGGCCGAGGCGGGGCTCCCTGTCTGCCTCGACGCTCCGCGGCGCTTCCTCGTCGCTGTGCTCGCCTGGGCTGACCTCCAGGGGGACCTGTCCTCTTGCCTCGCGACCTCCCGTGAGTGCGAGCTCCTCGCCGACGACGAGGGGGTTCTGCTCCCTCATCGCTCCGTCGCTCGCTCGGCCGCGTGGCTCGGCCGCTACCTCCGCGCGGAGCACCCGGAGGAGACGCCCGCCGTCTCCGGAGATCCTGCCGCGGTGGCCCTCTCGCTCTGGTTCGCCGCTGCCGCCATCGTCGACGAGGTCAACCCGGAGGAGCCCGCCGGCTCTCCCTGGTGGGTCCGCTGCCACGAGGCCGCGCTCGGGCGCTTTGCCCAGGTGATCCGCGGGTGCGTCGAGCCGGGGGATATCCCCGGCTTCCCCGGCTTATGCTCGCTGCTTGCGCCGGAGCTCCTGGCGCGCGGCGTCGAGGTTCTCCTCCGCGGAGCGTCGCTCCTCGGGGCTCAGCCCGGGGAGGCTCCGGGCGTAGTGCTCCACCGCTCGTTGCAGGTTGTCGAGCCGATCTCCGGTCTTGCGCCGCTGGTAGGCGAGGCCGAGGCGATACTGGGTCGTCGCGTACTCCGGCGAGGAGGTCGGTAGCGCCCCCTCGGCCTCGTGGAGCGTGCTGATGGCTCGCTCCAGGGTGGCGGTCCGGTCGGCCACGTCGCGCTCCAGCAGGGCCTGCCCCAGCGCCAGCTTGAGCAGCCCCCAGTCCAGCGGGCTCTGCTCCCGGGAGAGCACCCGCAGCCCCGCGGTGAACGCCTCGATGGCCTGCTCGTTGTTCTCGTTCCGGTCGCCGGCGTGGCGCTGGCGCAGGGTGTTGCCCAGATCAAGCTGGACCGAGGCCCACAGCTCCGGTTGTGCCGCGGGAGAGAACACGCGGAGCGCGGCCCGGAACGCTCCGATGGCCGCCTCCGAGTGATCCTTCCGGGGCCCCACGCTCCGCTTGCGGTGGATGGTACCCAGCAGCTTGTGGGCGCGGCCCAGCAGCTCCGGGTGGGTGCGCGCGTCGATGAGGAAAAGGGCCGACTCCACGAGCTGGAGCGCCTCCTTCTGGTTGCGCTCGCGGTCTCCGGCGGCGCGGTCCGAGTACGCGGCGGCCAGCGCCAGCGTGAGCCGGGCGCGGGGCAGGGGAGGGAGCGATGCCCCGAGGGTCAGGCTCGCCTTCTCCAGGATCCGCAGCGAGTCTTCGGCTTCCTCGGGGAGCGCGTTCGGCCGGAAACCCTTGCGATCCGCCAGCAACATGGCCACCCCGCAGGCGCTCCTCTTCTCCTCTGCGGAGCCCTGCTCCTCCAGGCGGCTCAGCCACGCGAGCACGTCTGGCTCCGCGCTCTCCCAGTCCGCCCGGGTCTCGTCCAGGAGCGCGTCGACGAATTCGATCTGCCCCGTGCGAGCCAGCTCGATCAGGCTATCGGCCAGCGAGCCATCCTCCTCCGCTTGCGGGAAGATGCTTGGGAGGACCTCACCCCCCCCAGCCCCCCTCTCCCTGAAGGGCAGAGGGGGGAGGAGAGGGGAGAGATCGCCGTCTTGCCCCTCCTGCTGACCGCCGCTGCTGGCTGCCTCTTCTGGCTGCCTCTTCTGGCTCTCTCTGCCCTGGCTCTCTCTGCCGGGGATCTCCCCCTCTCCGCAGGAGACGGAGAGGGGGCCGGGGGGTGAGGTCCCCTCTCCGCAGGAGACGGAGAGGGGGCCGGGGGGTGAGGTCTCCTCTCCGCGGGAGACGGATGGCGGGTCAGGGGAGGAAATGCTCAGCTCGGGGATGAGTTCCAGCTCGGTGGACGGGCTGAGGCGCTCGAGGAGCGCCGAGATCCGGAACTGGATTTCCCCGAGGGTCGCGTTTCCCGGGGGGAGGAGGCGTTGAGCTTCCCGGAGGGACTCCACGGCCTCTTCGAGGGCTCCGAGCAGCTCCTCGGCCCGTGCGCGGGAGAGCCACGCGGCGGTGAGGGTGGGGTCGAGGGAGGTGGCGCGCTGCAGGAGGCGATGGGCCTCCCGGTGCTGCCCTGCGCCGAGCAAGACGCCGGCGAAGTTGACCCACTGAGGAGCTTCGTGAGGGGCATCTGCCCCCTGATCGAGGCGGCTGCGGAGCTGCTCGAAGGCATCCAGGCAGCGGAGCCCGGGCGGGGGAACGCGGAGCAGGCTCTGGTGGACCGGGCGCAGCGGGTAGAAGGGCTCGTCGTTGGGCAGCAGGAGCTGGATGCGCGAGGGGAGATCGTCGCCGGTTCCGGGGTCGTGCCAGTCGCCGCCGAGGCGCTTGCGGACGGTCTCCCCGACGTAGCTGCCGAAGAGGAGGAGCTGGTCGTCGAGCTCGGGGCTGGAGACGTCCGGGTGCTCTCCGGCAGGGAGCAGGACGCCGAGGTAGCAGTCGATGCCCGCCAGGGAAGCGGGGGAGAAGTCGAGGGGGATACCGAGCTGACCCAGGCGCCGCGCCGCCTCGGACGCGATCCGCTCATGGGCGAAGACCGTCTTGCGGATCGTCTTGGGCTTGCGCGGAGGATGCATGCGCACGGTCGTCTTGCTGCTTCTGGGCGGACGGGACGAGCGAGTGCTCATTCGGACGAGGGTATCGCCCCGGCAATACGCGGCGCAAGAACGGGAGGAGTGCCGCGGGTCAGGTCGGCCTTGTTCACAAGGCCGACCACGGGCCCGCCGACGAGGCCGCCGGGGTGAACCCCGGCGCCGGGACGAGGGGGAAGGGAAACGAGGAGGGGAAGCCCTCCTTCGAGGGCTCGCTTCGGCACGAATCGAGGCCGCCACAGCGGCCTTCTCCCTGGCGTTGCCCCCTGCACATGTTCCGGCGCCGGGCTTGAGCCCGGCTGCCTCGTCGACGGGACCCCTCCCCGTGGACAGGCCCGTGGACGGCCTTGTGAACAAGGCCGGTCAGGTCATCGCCCAGATGTCGTACAGGGTGTGGGTCCAGACCGCGGGGGCGAAGCCGCGGAAGCCGTAGATGGCGGTGAAGACGAGGCCGCAGACGGTCCGGAAGAGGAAGGGTTTGAGCGCAAACGGTTCCCCCATGGCGCCCAGGTGGTGCCAGAGGGAGAAGCCGGCGGCACAGACCAGCGCCCAGACCGGGTAAACGAGCCAGGGAGACCAGTCGTCGAGGGAGAGGATCAACCTGGCACCGAGGCCGAAGGCGACGACGCGGAAGGCGATCTCCTCGTAGAACCCGGCGCCGACGGACATGACGATAGCGCCAAAGAAGGTGGATTCCAGGCCGGGGAAGGGGCCGAGGGGCAGCAGCCCGACGGCGAGGGAGGCCACGGTGCGCATGGCCATCGCGTAGAGGACCCCCTCGATGGCCACGAGGACGAAGCTCTCCCAGCGGAGTTTTTCCCGGTGGCCGAAGAAGAGCAGCCCCAGGGTCACGGCGGCGCCCAGGGCCGCGGTGAGCAGCAGGTAGAGGCCCAGGTTGTTGGCCGCCAGGGAGGTGAGCTGGGAGGTGACCAGATCCGCCGCGTTGCGCACCGGCAAGAACACCACCCCCAGGTGGTAGATCACGAAGAGGGGCAGGGTGAGGGCGAGGTCGGTGACCGCATCGGTGCGGGTGGTCCCGGCGACCAGCGGGCGCCGCAGGGGCGCCCCGGTCATGGCGCCACCGTCGGGCGGATCTTGTAGATGGTGACCATCACCCACAGCACCCAGGAGAGCAGGATCAGGATGAAGGGCACGTCCCGGAGCATCTCCTGGGTGGGGGATTCGGCCTTGGGACGACCGGTGACGATCTGGAGGAAGCGCGCCATCCCCAGGATGGTGAACCCGGTCGAGGGCCACAGCCAATCATTGTGAAAAAATTCCCGGGTGTGGGGGTCCAGCGTGTAGGCCAGGTACGTCCCCACCGTCGCCAGCGCGGTGGCGCCCAGCGCCACGTTCAGGCCCCGCTCCGTGTAATCCTTCAGGCTCTTGCGGGTCGCCAGCGCCAGCTCGTGGCGCCGCTTGCCGAACCCCAGGAAGAGGGCCAGCAGCGCCGTGCACAGGAGCAGGTAATTGCTGACCTTGATCCCGGTGGCCATCCCTCCCGCCACCACCCGCAGCACAAACCCCGCCGAGATCAGCGTCACGTCCAGGTAAGCGACGTTCTTCAACCGGAAGGAGTAGGCGACGTTCTGGACGAAATAGAGCAGCGCCACCAGGGCAAACCAGGGGTTGAGCAGCAGCCCGCCGCCCAGCGAAAGGAGCACCAGCACCGCCGCCAGCCCCTTCGCCATCCCCTCCGGAACCCGCCCGGATGGAATGGGTCGGAATCGCTTCACCGGGTGGCGCCGGTCGCTCTCCACGTCCACCAGGTCGTTCATCGTGTAGACCGCGCCCGCCAGGAGGCAGAAGGTGGAGAAGGCCGCCAGGGCGGTCAGCAGCAGGGAGGTCTGGAAGATGTCCTTGGCGAAGAAGACCGGCGCCAGGACGAAGGTGTTCTTCATCCACTGGTGGGGGCGCATGGTCTTGAGGGCGCCGCCCAGCCTCCAGAGGAGCGAGCCCCGGGGAGCCTCGGGGAGCAAGGGGAGCTCGCCCTCGCCGGGGGGCGGCGCGGGGGTCGGTTCGCTGGTCTCGGGGGGAGGAGGAGGGAAGGTCACGGCGGGTTCAGAAGAAGACCTGGGCGCGCAGCCCGACCTCGTGGAGCTGCCGGGCGCCGGAGCGGCCGACCAGGTTGCCAGGGGCGACGGCCAGGTTGGAGGGGTCCAGCTCCGGGACGCTGGAGTCGGGGAAGATGCTGGTGCTGTAGTGGAGCAGCATCGCCATGTGGCGCCCGGCGTAGTAGTTCAGCCCGGCCCCGAAGACCCGGGCCTTGATGTCCCGCCGGGGGCGCTCGTCGCCGGGGGCGCTCACCCGGTCGCCGGGGGCGTAGGTGGCGTTGAGCGACTCGAAGCGGAGCGCCAGCATCAGCCCCCGCTCGTCCAGGGGGCGCAGGCCGCGGGGGAAGCGCACCCGCGGCGGACGGAAGCGGCCCGCTGGCTCCAGGAGCGCCGGGGAGCCCAGCAGCCACACGCCCAGGTGCGCGTAGAGGGCGCTGCCCTCCAGGGTGCCGAAGCGCTCGCTGGACTGGAGCTCCTGGCCGGCGAGGGCCTCGCGGGTGTTGCGTCGGGCATGGAGGAATTCGAAGCGCAGATCGAGCTGGGAGACCGGGATGCGGACCTCCCCCGCGAAGGCGAACTGCCGGCCAGACGGGAGGACGGAGACCTCCTCAGCGCCTTGCCGGCCCCGGGGCTCCCAGAAGGCGAAGCCTCCCTCGGTGGTGAGGGGCCCCAGCGGGGTGTTCACCCGGTCGAGCTGGCGGGTCCCATAGAGGGCGCTGCCGCCGATCTGGATGTGCTGGGCGATGGAGCTGGTGGCCCCCAGCGGGCGGAGCACCGCGCGTCCGACCACGTCCACGGCGCCGTCGACGTTGGCCTTGCGCCCGTCGCCGCCGAAGACGCCGACCTCGTAGGAGAAGACCCCGCGGCGGGTGTCCCCCCAGAGCATCGCGCCGAGGTCCTTGTCGTCAGGCAGCACGAAGCGCACCGCCAGCGGGCGCTCCATCCAGGGCAAGTAGGGCTCGAAGGTCCGGTTGGCCTGGGAGAAGGGGACGAGCTGCTGGCCCAGCGACAGGCGCAGCAGCCGGTGGAACTCGACGTCGATCAGGGCGTACTCGACCCGCGGCGAGGGGCCCGCGAACTCGCCGCTCAGGTAGAAGGACCAGGCGTGGTGGATCTGCCCGCCCAGATCCAGCCGGGCCCGGCGCGCCGCGAGCCGGGGCTGGAGCGCCTCGCCTCGCGGGCCCGGTACGTCCGCGACCCCGCGCCCGAAGGCCGCC
>CAZSDX010000268.1:0-9497 GCA_964605685.1 uncultured Polyangiaceae bacterium
CCACGACGCCCTGCGCCGCGCCGCCGGCCCGGCCCGGGGCGTCTCCCCCGCGGAGATCCTGGAGCACGCCGGGGAGACGGCCGTGGAGCGGTGGATCCAGGCGGCGCAGCCTCACTTCGACGAGGCGCTGCGCCAGGACGCCCGGGTCGAGGCGCTCCAGGCGGAGGCGGAGACCCACCAGGCCCAGCTCCTGCGGCTGCTCCGCATGGGCGAGCTCCAGGTGATGGAGCGGCGCGCCGCCCGGGAAGGTGGGGCGCTCTGGTCCTCGTACCTGCGCCTGCGCCGCTGCGAGGCGTCCGGTCCCTGGCCTCGCCTGCGGGGAGGGTGAGGTCTCCTGGGTCTCTTTCCCTTCTTTTTTCTCGGCGGGTGGCGAGGCGCGCAGCGCGGAGGTTCAGGGGGAGGCGACGAGGCCCGGCTGGCCCGGGTTGCACTCGGGGAGGGAGCGGGGCTTGGGGGTACAGCCGCGCAGCTCGACGGTGCCGAGGAGCCGGGTGGGGGGGCGGACGTAGGGCTGGCCGGTCTTCTTGGCTTCTTCCTGGGCGGCCAGGATCGCCGCGCGGTCGAGCTTGAGGGCGGCGCAGAGGCCCGGGGTGAGGACGGCGCGGCGGCTGGCGTCGGGGTTGTTCCGGGTGGATTCGGTGAGGTTGGCGAACTCCCAGCCCTCCACCGGGTCGCGGTCGACCACGGTCCAGGAGCCGCTGGTCTCGTCCTTGCCGTCGTTCGCGATGTTGTAGGCGCCGCTCCAGATGTACCCCATGTTGATGGAGCCGCGGAGCCGGGCCAACCTCGGATCCGTCGGGTCGTTGATCCCCTCCAGCTCGCTGTCCGCGGGCACGATCCCCGGGAAGACGTAGGGGACCGTGCAGTCGTCGTCGAGGACGCTGACCACCGTCTCGATGGGGATGCGCACCTCGTCGCCGCCCTGCTGCTCCCGGCAGGAGAAGCGCTGGAAGCAGCGGCCTGCCACCGGCCTGGCCTTCTCCTCCTCGAAGTCCTCCAGCTCGCCCTCCGGGACGGTCTCGCTGAGGCACCGCCCGGCGCGGCAGGTCTTGCCGGCCTCGCACGGGATGTCGCTGCAGGCGATCTGGATGGGCATGCGGAGCAGCTTCTGCTTCTCCTTGACGAACGAGGTGGTCGCGGAGCGGACGGTCTTGCGGGTCACGCCGCCGGCGGTGGCCAGCGTCGCCTCGACCGCGACGGAGATCGGCCCCGTCGCTCGCCCGTCATCCTGGATGGTGAGCGTCCCCGGGATGTCGTCGACGGTAAGCCGTGCCTTGGGCTCCCCGGGGGCGCTCTCCTTGTCGACCACGTGGTAGGTCTCGTCGTGGTAGACCGTCCCTCCCCGCCGCACCCGGATGGTCACCGACTTCACCCCGCTGGGCATCGGCGCCTCGCTGGAGAGCGCCACCACCACCGTGGTGGGGGAGCGGTCGGCGCAAGCAGACAGCAGCAGGACGAGCAAGGGCAAGATTCCAGGGCGCGATACCACGATGACCTCCGTCCAGGATCGATGTGTCAACCGTACCCGGGTTGCGCTCCCTTCGCACGATAAGGCTGAGCTATACCTCCCCTGCTCGTACCATGGGGTACCGATGATCTTCTCCCGTTGCTCCGGGCTCCTGGTCCTGGCGGCCCTCGCCGGCTGCGATCGCAAGGAGCCCCCCCCCTCACCGCCCGCCGTCCTCGTCGCCTCGTCCTCCCCGGTGGACGCGGCGCAGGCGCGAGCGCAGGCCGAGGAGCGATCCTGCCGCGAGCGCATCGACCGGCTGGCGGCGCTCCCGGCGCTGCCCGGGGCCCCGGGCTTCGAGGGGAAGCGCGCCGAGCTGCTGGGCCGGGGCAAGGGGGAGCCGGTGGTCTTCCTCCGGACCCCCCGCTTCGAGCAGGATCTCCCCCTGCGGCTCTCGCTGATCCGGGACGAGATGCGCCGCAAGAGCCCGTGGCTGGGCGTCCCCAGGGCGTTCGAGCAGCTCCGGTACTTCCCCCAGGATCTCCGGCGCCTCTTCCTGGCGGAGGGCTACGTGTACAGCGAGTCCCCCGCGGAGGCCGCGGTGCTGATCGACGTGCTCAAGTTCGGGCGCCTGTTCCGCGAGCCGGAGCTCTGGGTCGCCCGGGGAGCAGAGACCTTCCGGGTGGTCCGGGACAAGCTCGGTGTCTACCGCCACGCCGACGGCCCCCAGGAGGGCGAGGAGGCGATGCTGCTCTTCGGCGACCGCGTGGCCGCCAGCGCCGCGGAGCTTGGCCCCCGGCTCCACCGGGATCTCACCGCCCTGGTCGAGGCCCACCACCCGGATCAGGTCCGCCTCGATCGGTTGACCGAGCAGGGGGCGGTGGGGGCGCTGCGCTACGGCGAGCGATGGGTCCCGGCGGCCCTGGAGGACGACGGGGTGCGCTACACACTCGGGTGCCTCGCGACCCCCCCTGAGCACCGGGCCGAGGTGGAGGGGCAGAGGGCGGCCAACGCCCAGCGAGCGGGGTCGCTCCAGCGGCTGCGGGAGGCGATCCACGCGATGGTGGAGGAGCGGCTGCGCTTCGACGAGCCGCTGGAGGAGGTGGGCCAGCAGGACGGCTCGCTGCGCCCGCTCTGGAAGTGGACCTACGACCACGGAGGGACGAGCTACAGCTTCAACGGGGTGGGTTATTCGGTGTTCGACAGCAAGGGGCGGCCCCACCCGCCGCAGGTGTGCATCGACTTCGTGCTGGACGCCTACGAGCGCGCCAGCGGGAGCTGGTTCCAGGGGGCGGAGCAGCCCCGCAAGCGAACCCTGGGCCCCATCGATTTCGACGCGACGGACCTGCGCAACCGCCGGAGCGCCGCCGAGGTGGTCTCCTTTGCCTCGGCGCACCCGGAGATGTTCGAGGTCTGGAGCCTCCCGGAGGAGGAGCGTGTCCCCTTCGGCCGCCGCTCGGATTTCTTCGCCTACATCAGCCAGCATGCGGGACGCTTCCAGGTGGGGAACGTGGTGGTCATCCACGGGATGAAGGACGACGGGATCCCTCATTACCACTCGTTCCTGATCGAGTCCGTCGACCCGCTCACCGGCTTCCCCTACCGGCTGGCGGGCAACGCCGGGCGCCCCCGGCTCCAGTCCTGGGAGGGGGTGATGCGCAGCGCTCCTCGCCGCAGCATCCGGCATGTGTTGATCCCCCGGGCGACCTGGCTCGGCGCCGCCTTGCCTCCAAAAAATACACCGCTTGCGGAGCGGTGACCTTGCGCGGACCCGGGGGATCGTTCACAACTCCGGGCCCCCCCGGGAAAGAGGTAGCGTCCTGGCGCTCGCTGCACTATGGCAGGGCGCCAGTTCCGGGTCTTGGGCCAGGGGCTTTGACCGAACAACGGGCGTACCGGGCGGGTCTCTGGTGCTCCCTTACCGAGAGGTTCTTTCGTGAGTCGAGGAGATCTGCTGGAGCTTGAGGGTACGATCGTGGATGCGCTGGGTGGTGGTCAGTATTCCATCAAGATCGACCAGGGCGGAG
The DNA here is from genome assembly GCA_964605685.1 of uncultured Polyangiaceae bacterium. Classification (GTDB taxonomy): domain Bacteria; phylum Myxococcota_A; class Polyangia; order Polyangiales; family Polyangiaceae; genus JANWXX01. Next base: position 3,475 of record CAZSDX010000268.1, read on the forward strand.
GCATCGTGCGTGCCCAGCTCTCCGGTCGTATGCGCCGCTACCACATCCGCGTGCTCCCCGGCGACCGTGTGCGGGTTGCGGTGTCGCCCTACGACCCCTCCCACGGTCTGATCGTCTACCGCGGCAAGTGATCGGCGGGAGGTCAGGGCAGGGGCGAGAGGCCCTGCCTGCCCCGTGCTTTGTCCGGGTCGGGCGCGCCGGAGCGCACCCCGGTGCGGTTCCCCTCGTGCCGCGCGGGGGGTAAGCCGCCCCTGGCAGCGAGCTTCTTGAGGCTGGCGATCAGGGCCTCGCCGGTCTTGGTCAGGCCGGCGGAGTCATCCTCGCCGCCGGTGTTGGTGCCGTTGATCAGCTCACCGGTCTTGATGACCTGGCTGACGATCTGGCCGACCACGTCGCTGGGGAAGGTGGCGGCGACGCTGGTGGGGTCCAGGGGGATGGCCAGCTTCTTCTGGTCGGAGAACATCGGCTCGCCGGAATCGTAGCGGGTGGCCTCGAGGGTCTGGCGGTTGACCGGGTTGACGAACTTGTAGGTCTTGGGCCACTCAGCGGCGCCGAACTCGAAGGAGTCGGTCATGGGGACGATGGAGGCCATGGGACCGCCCTTGCCCTTGATGACGACGACGGAGTGGGCAACCTTGGGTTTGTCGGCGGACTGGAGGGACTCCTCGATCTTCTTCTTCTGGGCGGCGAAGAGGCGCTGGAGGGCCTCCTTGCGGTCGTTGAGGGCCTCGACCTTGCTGAGGTACTCGAACAGCAGCTTCTGGGTGGAGCCGTCGTAGTAGCCGATGCCCTTGCCGACCAGCTTGGAGCCGTCGAAGGGGATGTTGAGGCCGCCGAGGTCCTTGACGAAGCTCTCGGGGTACTTCTTCTCCTTGATCGACTTGTTGGCCTCCATGATCTTGTCGGCCAGCTCCTTGATCTTGGCGTTGGAGGCCTCGACGTCCTTGATCATGAGGGTGGCGCCCTCGATGGTGTTCTTCTCGATCTTCTTCTGCACCGAGCCGGTCCCGAGGACGTTGCCGATGGCGAGGCCAACGACGAGGCCCGCGACGCCGGCGATGGGGACGAACTTGAAGACCTTCTTTTTGACCTCCTCGATGGCGCTCTCGTCGATCTGGACGGCGACCGGGGCGGGGGCCGGCGCGGCGGTGCTGGGCTTGACCGTCGCGAAGGTGTCGTTGGGGTCGACGGTGGGGGCGGCAGGCTTGGGGGCCGCCGCGGGGGGCGGAGCAAAGGGGGAGGGGGCACCGGAGACCGCAGGGGGGGGGATGCCGATGCTGGGGGTCGGGATGGCCGGGGCCGGGATACCCCCGGGGGGGGCGCTCCCGCCGGCAGCAGCGCCGCCGGCCTTGTTACCCAGCCGTGTTTTCAGATCGATCTTCTTGTTGGCCATCGTCTCTCAGCAGAGGAGTCGGGGGGGGTGGTACGCCGCAAGAAAAGTGGGCGGAAGAGGTCGGCCTTCTGGCTCGCAAGGTACCGGCCCTGAGGCCCCTATGTCAACGCGCCTCACCGGGATTCCTTCGCCGCGCGAGAACGGCTAAGGGTGGTCGGTCCATGAGGAGCAAGCTCGTTCTGGAGCCCCGGGAGGTTCGCGCCTCCGACGGCGCTCCCCTCCGGCTCACCTGTACGCCGCCGGCTCCCGGGCTGCCGGTGCTCCTGCTCGGCGCCCCCGGGACACCGCCCTCCTTCTGGTCGCACCAGATGGAGCACCTCCAGGCTCGCCACCAGGTCGTCGCCTTCGAGCACCCGGAGGTGATCCATGCCTCGCCGCGGGCCACCTCCCTCGATCGCATGCGAAAGGACGTGCTCGAAGCCCTCCAGCTCCTCGAATTCCCCAGGGCCGCCCTGGTCTCCTGGGGGCTCGGCGCCCAGCTCGCCCTCGACCTGCTGGGCCAGCCTTCCTCGCCCTTCTCCCACCTCGCCGCCGTCAACCCCCTCTTCACCCGGGGGTTCGCCCGCTCCCTGGGGGTCTTGGGGCACGACGTGGTGGGTCCGGTCTTCGGTCGGCTGGCCGCCCGGGCCACCCCCTTGCTGGCCCAGGCCCACCGCCGCCTCCCGTTCCTGGACGCGGGCGCCTGGCTCCGGCGCGCGGGGCTGGCCAGCGCCACCATCGAGCCCGAGGCCCTGGGCGACGCCATCCGTGACCTGGGGGTCCGTAGCGACGCCGGCATCGGCCGGGTGCTCCGGGCCCTGGAAGGGCAGACCCAGGGGCCCACCCCGGAGGCCATCCCTCAGCCGGTCCTGCTGGTGGTCGGCGAGGACGACGTGGTCGCCTCGGGACTCCTGGCGCGGCGCCTGGCCCGCCGCCTGCCCCTGGGGGAGCTGCTGGCCATCCGGGGAGGGACGCACCTGACCCCCCTCGAATACCCGGAGTACGTCAGCCTCGCGGTGGAGAAATTCCTCGCCGGCGCCTCCGTGGCGGTGCACTCTTCGGCGCAGGGGTCGGGGGCGCCGAGGTCCCGGCGCTGAGGGTGGCGGCAGGCGCCAGCCGTGGTAGCAGGACGTTCGTGGAGCAACCTTACCCCCCGGAGCACGACGAAGTCTCCGAGAAGATCGAGCGGTTGAACGAGATCCTGCGGCGCCTCGGGAGCGTCGTCGTCTGCTTCTCCGGCGGCATCGACAGCGCCTTGCTGCTGCGGGCTGCCCACGGCGTCCTCGGCGACCGGGCGCTGGGCCTCACCGCCGTCAGCCCCAGCCTGCCCCCCGGCGAGCGGGAGGAATCCGCCGCGGTGGCCCGGGCCATCGGCGCACGCCACGAGTTCATCGAGTCCAACGAGCTCGACGACCCGAACTACGCCGCCAACAACCCGGATCGCTGCTTCCACTGCAAGACCGAGCTCTACACCCTCACCACCGCCGAGGCCCGCCGCCGTGGCTTCGCCGCCGTCACCTCCGGCATCATCGTCGACGATATGGGTGACTATCGACCCGGGATCGACGCGGCCCGGAAGAACGGCGTGCATTTTCCGCTGGCGGAGGCCGGGATGAGCAAGCGCGACGTGAGGGCGGCCGCGGAGCGCCTGGGGCTCTCCATCTGGAACAAGCCGGCGTCGGCCTGCCTGTCCAGCCGCATCCCCTACGGCACCGCGGTCAGCCGCGAGCGCCTCGCGCGGATCGGCGGCCTGGAGGCGGATCTCAAGGGGCTGGGGTTCCGCCAGGTGCGGGTGCGCTACCACGAGCTCCCCGGGGATCCTCCGGTGCTGCTGGCGCGCATCGAGCTGCCGGTCGACGAGCTGGCCCGGACCGTCGAGCCCGGGCAGCGGGAGGCCATCGTCGAGGCGGGCAAGCGCCACGGCTACCACCTGGTCACCGTCGATCTGGCGGGCTACCGGATGGGCAGCGCCAACGAGGTGCTCCGGGGGCGCTCCCTCAAGGTGCTGGGCTGAGCTGCCACCGCTCGTCGAACTGGCCTCCCTCGATCAGCTCGGCCCGCCCCAGCACGAGCTGGCCCCGGGCCGGCGCCAGCCTGCCGTCGAAGACCAGGTAATCCGGGAGCATGTCCGGCATGGACATGGCGCGGAGCGTGCCGACCACGTCCGTCCCCGCGATCACCACCACGTAGCGGGCGGGCTGCTCCGGGTTCGGGTAGACGAAGGCCGCCCCTAGGCCGGCGCCGGCGTGGCGCCTCCCGGCCAGCCGCACCTCCGGGGGCGACGTGGTCACGTGGATCGGTAGCCGCTCGTCCAGGGCCTTCGTGACCGCGTTGCTCTGGGGGCCACCCACCAGCACCAGCGCCTTGCCCTCCGCCATCGACGGCTCGAACGCCGTGTCCGCCACCACCGGGTAGTCGATCTCGAAGCCCGCCCGGATCGCCCCGAACCACCGCGCCACCTCCTCGTTGGCGCGGGCCAGCATGGGGTCGGAGGTTCCATACACAAGGAGGGTCGGCTCGTGGTGGACGTCCCGGATGGGTCCGGCCAGGCGGGCGCGCTTGTGGGGCCCCTGGGGCTCGGCCACCCCGCGCTGCCATTTCCCCCCGCGGCGCTCGCAGCGCACCGGCTCGTCCTCGGCGAATTCAAGGGTCTCCCCGTCGATCACCAGCCGGACGGGCCCCCGGCCGTCGGGGGCGAGGGGGCCGCTCTCCTCGGAGAATTCCAGGGCGGCCACGCCGGAGGTCTTCGCCTCGATGACCACCGGGTTCTTGCCCTTCTTGCGGGAGGCAATCACCTCGCCCCAGGCCAGCGAGCGCTCCAGGCGCAGGAGGCGCACCCAGTCGAGGCGGTCGTAGCGGAGGTTGTTGCTGCGGAAGGCGACGCGGGCGGGGCTCTGGGGGCGCGTGTGGGCGGTGAGCCACCGGAGCCCCTTGAGCCCCTCGTAGGTGGGCTGCCAGACGTTGTGCCCCTCGTCCGGGTGCTCGTCGAGGAGGGGGTAGCCCAGGTTCTTGTAGCGGTCGATGAGGACGCCGCTGTTCTCTTCCGGCAGGTCGCGGGTGCCGTGGACGATGTAGAGCGGCAGGTGCATCCCGTTGAGCGCCCAGTGGGTGGTGGAGCGCTCCTCGGCCTGGAGCCGCTCCCAGGGGCGGAGCTTCTTCCCGGCCATGTCGCCCCGGAGGAAATAGCTGTGGTAGCCGCAGAGCGGCGCGGCGGAGGCGACGCGGTCGGCGTAGCGGAAGGCCACCCAGGCGGCGCCGGTCCCCCCCATGGAGGGCCCGGTGACGCTGATCTTCCGCGGGTCCACGGGGAACATCCTCCGCGCCCACTCCATCACCGCCACCACGTCCTCCTCGCCGGCGTAGCGGTAGAAGCTGTTGAAGTGGGCCATCGGCGCCACCACGACGGCGTCGTAGGGGGGGAAATCGCCCGGGTGTCGGTCCTCCCACTCGCCGTCGTGCCCCGGGTCGTCCCGGCCAAAGACCCACCGGAGCATGTTCATCGGCTTGCCGTTCATCCCGTGGAGCGCCACCACCAGCGGGTACCTCTTCGACGGGTCGAAGCCCGGCGGGACGTAGAGCGCGAAGGTCGACGGCTTGCCGTCCAGCGGGGAGCGGTAAGCCACCCGCCGCGCCCCGCGGATCGCCAAAAAAGGGTCCTCCTTCTTCTCGATGGAATCGAGGAACAACCCCAGCGCCGCCGCCTCCCCGAGCTGCGCCGCCAGATCGGTGTCACCCCGGCCGGCGTAGCGCTCGATCCGCTCCGTCAGGGCATCCAGCGTCGCTACCGTGGCCTCCGGATCTTTGAGGAACGGCGGCCTCTCTTCCGCGACCTTCCGGAGCCTTGCCGCGCGCTCCAGCGCCGACGCCAGCGCGGCCCGGGGCGACGCCGCGAAGGTGCGGCTGGACGTGCCCACCTTCGCCTCGAAGGTGACCTCGCCGTCGCCCAGCTCCGCCGTGGTCAGCCCCGGGAGCCGCACCACCAGGTCGTGGGCAGGCCCCTGCTCCTCCAGGGAAAAGGCCCCCGCTCGGATCGAATACAGCGCCTCTCCGCCGGCCTTCCGGGCGCCGACGGAGACCTCCCGGGGGGCCTGCCGCGGCCAGCCCCCGTGGACCCGGAGGTGGAGCCTCGGCGCAAGCCCCGCGGCGGTTGGTCGGCGGTCGAGGTCGAGGCGGAGCAGCTCGTCGGCCACCTTGCCGGCGTCGATCTCCCCGGGGAGCACCAGGGTGACGCCGCGGGCCGGCGCCAGCGCCTCGTCCGTGACGCGCAACCTCACCAGCCACGCCCCGCCCCGCTGGTGGAGCTTGAGCAGCAGCGGGTGATCCCCCGGCGCCAGGTCGAGGGGGATAAGGTCGTCGTCCGGGTGCGCCGCGCGGCCGTCATCCCGGGAGAGCACCTGCTTGCCGTCGAGGTACGCGACCACGCCGTCGTCCACCCCCAGCGACAGCCACCCCCGCAGCGGCCGCGTCACCCGGAGGATCCCGAACGCCAGCGCCGTCGCCTCCGACCCCTTGGTCTTGAGGTCCGCCTTGAGGTCGAGCACCCCGCTGGCCCCGGTGCTCACCTGCCAGGTGGCCTTCTCCCGGGGGCGGCTGCCGGTGGAGGCCCCGGGCCGCACCCCGCTCCCTCGCGGATCCACCTGCTCGGGTAGCT
>CAZSDX010000269.1:0-9460 GCA_964605685.1 uncultured Polyangiaceae bacterium
GGACAAGGCGTGGGAAGAGCGCCGACGCGAGCTGGAAAATCGACTCAAGGAGCTGTCAGATCCCGCAGATTGAGCGTCTCCCACACACAAGGTGAACATGAACATTCTGGTGATCGCCATCGGTCCGGTGCAGGAATTCATCGAGAGCGCGCGGAAATGTCGCGACCTCTGGTTCGGCTCCTGGCTCCTCAGCGAGCTGGCGCGGGCTGCCGCCAGGGGGGTCGTGGAGGCAGAACAACGCGACGAGGCGGAGGTCCTGGTGTTCCCAGGGGCCAGCCTCGCCGCTCATGACCGCGCCGTCGCCAACAAGATCGTCGCGCGCATCCACGCTCCCCCCGCCGACGTGGCCCGGGCCGCCGAGGCCGCGATGCGCGCACGACTCACGGAGATCCGGACCGCAGCCTTCGCCAGGGTCGCCCCGAAGTTTGCCGGGCGGGAGAAGTTCTTCCGCGAGCCGGAGGCCATCGCCCAGGTCGAGGCGCTGATCGAGTTCCTCTGGGCTGCCGTCCCGGAAACGGGCGGGGAGCACGGATACCCCGCCGCCCTCGAAGAAGCCGAGCGCCTGCTGGCCGCCGTCAAGAACTCCAAGGCGTGGGGTCAACCCGGCTGGGCCAAGGAGGGTGTCCCCAAGTCCAGCCTCGATGGCATCCGGGAGTCCGTGCTGGACGAGCAGCTCTACAGCCGACCCAAGAACCAGAGCCAGTCCCTGCCGATCTCGGACAGGAAGCTACGCCGCCTGTTCGGCGTTCACGGAGCGGAACGCCTCTGCGGCGTGGGCCTCTTCAAGCGATTCGGCTCCACGGACACCCGGGAGCGGGACCAACCCCAGCGTATCTTCAGCACCGCGCATGTGGCCTCGGGGCCCTTCCGGGCGGGCCTTCGCAAGCTTCCCGAGGCCGGGCGCGCCTGGGAGCAGCTCCGCACGAAGCTCCAGGACATCGAGCCCGAACTGCTCGAAAGGCTCGACGTGGTCCCCTCCGAGGACCCCACGACCGGATACGTTGATGGCTCGATCTTCTACGAGGGTCGCCTGGTCGAGTCGCTGGAAGAGCTGGGCTTTGACCCCGCACTGGATCGGAAGGACTTCGAGGGAGCCCGCAACGCGCTGCGCTCCTTCCTGAGAGCGACGCGAGCCCTCGGGGAGCCCACCCCCTACTACGCCCTCCTGCTCGCGGACGGAGACCGCATGGGCAAGGTCATCAGCAACACCAGGACCTTCTCTGGGCATCGAAGGCTCTCCGAGACCCTCGAAGGCTTCGCCAGTTCCACCCGGCGGACCGTCCAGGATCACGAAGGTCGGCTGATCTACTCGGGGGGGGATGATGTGCTGGCGCTGCTCCCGCTGCACTGGCTCCTCGACTGCGCCAGGAAGCTTGCGGACGACTTCCACGAGCAGATGAAGGACTGGAAGGTCCAGGAACCGGAGGGAGAACGCTCCCCCACGCTGTCCGTGGGCGTGGCCATCGTTCACCACCTGCTGCCCCTGGACGAGGCCCTCGCCCTGGTCCGCAAGACCGAGAAGATCGCCAAGAAGAAGGTCCTCGGGAAGAACGCCCTGGCCATCACCGTGAAGAAGCGCGGCGGGGAGCCGATCGAGGTCAAGGGGACCTGGGGCCACCTCGATGTTCGCCTCCGCAAGCTGATGCTGCTGCACCAGCACGACGCCATCTCGGTCAAGACCCAGTACGAGCTCATGGAGCTCGAGGCTCGCCTGGGGGACGTGGGCGACGAGAAGTCCACGCTGTTCAAGGTCCGGGAGGCAGAGACCCGGCGCATCCTTGCCAGGAAAAAGCCAAAACAAGGGAGCAAAGACCTCACCGAGGAGACCCGCAAGCAGCTCGATGACATGGGCGCTTGCTCCGACCCTGCGCGCCTCGGTCGAGAGCTCTACGTCGCCCGGATCCTCGAACAGGCTCGCGCCCAGGCGAACCCCTCCCTCGGCGACCCCAAGGCCCTGACGACTCACCAGGAGGTCCACTCGTGACCACGGTCCATATCGAAGCTCGCGATCCGCTCATCTTCCGCGATGGACGACCCAACGACGGACGCAGCGAGAGCCGCACCCTCGAGTTCCCGGCCCCCTCGGTCCTCGCCGGCGTCGTGCGAACGCTCCTCGGGCGCGCCGGGGGCGCCTTCCGGGCCGAGCTCATCCCGAAGCTGATGGCGCAGGTATCCCTGCGCGGACCGCTTCTGGCCTCCAGGAAAGGTCTCTTCGTGCCCGCGCCCGGGGATGCCCTCCTGCTCAAGCTGGAGGACGGAAAACTCCGGCTGCGTGCCCTCCGCCCGCTCGCGCTTCCCCCGGGCGCGAGCTGCTCCCCGGTGGGGGGCCTGCACCTGGTGGGTCTCCGCGCAAGCGAGAACGACAGGGCAAAACCCCACGATGAGGCTCCCCGGCTCTGGGCCTGGGAGGACCTGGAAGCGTGGCTCCAGAACCCGGGAAAGCTGTCCGGGGATGCCCCGGAAGCCGGGTCGTTTGCGCGAGGTGTCTGCCAGCGGGGTGTGATCGCGCTGCCTCGCGAGGAGCGTATCCATGTGGCGCTGGGCCCCCTGGGCACCGCCGAGGACGGCAAGCTGTTCTCCGCGGAGGGGCTCCGTCTCTTCCCGCAGGCCTCCCTCGGGCTCCAGGAGAAGATCCCGGAGGAACTGAGCCTCCTCATCGACGTCGAGATCCGCGACGCCGGGCTGGGTTCCCTCGCTTCCGGCATCCGGCCCCTCGGAGGAGAGCGACGCCTGTCCTCCTGGCGTGTGGGGGACGAACCGCGCTTGCCCGCCGCTCCGGCCTGGCTGCTGGAGCACGTCCGGCGCCAGGCAGCACCGGTGCTGCGCGTGCTGCTGCTCACCCCGGCCTACGTTGAGAGCAGCGTGAAGCCGCCTTGTCTCGAGAAGGACGGCGCCACGATCCTCGCCGCCAAGGTGGATCGACCGAGAACCCTCAGCGGCTGGGACATGGCAAAAAATCTGCCCCACGGCGAGCCCAAGAAGAGTCGCCGCTTTGCGGCCGCAGGCTCGGTCTACTGGGTACAGCTGTCAGGGGACGAGGCGCACCGCGTCCGCTGGGTCGAGGAGCGCTGGATGCAGAACCTTGGAGATGATGAACAGCTCCGTCACGACGGCTTCGGGCTCGCCGTGCTCGGCGTCGGGGAGGCCCCATGAGGACCTGGAATAGCGTCAAGATGGTGCCCTGGAACACCCCAGGGAAAAGCGACAAGACCCGACGGATCGGGCTCACATGCCGGTTCATCAGCCCCGTCTTCGGCGGCGGCGTGGACCCGAAGAAGCCCGACCCGGTGACCCCCGTCCGTGTCCCGTCGATCCGGGGACAGCTCCGCTTCTGGTGGCGCGCCACCCACGCCGATCTCTCGCTCCGGGAATTGCGCGAGCGAGAGACCCGGATCTTCGGAGGCGTCCACGGGGATGAGCCCGTCGCGAGCCCCTTGGTCATCCAGGTCGCCCGGCAGCCCAGGCCCCCGCAATCGCTGGCGGTCTTCCAGAACGGCAACGCCTTCAACAAGGCGCCCGGTATCACCGAAGCCCTTGCCTACGGAGCGTTCCCCCTGCGCGGCCTCGACGCCGCCAAGATCCACGACACGCTCTCCGTGTACACCGACTCGTTCGATCTGGAGCTGTCCTTTCCAGAGCGGGATGCTCCCGAGATCCACCGGGCCCTCTGGGCCTGGCTCCACTTCGGGGGCCTCGGCGGGCGAGTGCGGCGTGGCTTCGGGGCGATCGAGTTGGAGAAGGCAACGGGCTGGGCGTTGCCATCGATCCAGGAGGGTTGGCCCGGAGGACAGCAGCATCCGGAGGCGACCTGGGCCACCCTGGGAGCCCTCCAGGACTGCGTGGTCGTGGCCAAAAGACCCTACGGAAACGGTCGGGAGGCGCAGGAGGCGCTCCTCGGGTTGATGCGCAGGATGCGCCAGGGCGATCTGGGACGGAAACCCAACCAGCCGCGCCCCGGTCGCTCCTACTGGCCCGAGCCCGATGCAATCCGGAACCTGTACCGGATGACCGGAGGAAGGCACGGGACGCCGATCCACAACCCACGGATCGAGAAGTTTCCGCGGGCTCGCTTCGGCGCCCCCATCATCTTCCACTTCCAGACCCCTCCTGGCGAGCGAGAGCCCCCGGACACCACGCTCGTCCCCACGCTCCGGGATAAAAAAGACCCGCTCAGCCGCCTCGCCTCGCCGTTGATCCTTCGACCTCACGCCAACGGCAAGGGAGGGTACGAGGCCCTCGCGCTCAAGCTCCACCACCGGCGACCGGATGGATGGGCGCTCCTGGAGCGAAACCGGGTGAAGGAGAGCGGTCTCCAGACCAAGCTCACGCCGGAGGAAGCCGCCCGGATCATCCCGCTCAGCGAGAACCTCTCCCCCCCCCAGACCGATGCCGTCGCGGCCTACCTGGCCCGGCTGAAGACCCTGTTACCCAGAAAGATTCCACCATGTCGACACATCTGCTGATCATCCAGGCGCTCTCCCCCATCCACTGCGGAACAGGCCAGGCCATCTCCGGCATCGACCTGCCCATCGCCCGGGAGAAGCCGACCGGGATCCCGTTGATCCCCGGCTCCAGCATCAAGGGCGTGCTCCGCGCGCAGCCAGGCGGGTACGAGCTCGTGGACAACAACCCCAGGGCCAGGGAGGTGCACCTCGCGGCCTTCGGTCCCGAGACGGAGAAGGCCAGCGAGTTCGCTGGATCCGTGCAGTTCGGAGACGCGCACCTGCTGTTCCTGCCCATCCGGAGCGTGCGCGGCACCTTCGCCTGGGTCACCTCGCCCTACCTGCTCAAGCGCTTCGCTCGCGACCTGAAGGAGAGCGGTCGGATCTGGAAGATCCCGTCGAGCTCCGACCTCCAGGAGAAGCAAGCGCTGGTCGCCGGCAAGCGCCTGCTGGTCAAGGTGCAGAACGAGGATCGAGTGGTCTTCGAGGACTTCGACTTCAAGGCCAACCCCTCGAAGGAGCTGGCCGATCTTGCCCAGGTCTTCGGGGAGTGTCTCTTCGGCAAGGAGGCCAGGGAGGACATCCAGCACTTCATCGAGCGCGTCTGCATCGTGAACGACGATGTTTTGCGCGTGCTGGCTCGCGTCGGCATGGAGATCGTCGCCCGGAACCGCATCTCCAACGACACCAGGACCGTAGAGGATGGCGCCCTCTGGACCGAGGAGGCGCTCCCGGTGGAGAGCATCCTGACGGGCCTGCTGGTGGTCAACCCGGCCAAGCGCGACGTCAAGGAAGCCGACCTCCTCGCCCACGTGAAGGGTCTCTCTCGCGGGATCATCCAGCTCGGTGGCAAGGCCACCATCGGCCGCGGCGTCTGCAAGCTGGAGGTGCTCTGATGCCCTCCCGTGATCAGGACCGCGCCGCTCTCGCGTACGAGCACGTCTCCCAGTTCGTCGGAGAGTCTGCAGAGCAGAAGGCCAACGCCAAGAAGTACGGGACGATGGTCCACAAATTGCCTGCGTTGCTCCAGACCGCAGGGCTCTGCCAGGCGCTGCACTTCATCCACTCCCGGGGAGACGAAAACCAGAAGAAACTCCTGGAACACCTGGCGAGGCAACTGCACCGCGTCAACAGCCAGATCACCAGCACGACGACCCTCCTGGAGCGCGCTCGCAAGGCCGACCTGTCCGAGTACCTCCAGCTCACCGACGAGGCCATGGCCTGCGCCGCCTGGTACCGACGGCTGGTGCAGGGCGTCCTCAAGATCGATACGACCGACGATGGAGGGCAAAAGTGACTCGCAGGGATGCGCTTGCGCCTTCGGTGCTTCAGCCCGAGAGCTGCACCAACCTGGCGCTCTGGCTGGACCGGTACGCCTGGGGGTTTGACCAGGAGATCGCCCGGGCCCACGTCGGGGCGACGCTGGGCGCCGTGCGTGTTCCGCAGGGCTACGCGTCGGCCTTCGAGCGCCACAAGAGGTCCCTGCAGGGGCTGACCGGGAGCTACCAGGGCAGCGAGACGCGGCTCTACACGATCACGTTCACGGGGCGCGCCATCCTCGGGATCGGGATGGCCTCGGTGCGGGAGACCAACCTGTCGCTGCTCCGTCCCTGGGGGCTCCCATACCTTCCGGGCTCCTCGCTGAAGGGCATGGCGTCTCATGTGGCCCACGACGGAGGCGAGCCCTCCTGGGCAAGACCCGTACGGCCCGGAGAGGAAGCAGGCTTGCTCCAGCGAGCGATCTTCGGGGACGTGACCGCGGCCGGCGCGGTGGTGTTCCACGATGCCTGGTGGATCCCTCTCGGGGATCGCCCTCCCGTGCACGGGGACACGATGACGGTCCACCATGCGGACTACTACGGCAACGAGCGAGAGGCCCCCCAGGACTGGGAAGAGCCGAACCCCGTGAGCTTCCTCTCCATCTCGGGCAGTTACCTCTTCGCCATGACAGGCCCCGCAGAGGCCCTCGACGTCGCGGAGAAGCTCATCGAGGAAGGGCTCCGCACCCGGGGCGTCGGGGCCAAGACGGCTGCCGGCTACGGGCACGCCACGATGGAGCGATTCACCTCCGAGGTGGTCCGCAAGATGGATGGTTACCAGCGGGCACCGGCCCAGCCCAACACCGTCGAACACCTGACCTCCGAATTCCTGCGAGCCGTCCAGGAGGCGTCCACCGACGAGGAGATCGCCGCCGCCGAGCGTGCCGGGCGCCGGATGTTCGCCCAGAACCCGAAGGTCTGGCGCGACTGGCTCCGGAAGGAGCGCTGCCCCGAGGAGGCGCGCCGCTGGTTCCAGCCCCCCGCCCCGGCACCGACCCCGGCGCCCCAGGCCACCCCCAGCGCCCCGCAGGAGCAGGCCCGGAAGCCCGCCGAGGAGGTCGAAGCCATGGCCTGGATCGCTCCGGACGCCAGGAGACGACCCACCCTCTTCACGCTGCTCCCCGGGAAGGCCAAACCCATCGAGGAGGAGCTGCGCAAGCTGCCAGCACAGCCCGACGAGGAGACCCGTAAGGCCCTGGAAGCCGCCCCTCCCGGGACCGGGATCCAGGTCCGCGCCGATACGAACGGGAAGCGTGTCCGCGGGGTCCGGCTCGGCTGGGCGTAATCCGGCCGGCGCCCTCCGGGTCACCACGATCTTTCCCCCCGCGACCCCTTCCCGCAGCACCGCCGGCAGGCAGGCCAGCGACAGCCGCCCGTCGCGCCCGTCCAAGCAAAGCCCCGCGTCCACCACCCGCAGCGACGCTCGCTCCACCAGGCAGACAAAAGGACGCTCCAGGAAGCGAAAGCGCACCTCCAGCAGCTCCTCACCCACCGCCCGCGCCCCCAGCAACCTCGCCCCCGCCGCCGTCAGCACGGGCTCCAGCAGCGCCTCGTCGGCCCCACCAGGCGGCGCCTCGCTCACCCCGTGGAGCGGCGCCAGGCTCGCGCTCGGCGCCAGCAGATCGAAGGCCCCCTGCTTGCCCTCCGAGGCCACCCGCGCGAGCTGATCGCGTAGCCCCCACGGCGTCGCCGGGACCCCCAGCCGCCGGCAAAGACGCCACAGCAGCGCGAACCCGTACGCCTCCCGCAGCGCCTGCCCCCTCGCCGGGCACGGTTGCCCCTCGTCCAGCGCCTCGCGCGCCGCCTCTTCCTGCTCGTCCAGCAGCTCGAAGGAGCCAAAGATCCAGGCCCCTCCCGGGAGCCTCCGCGCCACGCACGGGGTCAGATCGAGGGCCTGCTCCGGAGGCATCAGCGCCAGGCGGCTCCGGACCTGGCCGCCGAAGAACCACGGACCCACCAGGTACCCGCGGACCCCCCTCAGCCGCTCCAGCCCTTCCGGGGCCGCCCCCTCCAGCGCCCGCGCCTCCGCCCCCACCACCCGGAAGAGGTACCATCCGGGTCTGATACGACCCACGAGCTGGTAGCGCCTCGCGGGCCCCTGGACAAACGCCCCTCCCAGGTACGGCAGCACCAGCCGCTGCTCCCGCTCGCGGCGGGGCGGCGAGAGCGGCGAACGCAGGGCGATCCGTGGCCCTTTCTTCGGAGACCAGGAGCCGAGACCGGTCCAGTGGGGAGGCGCGGACAGCATGGGGGGGCAAGGACGGTGGATGCCAGGGAAGCTGACCACCCCTTTTCGGGTAAACTGGCTGGATGGTACCTCGTTCTGTTGTTTCCTGGGTGGCGCTGTCCCTCTTCCTCACGTTCCCCGCCCTCTCCGGCTGCGAGGAGGAATCCGTGGACACCTCGGGAGGGACTCCCCTGGCAGGTCGTGGAGGCACCGGCGCCTCCTCCGGAGCAGGGGGCAACAGCGCGGGGTCCAGCGCCGGAGGCAGTGGCGGCTCGGGGGGCTCCGAGCCGGGAGGGGCAGGCGGCCAGTCCACCGCGGGCAGCGGCGGTTCGTCGGCGGGCAGCGGTGGGGGTGGAGGCTCCGGTGGGGTCGGGGCCGGAGGGAGCGCCGGAACCGGTGGGGGTTCCGGTGGGGTTGGTGGCAGCGCTGGTGGGACCGGGGGCGGTTCCGGTGGGACCGGGGGCGGTTCTGGCGGTTCTGGCGGGCTCCCTGCGATCAACCCCGAATCGGTCGAGCTGTGCAACCTGGTCAACGAGTACCGCAAGGAGAACGGGCTTCCGGCCATCCCCCTGTCGACGGCGCTGATGACGGTGGCGGCGTACCACGTCCAGGATCTCAGCCAGAACCCGGGGATCGCCGAGAGCCCGTGCAACCTCCATAGCTGGTCCGACAACCCGCCGCTCTGGAGCGGCTGCTGCTACACCAGCGACCATGCCAAGGCCCAGTGCATGTGGGACAAACCCATGGAGATCACCGCGAGCTGGGGGGCCAACCAGTACAGCGGCTCCGGCTTCGAGAACGCCGCTGCGGGCGTCTCTTCTCCCTCGCAGGCGCTCAGCTCGTGGAAGGGTAGCAGCGCCCACAACGCGGTGATCCTGAACCAGGGGATGTGGAATCAACCCTGGCTGGCGCTGGGATGCGCCCTCGAAGGAGGGTACGGAGCCCTCTGGTTCGGTCATCAAACCGACCCCCAGCCTTACCAGCCCTGAAGCCTCCTACCGCCCCTCCGCGCTCCGCCGGAACCCAGCGCCAGCGCGGAGCCTGGCTCGGCGTGGCCTTGGACCTACCAGCTCGATTCCCTGGACCTGCCCGCCCTGCGCCAGCTCCGCTCCTTCCTCAAGCAGCACAAGCGTTGGCCCGGTTGAGCACTGCCGAGCCAGAGGCGTCAGATCACCGCGCCAGCCCCAGCCAGCGCCCCTCCGCGCTCAGCCGGAACGACGCGGCCCGCGGCGACAGCGCCGCCACCTGCCCCTCGTGGAAGAGCGGCACCACCGGGAGGTCCGTCATCATCTCCCGGAGCACGGCCCGGTAGTGCTCCCGGCGGCGCTCTCGATCCGGCGTGCGCGCAGCGTCGTCCAGGAGCGCGTCCACCCGCGGCGAGGCGTAGCGCGCCCGGTTGGCCCCGCCGCGCCCCGGCGCCGGGATCGAGGACGAGTGGAAGAACCACCGGAGCAGGTTGGGCTCCGTCAGCT
>CAZSDX010000270.1:0-9448 GCA_964605685.1 uncultured Polyangiaceae bacterium
TCTACGCCGACCTGATCGCCATCTGCCAGCAGCAGGGTATCCCGGTCCCCCCCGAGCCCGGCCAGACCCCCGCCGCCCCCGACCAGGAGCCCGCCCGCACCCTCCCCCCCGTCGCCATCGACCGCTGGGCCCAGCGCGTCTCCGTCTTCGATCAGATGCTCGAGCGCGCCTACGGCAAGCAGAGCCCGCCGGATCTCCGCCAGCTCCTCGGTGAGGTGCGCCACCTCGTCCACGCCGTCGCCGAGCTGCGCAAGGAGAGCGTCGCCGAGCAACGCAAGATGGAGACCATCGAGCAGAGGGAGCGCGAGGGCCGCCAGCGCTTCGGCTTCGCCATGGACGCCCTCGGCATCGACGCCTCCGCTGCTCGCCAGCAGGTCCGCGCGGGCCAGGAGGCCCTCGTCCCGCTCCGCCAGCAGCTCGAATCCATGGAAGAGGAGGGCAAAAAGGCCCACCGCGAGATCGTCACCTGGGAGGGCCGCTGGGCCTTCCGCGAGCCTCACCCCCAGCTCTCCGCGGCCTACCGCGCCGCCGCCGACCTCATCGATCGTTGGTACACCCTCCGCAAGCAGGAGAAGGATGCCCAGACCCTCCTGGAGGAGCGCGAGCGCATGGTCGCCGACCTCGACTACCAGATCCGCGAGCTCCGCAACGCCCTCGGCACCTTCGAGCGGACCATGGAGGCGGAAAAAGCCGCCCAGCACGAGCGCATCAGCGGCCTCGACAAGAAGGCCGACCTCCTGGAGGCCGAGCTGCTCTCCCTCTCCACTCGCTTCTGCGCTCCCCTCCGCGGGCGCCCCGAGCTGAGCGGCTACTTCAAGGAGCTGGAAGGCGCCGCCGCCTGACCCCTCCCCCCGCGTCGCCCCTCACTTCGCCAGGTTCGCGGCGGCGAAATCCCAGTTCACGAGGCTGTCGAGGAAGGTCTCGATGTACTTGGGCCGCAGGTTCCGGAAGTCGATGTAGTAGGCGTGCTCCCACACGTCGATGGTCAGCAGCGCCTTCTGCCCGTGCTTCATCGGCAGGTCCGCGTTGCCGGTTTTGGTCACCGCCAGCTTGCCGTCGGCGCCCTGCACCAGCCACGCCCAGCCGGAGCCGAACTGCGTGGTGGCGGCCTCGGTGAACGCCTTGCGGAAGTTGTCGTAGGAGCCGAAGTCCCGGTCGATGGCCGCGGCGAGGTCGCCGGTGGGCTTGCCGCCGCCCTGGGGCTTCATCGAGTTCCAGTAGAACGTGTGGTTCCAGATCTGCGCCGCGTTGTTGAAGACCCCACCCTCGGACGTCATGATGATGTCCTCCAGGCTCTTCTCGGCCTCGGGCTTGCCGTCCAGCAGCTTGTTGAGGTTCACCACGTAGGCGTTGTGGTGCTTCCCGTGATGGAACTCGAGGGTCTCCGGGGTGATGTGGGGGGCCAGCGCGTCCTTGGCGTAGGGCAACTCGGGGAGTGTGAAGGGCATGGGGATTCTCCTTGGTGGTGCAGGGTGGAAGAGGGGCCGCAGATCGGCGCGCCCCCTCGGTTCTTGCGCTTCGATGCGCGACTCTACCCGATCTGCTCGCCTCCGCCACGCCTTCCGCCACGCCCGCCGGGGCCGGGGCTCCGCCGACTCCCTCAGCTCATCGTGCAACCGTTCTGGTGGCCGCCGGGCTGAAGCCCGGCGCCGGAACGAGGGGGAAGGGAAACGAGGCGGGGAAGCCCTCCGGCGAGGGCTCGCTTCGGCACGTATCGAGGCCACCAGCGCGGCCTTCTCCCTGGCGTAGTCCCCAGCACCCGTTCCGGCGCCGGACTTCACGGCGGCCACCTGATCCAGATCAGCCCGAACCCCAATGCATTGCCCTCGGACCTGATCCGGATCAGCCCAAACCCCAATGCATTGCCCTCCGGCCTGATCCAGATCAGCCCAAACCCCAATGCATTGCCCTCCGACCTGATCCGGATCAGCCCGAACCCCAATGCATTGCCCTCGGACCTGATCCGGATCAGCCCGGACCCCAATGCATTGCCCTCGGGCCTGATCCGGATCAGCCAAATCTCCGTGTGTTGTGCCTGCTCCTCCCCCTCTCCGTCTCCTGCGGAGAGGAGGCCGGGGTTGAGGCTCCTCTCCGTGGCTGCCGGGATAGCTCCCCCCTCTGCCCTTCAGGGAGAGGGGGGCTGGGGGGGTGAGGTCTCTCCCTGCGGCTGCCGGGATAGCTCCCCCCTCTGCCCTTCAGGGAGAGGGGGGCTGGGGGGGTGAGGTCCCCTCTGCCCTTCAGGGAGAGGGGGGCTGGGGGGTGAGGTCCCCTCTGCCCGACCGGGAGAGGGGGGCTGGGGGGGTGAGGTCAGTGGGCCGAGGCGCCGGAGGGCCTGGCGTTCCAGATCCGCAGCGAGAGCAGGAAGCCGAGGAGGGCGAAGGGCGCCAAAAACCAGGGCCAGTAGGCCCAGTCATGGGAGGTGATCTTCCCCAGCGCGAAGGACTGGAGCGCCGTCCCCAGGTAGACGAAGCCGTCGATCATCGCGACCGCGGTGGCCGCGCCCTTCTTGCCGCCGAAATCCATGGTGGCGGTCCCGCTCAGCAGCCCGTGGGTGCCGATGACGCACAGCGAGATCAAAAACACCACCGCCCCCAGGAGGTACGGCGAGAGGGTCAGCGAGGGCGCCGCCTTCAGTTCCCGGACGTCTCCGGCCCGCATCGCCGGGGCAACGACGCCGTCCTTGCCCGCCTTGTAGGCCGGATCCTTGACGGCGACGGTCAGCTTCTGCCCCCCGCGCTCGACCTCCACGGGGATCGTTGGTGCCTCCTTGACCGAGCCCGGCGGAAGTATCTTTTGACCCTTGCTGGAGCAGGCGCAGCGCTGCTCGTCCCAGCCTGCGTCGCCAGCGCAGGCGGCCGGGACGCAGGCGAAGGTGCGGCGGGCCGAGACCCAGTCGTCCACGGGTTTTCCGGCGATGGAGAGGAGGCGGTCGCCAGGCTGGAGTTCCGGCACCCGGGAGGAGGCGAGGGTGCTGGTGGAGCGCCCGAGGGAGAAGCCCATGGCGAGGGTGCAGAGGAAGAGGACCGCGTAGAGTCCCCCGGCGGCGGGAGCGCGGCGCGAGCCAAAGAAGAGGTCGCTGACGAAGCCGGCGACGTTGCCGCCGACGATCCCGGCGACCATGAGGATGCCCCCCCAGCCAGCCTGGAGGAAGGGGACGAGGAAGCAGAGGCCGCCGAGGGAGACCAGGAGGCCACGGCGGGCAGGGAGGCGGGCGCCGAGGAGGAAGAGGAGGGCGGCGACGGCGAAGAAGGGGACGATGGTGAGCCAGGAGCCCCAGGCGCCATAGTTGAGGTAGTGCTCCCCGGGGAGCGCCAGGACCTCTTTGACGTAGATGGGGTACCAGTGCATCACGCCGTTGCGGAGGACGCCGGTGCAGAACTCGATGAAGGCGACGGTGAGGATGATGGGGTGGGTGAGGACGCGCTTCATCAGGGTGAGGACGGGGACATCCCCCGCCTCGCCGCTGGAGGCGTCGCCGGTGTCGAAATCCTGGTGACCCGCCTCGCCGGGGCGATCCTTGAGGAGAAAGAGCTCCAGGGTGGCCATGGCGAGGAGCAGGGTGCCAGGCAAGAGGAACACCCACTTGGTCTGGAGGACCTTGTCGGTACCAGAGAGCCCCCGGGTGAAGAGGTCCAGCAGCCAGCCGTTGACGGAGAAGGCGAAGAAGATCCCGCTGGAGATCATCGTGCCGAAGATGCCGCTGAAGCCGCCCCGCTCCCGCACGTGGAACCAGTGGGCGTTGACCTTGACGATGGCCACGGCGCCGAAGCTCTGGAAGTACATGTTGCCGCCGTAGAGCAGGGCGAAGCTCAGCCGCAGGGCGTCGCGGTCCGCCCCGGAGGCGATGGCGCTGGCCAGGTGGAGGCCGAGGAGCAGGTTCATCACCCCGGATCCGGTGGCGGCGACCAGCAGGGCTCGCTTGCCGCCGAAGCGGTCGGTGAGCGGCCCGTTGAGCAGGAAGGCCAGGGCGTAGACGACAGTGCCGACCCCGAAGATGAAGCCGAAGTCTTCCTTGGTCATCAGGTCGCCGAGGGCGTTCTTCGAGACCGTCAGGTTGTACCTCCCCATGTAGAGGAAGGCGTAGGTCAGCCCCATCGGGAACCAGTTGAGGAACCGGCGGAGGCGAAAAGCAGCGGAGTGATCGGGCGGGGCGAGGTTGGGAAGGGTGGCGGGGGGCGTCGCCATGGCGGCACGGTAACGGACCCCCCAAGGGGTTGTCTGTAGCGATTCCGTGGCACCCCCCCTCACATCCCCGGGGCAACAGGGCCCGGTGCGTGCTAGGTTGGGCCCCAGTGCAATCCGTCATGGCCGTCGCTCAAGACCCTTCCCCCGCGCTCACCCGGCTGCGGACCGCCGTCGAGGGGGCCCTGGAAGGCAAGCCTGAGGTCGTAGAACTCGCCTTGATCACCCTCCTGGCCCGCGGACACCTCCTCATCGAGGACGTGCCTGGGGTGGGGAAGACCACCCTGGCCCACGCCCTGGCCCAGGCCATCGGCTGCGAGATGCGGCGGGTCCAGTTCACCAGCGATCTCCTCCCCAGCGACATCCTGGGGGTGTCCATCTACGACCAACGCAAGGGCGAATTCCAGCTCCGCAAGGGCCCGATCTTCTCCCACGTGCTGGTGGCCGACGAGATCAACCGGGCGAGCCCCCGGACCCAGAGCGCGCTCCTGGAGGCCATGAACGAGGGACAGGTGAGCCTCGACGGCCAGACCCTCCCGCTGCCCGACCCCTTCTTCGTCATCGCCACCCAGAACCCGGATGACTTCGCCGGCACCTTCCCCTTGCCGGAGGTCCAGCTGGATCGCTTCTTGATCCGGCTCCGGATCGGCTATCCCCCTCCCCACGTCGAGTTGCGCCTCATCCAGGATCACGACCGGGACCGGAGCCGCCCCACCCCACCCATCCTCGACCCCTCCACCCTGCTCTCGCTCCAGCGGCAGGTGCAGCGGGTCACCCTCGACCACTCCCTGGCCGTGTACCTCCGGGACGTCGTCGGCGCCACCCGCACCTGTGCGGCGCTGTCGGTGGGGGCCTCCCCCCGGGCCGGGATCGGCCTGGCCCGCGCCGCCCGCGCCCGCGCCCTGCTCCAGAACCGCCACTACTGCATCGCGGACGACATCCACCTGCTCACTCCCCACGTCCTGGCGCACCGGGTCCGCCTCGCCGCCCAGGCCGAGGGCTACATGCCCACCCGCGAGGAGGCGGAGAACACCGTGCGCGAGGTCATCTCCAGGATCCCTGTGCCCCTCTGAGCCCCATGACGTCCCCCCTGGTCCCGCCCGCCGAGCCGTCCGGAGCCCTCCCCGCCCTGGAGTCCGGGGCCCCAGGGGGCAACGGTGCCAGGCCCGCCGGATCCCGGGGGCGCCTCCCCAGCCCCGCCGCCCTGCTCCCGGCGATCACCCGCCGCAGCGGCTTCCGCTTCACCCGGGAGGGCAAGTGGTACATCGGCATCACCGCCGGCGTGGGCCTGGCGGCGATGAACACCGGGAACAACCTGCTTTACCTGCTGCTGGGGGTGCTCCTGTCGCTCATCGTCGTCTCGGGGATCCTCAGCGAGGTGTCCCTCTGGGGGCTGACGGTGGTGCGGAGGCTCCCGGCGCGGGCCCAGGTGGGGCGCTTTCATCAGGTGGAGATCGAGGTCTACAACAGCAAGAAGAAGATCCCCTCCTACGCCATCGAGGTCGAGGACCTCCGGGCCGGTCAGCCGGCGGACAAGCGCTGCTTCTTCCTGAAGATCAGCCCGTCCTCGGCCCAGGTGGCGGCCTACCGCCGGACCCCCCAGCGCCGGGGCCAGGATCGCCACGTCGGCTTCCGCATCGCCACCCGGTTTCCCTTCGGGTTCTTCGAGAAATCCCGGGAAATCGAGTCCCACGGGGAGCTGCTCATCTACCCGGCGGTCGACCCGGTGCGCTTGAACCGCGACGACAGGGGCCGCGACAAGGGCGGGGCCGGGGTGCTCGACCAGGGCGGCGGCGACGACATCGCCGGGGTGCGCCCCGAGCGCGAGGGGGACGACCCGCGGGACATCTACTGGCGCAAGAGCACCGTCCAGGGGCACCGGGTCCTGCGGGAACGAGCCCGGGAGACCAGCCCCGAGATCGTCCTTCACCTCGACCTGGCCCGCCCCGCCAACGCCGAGGAGGATTTCCCCCAGCAATTCGAGCGGCAGATCCGCGACGTGGCCTCCCAGGCGGTGGCCCACGTCAAGCGGAGCGACCGGGTGATCCTCCGGACCTCGACCGGCCAGAGGCTCCGGGCGGATCGCGCCGTGGGGCTGGACCCGCTGCTCCGCTTCCTGGCCCTGGTCGAGCCGGAACCCGAGGAGGAATGACCATGCGCTTCGGCGTCGTCCACCGGACCATGACCGGGCTGCTGGCGGCCATGGGGATCCTCGCGGTCGTGGCCAGCGGCGAGCTCAACCGGTGGGCCAGCGTGGTCCTGATCCTGGGGCTCGTCGGCTCGTTCTTCGTCCCCGAGGAGTGGCAAGGCAAGCCCTGGCTCCACCGGATCGCCAACGTGCTCCAGGTGGGGCTGCTCCTGCTGCAGATCGTCCGCTGCTACTTCTTCAACCAGCCCCTGCTGGAGGTGGCCGTGGAGTTCGCCGCCGCCCTCCAGATCATCCGGCTCGCCACCCGCCGCGGGGCCGCCCACGACCAGCACGTCATCATGCTGGCCCTCATCCACCTGATCGCAGGTACCGTGCTCGGGGCTGGCCTCGGCTACGGCCTCTGCTTCCTGGGCTTCCTCGTCGTGGCCCCCGGCGCCCTGGTGCTCTCCCACCTCCGCCGCGAGGTCGAGGGAAACTACCGCCAGGGCGCCCGGGATCGCACCGGCCTCCCCGTCGATGTCCCCCGGATCCTCCGCAGCCGCCGCGTCGTCGGTCGCACCTTCCTCGCCTTCACCTGCTCCCTCGCCCTCCCCATCCTCCTCTTCACCTCCCTGCTCTTCCTCCTCTTCCCTCGCGTCGAGCTCTCCTTCTTGCAGCTGACGCGGCCCCAGAAATCCAGGGTGATCGGCTTCGATGACCACGTCGACCTCGGCGGCGTCGGCGAGCTACGGGCCAACTCCAGCGTCGCCCTCTACGCCGACCTCCCCGACCTCCCCGAGCCCCCACCGGATCGTATCGCCCTCCACCTCCGCGGCACCGCCTTCGACACCTTCGACGGCAAGGCCTGGTCCCGCAGCAACGCCGACTGGAAGCCTGTCGAGCGCCCTCGCGACGCCATCCTCCTCGAACGCCAGCCCGACCCCACCAGCGACCGCCTCCTTCACTTCGACCTCGACCCCTACGACCCTCCCATCCTCTTCCTCCCCCGCAACGCCGTCGCCTTCTCCGTCCGTGCTCGCTCCGAGATGGCCAGCTTCGCCCAGCCGCTCCGTATCGAGCGCGGCCCCGAGGGCCAGTTCCGCTACCGAGCCTCCTCCGAGCGCGGCATCCATTACCAGGTGTGGGTCAGCAAAACACCCCTCCCCCCTCCCCCCCTCCCCCCCGAGGAGCGCGCCAGGTACCTGCGCCTCCCTCCTCTCCCTCCTCGGGTCGCCTCCCTCGCCCATAGCTGGACCGCCGACCAACCCACCCCCTTCGACCGCGCCTCCGCCATCGAACGGCGGCTCCGCTCCGAATTCCGCTACGACCTCGCCAGCCCCTCCGGTGGCTCTCCGGACCCTCTCGACCACTTCCTCTTCGAGTCCAGGCGCGGCCACTGCGAGTACTACTCCTCCGCCATGGCGATCATGCTCCGCCAGATCGGCATCCCTTCTCGCAACGTCACCGGCTACGTCGGCGGCCAGTACAACCGCTTCTCCCGCAACTACGTCGTCCGCCAGCGGGATGCTCATTCCTGGGTCGAGGCCTACCTCGATGGGATGGGTTGGGTTACCTTTGACCCCACGCCGCCGGCCTTCTCCGCGCCCCGCTCGGAGCAAGGGGTCGTGCCGCTGCTCCGGGACGTGCTGGATGCCTCGAACCAGCGCTGGGATCGCTACATCATCCGCTACGACATCCGCCGCCAGCTCTCCCTGCTGGAGCGTGTCCAGGGCGACGACGGCGCGCGTCGGGGCCAGGGTGGCCTCGGGTTCCTTCGCCCGCGGCACCTGCTGGTGTTGCTGGGCGCTTCCCTTGGGGTCTGGGCGGTAGTGATGCTCGTGCGCCGGTGGCGCCCGCGGCGCGTCGCTCCCTCGCGGAGCGCCTCCCCCTCGCCGTCGCGCGAGGCGCTCCAGGCGGTCCACCTCTACGAGGCGCTGGAGAGCGCCCTGGCGCTCCAGGGGCTCGGGCGTCCCCAGGGCGTCCCTCCGCTGCAACACGCACAGAGCGCGCCGGTGCAGCGGCACCCGATGGGCGAGGAGATCCTGGCGCTCACGCGGCTCTACCAGGAGCTACGCTTCGGCGGCGCCCCCCTGGAGGAGGAGGAGCGCCGCCGGTTCGAGCAGCGGGTGAAGCAGATCCGGGGGTACCGGAGCCCCGGAGGCTGAAGGGCTCAGTCGCGGCAGCAGAGGACGCCGCCACGAGTGGCCGCGATCTTGGTCACGTTGGCGGCCTCCTGGAAGCCGTCGTTGCCGCAGGCCCAGGGGGTGCCGGACGACGTGTTGAGGGAGTTGCAGAGGTTGTTGGAGAAGCGGTTGAGGACGCCGCACGACGCCTGGTTGAAGGGAGCATCCCCCAGCGTGCCACAGCCGAAGAGGTCGTTGTTCCCGTTGCCGCACTGGCCGCTCCCGGGGCCGCTCTGGCGGGTGGTGAAGAAGAGGGCGGTGTCGCTGTTGTTGCTGGGGTTGGAGAACCCGCCGTTGCAGTTGAGCCCGCCGGACTTGGCGACCACCTCGGCGGAGTTCGCGCAGACGTGCCAGCCGACCTGGCAGAGGTCCATCACGGAGCAGCCGGTCCCCAGCGGATTGGCGCTGTCGTCGCCTGCGTTGTGGTTGCACTGGGGCGACTGGCTGGCGACGGAGGTGACACCGGCAACGGTCCAGCCTCCGGAGCAAGCCGCGATGTTAGCAGCCCCAACATAGCCTTCCCGCTGCCCGTCGGCGCAGCCGTTGTCCGCGACGCACTTGCCGCCCACGCACTGGTTGGAGGTGCAATCCGCGTTGCCGTTGCAGTCCTTCCCGAGGTCGCACTTGGCGCAGGTCGGACCGCCGCAGTCGATGTCGGACTCGCCCCCGTTCTTCACCGTGTCGGAGCAGGTCGGCGCCGCGCACACGCCGTTGCTGCACACGCCGCTCTGGCAGTCGGAGGCCACATTGCACGTCTTCGTGTCCGCGCACTTCGCGCAGTCAGGACCGCCGCAGTCGACGTCCGTCTCGCTCCCATTCTTCACCGTGTCCGTGCAGGCAGGCGCCGCGCAGACTCCGCCCTGACAGACGCCGCTCTGGCAGTCGTTGCCAGAACCGCACCCCTGGCCGGTGGGGCACTTGGTGCAGACAGGACCGCCGCAATCGATGCCCGTCT
>CAZSDX010000271.1:0-9412 GCA_964605685.1 uncultured Polyangiaceae bacterium
GCCGAATGGCGGATCCGCGAGGCGGGCGAGGCGGGCCAGGGCGGCGCGGCGCCGAGCTGCGACGACGGGGTGAAGAACGGGGACGAGACCGGCGCCGACTGCGGCGGAAGCTGCCCCCTGCTCTGCCAGGACGGCGAGGGGTGCAAGGGCGGAGGAGACTGCGCCTCCGGGGTCTGCACCGATCTGCTCTGCACCTCGCCCACCTGCGCCGACGGGGTGAAGAACGGCCTGGAGAGCGACACCGACTGCGGAGGGGATGCCTGCCCCGGGTGCGCACCAGGGAAGCTCTGCGAGGGCGGGGCCGACTGCGCCAGCGGGGTCTGCAGCGGCAAGGTCTGCCAGAGCCCGACCTGCACCGACGGCGTGAGGAACGGAGACGAGACCGCCGCGGACTGCGGCGGTTCGTGTTCCGGGTGCGCGCTGGGGAAGGACTGCAACGAGGGGAAGGATTGCCTCTCGGGGGTCTGCGCCTCGAAGGTCTGCGTCCCGACGCACTGCGGGGACGGCCTCCAGAACAGCGGAGAGACGGACGTGGACTGCGGCGGGACGTGCTCCCCCAACCGGGCCTGCGAGGACGCGAAGGCCTGCGTCGCCGGGGTGGACTGCCAGAGCGGCTCCTGCGTGGGGGATCGCTGCTTCGCGCCAGGCGCCAACACCCCCGCCCCCGCCGGAGGAGGCCCGCTCCCGATGGGCTGCCCCGCGCTCCCTGGGCAGAGCGCCTCGGTCAAGGCGACCAACGGCCACTGCTACGCGCTCTTCCCTGGCCCGCTCTCCTGGTTCGACGCGTGGAACGCCTGCGTCGAGAAGGGGGCACACCTGGTCACCTTCGACACCAAAGAGGAGGCCGACGAGGTGGAGGCGTCGCTCAACCCCACCACCAGCACCTGGATAGGCGCCTACTGCAAGGACGGCATTGACTGCACCAACCGCGCCCGGTGGTACTGGCTGGGGGAGGTGCCGATCTCCTTCGACGACTGGGCCGGAGCGAACATCCCCGACTTCCCCACGGAGCGCTGCCTGCGGATCCGGCAGAACGGCGGCGGACACGGCTTCGACAACCAGGTGTGCTCCAACGGCTACGCGTTCCTCTGCGAGATCGGGGACTGAGCGAGGGGATCCAGGCTCGATAAGGGTTCTTCGTCGTTCAGGTAGCTCAGCACGAGGCTCAGCACCGAGAGCACCTGCGGTCTGGTCCTCTGAAGAAAGAGGAGATCCGCCACACGTTGCCGGAATTGACGGACAGGCTTTGCCAGGAGAGCATGCACGAACGACTGGGTCGTCAAGGAAACGCCCAGGAAATCGAGGACGACGGGGCGACCAGCCCGCAGCGACGGCAACACGCGCTCCTCGCGAAGGGTCGCAGCGCGAACCTTGTCCTCGGCGAACCCCCCGGCGTCCGCGCCGACCTCGATAAAGATCGCTCCAGCAGGAGCTTCCTCCGGTTTCGCCAGCGCCCGCAGGTGGATTCGCTCCGTCGCGTTCGGGCGAAGCCTGCTCAGCAAGATCTGCTGCGGCATTTCCAGATCATATTTCACGCCAGACGCCTGGACCGAGAACCCCACGACGGTCCCCGGCCAGCGCACGGCAGCGTGGCCCACGGACAAGGGCGTCCTGCTCCCGAGATCTCTGGCCAGGAACTCGCCTGTCACACCGCTGCTCAGGCAGAAGAAATCTCCCCGCAGCTGCCTGATGTGCTGGCTCACCACGAAGAGCCCCGGCCCCGCGTTCCTGTCCCTGTCGAGGGAACCCGATGCCTCCGGTTGCAAGGCCATCTTCAGGGAGATCGCCTCATCGAGGTCTTGCCTCATGTGCTTCGGGATGGACTGCCCCGCGTCCGCGACAAAACACTCGATGGTTTCGTCCGTCGCCAGGCAAACCGACGCCCCTACAGAGCTTCCGGAGTGCTCGAAGACGTTCCTGAGCAGCTCACCCAGGCTGTACAGGAGCAAGTCCTTGATCTCCCCCCCTAGCGAGGAGCCTTCCACACTCCGCAAGAGCGGCTTGATCTGCGTTGCCTCGGGGATCCACAAGGGAAGCCAAGGGCCCGCTTGCCCTTGCGCGTCGGGGGTTTCCATCCTCCCGGCCAGCGCCGAGAGAAGGCCCCGGCGAAACATCTCGGGGCTCTTGAGCGAGTCGTCGACGACCAGTCGCTTGCCCGCTGCCGCCTGCTTCCTGGACCATATCGCCAGGGCGGCCAAGCTCGGTGGATCGATGAAATCGGGTGCCTTCCCGCTGGCTGCCACCCGGAGGGTACTCGCCTCCTCCGGGATCTCCCACCCGCCCTCTGGCCCTCGCCGCAACCACGCCCGATCCATGCGCTCAGGCAGGCGGACCAGCCAGTCACTCGCCACGATCCGCTCCGGGCGCTTGCAGGAAGAACCTCGCGGGGATCCTCAGGTCAAGCATCTCCGCGAAGGAGAGTTCGTCCAGGACCTGGTGGAGCCAGCTCCTCAGCCGCCCCGCTGGATCGCTCTCCTGCGAGCGATCCGGTTCGGTTTTTGCCTCGAAGAAAGGCGCTTCAGGAAGCCTGTGCGCATCGATCCAGCGGCACACTTCCCGCGAGACTTCTTCTTCCAGCGTGGTACGCCACCGCTCCCCAAGCCCCACCCGCTCGATCAACGCGACCACAGAGGCCACACCTTCCGGGCTCCTGGGAGCCACGTCGACCAGATCCAACAAAAATTCGTCCCGTTCTTTCTCCGCGAGAGAAGCCGTGTGGCGCTGGGCGAAGGCGAGCAACAGGGGCCCCTGGAAGCCTGGCCCCGCATCCGGGATCTTGAGGAATCGCTCCGGCTGCTCGGCAACCAGCGGGTCTCCCTGGGCGACGAGCTGCATCGTGGCCAGATCGAGCAAGCGAGGAGGTCGGGGGTCAACGACAGCTTGCCAGAAATCGCGCCGCAGCTTTCCGGGCATCCGGTTATTTTGCAGCCCTCTCTCTTACCGGGCAAGCCACGGTGGTCGCACCATCATCCACGCAGGAGGCGCTTTTCCTGCGGGCGACTTGCGGCCCGCGTCCGGGGAGACTACCCCCCCGCGTCAGTCCAGCCATGCGTTCCCACGAGATCCGCCGCGCCTTCCTCGACTTCTTCGCCCGGAAGGGTCACCAGGTCTGCCCCAGCTCCTCGCTGATCCCCAACGACCCGACGCTGATGTTCCCCAACGCCGGGATGGTCCCCTTCAAGGACGTCTTCACCGGCAAGGAGAGGCGCGCCTACACCCGCGCCGCCTCCAGCCAGAAGTGCATCCGGATCAGCGGCAAGCACAACGACCTGGAGAACGTCGGCGTCACCGCGCGCCACCACACCTTCTTCGAGATGCTCGGCAACTTCTCCTTCGGCGATTACTTCAAGGAGGGGGCCATCCAGTACTGCTGGGAGTTCCTCACCCAGGTGGCGAAGATCCCGGTGGAGCGCACCATCATCACCATCTTCGGCGGCGAGGACGACCTCCCTGCGGACGACGAGGCCCGCGTCCTCTGGAAGAAGGTCACCGGCTTCAGCGACGACCGCATCCGGGGCATGGGCAAGGCCGATAACTTCTGGCAGATGGGCGACACCGGCCCCTGCGGCCCGTGCAGCGAGGTCCACTTCTGGCTCGGCCCCATCCCGGAAGGCGGCGTCCCCTACGACCGCTTCGGCGAGGAGCCCTCCCCCGACGGCAACGGCTGGTTCGAGATCTGGAACCTCGTCTTCATGCAGTTCGAGCGCAGCAAGAAGGGCGACGCCTTCGTCCTCGAGCCGCTGCCGGCCCCCAGCATCGACACCGGTATGGGCCTGGAGCGCATCGCCAGCGTGCTCCAGGGGGTCACCTCCAACTACGACACGGACCTGCTCCTGGATCTGGTCCAGGAGGCCGGTCGTATCTCCGGCAAGACCTACCGGCGCTCCCAGCACCCGGACGACACCAGCATGCGCGTCATCGCCGACCACGCGCGGCTGACCGCCTTCCTGATCTCCGAGGGCGTCTTCCCGGACAACACCGGCCGCTCCTACGTGCTCCGCCGCGTCATGCGCCGGGCCATCCGCCACGGGCACCTGCTCGGCATCGAGCGGCCCTTCCTGCACCAGGTCGCCCTCAAGGTGGTGGACATCATGGGCGACGACTACCCCCAGCTCCGCGAGCGCCGCGAGCTGATCGCGTCCATCACCGAGCAGGAGGAGGTTCGCTTCCGGAAGACCCTGGCGCGGGGCCTCCAGATGCTCGACGAGGAGTTCTCCTCGCTCCGGGCGGCGGGGACGCGCAAGGTGCCGAGCCCGTTCGTCGCCCGCCTCAAGGATACCTACGGCTTCCCCATCGACCTCACCCGCGTCATCTCCGGCGAGCAAGGCTTCTCCGTCGACGAGCAGGAGGCGGAGGATCTCATCGAGGAGTGGCAAAAATCCGGCGCTGGCGGCAAGCTCAACGCCGACGAGGGCGTGGGCAAGGTGCTCTACCAGGCCCTGGACCGGGTTCCCGGCAAGCAGGTCACCTTCACCGGCTACGAGGCCGAGCTGGGCCAGGGCACGGTGGTGGCGCTGATCGTCGACGGCGTCCTGGTGGACGAGGTCTCCTGGCAAGGAGGCGACGGGCGCCCCGGTCTCCCTGACGTGGACGTGGTGGTCGACACCACCCCCTTCTACGGCCAGGGCGGGGGCCAGGTGGGCGACCAGGGGGAGATCCGCCTGGTGGAAGGCAACGGGCGCGTCACCGTCCGCGACACCACCAAGCCGGTCCCGGGCCTGGTGGTCCACCACGGGCGGCTGGCCCAGGGGGGCCTCAAGGTCGGGGACAAGGTCGCGCTGGAGGTCGATCATGACCTGCGCTCGGCCACCCGGCGCAACCACTCGGCGACGCACCTGCTCCACTGGGCGCTGGGGGCGGTCCTGGGGGAGCACGTCCAGCAGAAGGGCTCCCTGGTGGGCCCCGACACGCTGCGCTTCGACTTCAGCCACAGCAAGCCGATGACCCAGGGCGAGATCGAGCGCGTCGAGGAGCTGGTCAACCAGAAGATCCTGCTCAACGCTCCGGTGGAGACCGCGGTGCTCCCCATCGACGAGGCGAAGAAGAGCGGCGCCAAGGCGATCTTCGAGGAGAAATACGGCGACACGGTGCGGGTGCTCACCATGACCCGGGACTCGGTGGAGCTGTGCGGAGGGACCCACGTCCGGGCCCTGGGCGACATCGGTCTCTTCAAGATCCTCGGAGAAACCGGCGTCGCCGCGGGCGTGCGCCGTATCGAGGCGGCCACCGGGTTCAACGCCCTGCGCCACGTCCGGGAGCAGGAGGCGCTCCTGCGGGAGATCGCCGCCGCCACCCGCACCCCGGGGCGCCCCCGGGTGGAGGTCATCGCCGCGCTCAACGACCGGGTACGCGAGCTGGAGAAGGAGCGGGCGGAGCTGGTCCGCAAGCTGGCCATGGGTGGCGGCGGCGGCGTGGACGGGCTGCTGGCCCAGGCGCGGGAGATCCAGGGGGTCAAGGTGCTGGGCGTGCAGACCGAGGTCGGCGACCCGGCGGCCCTGCGGGAGATGGCGGAGCAGCTCCGGGACAAGCTGGGCGACAGCGTGGTCCTGGTGGCTTCCCCCGCTGGAGGCAAGGTCTCGCTGGTCGTCATGGTGGCCAAGAGCCTCAACCCGAAGCTCAAGGCGGGCGATCTCATCAAGGACATCGCCCAGATCGTCGGCGGCAAGGGCGGCGGTCGCCCGGACATGGCCCAGGCCGGCGGCCCGGACGTGGCGAAGATCGGCGCGGCGGTCGCCGCGATCCACGAGCGAGTGGCGGCCCTCCTCGGCTGAACCCTTGCCCTCCGCGGGGCGCCGCGCCATGGCGTGCTCATGTCCGCCCCCGCCGGCGCCTCGCCTGCTTCCCAGCCCTTCGCAGAACCCACCCCCCTCGGCCTCCTGGGCCTCTCCATCGGCTGCGCGGCGCTGCTGCCGGTGGCCCTGGGCCTGAGCATGACCCCGGCGGCGCTCCGGACGGCGGCCTGGTTCTGCCTGCTCTTCGGCGGGGGCTGCCAGATGATCGCGGGGCTGATGGCGCTGGCCAACAAGAACATGCTCGGCGGGACGCTGTTCACCACCTTCGCCTTCAACTGGGTGATGAACTGGTGGGCGCTCTCCGGGATGGCCGACGGCAAGCTCCCCGACGCTCACGTGGTGCTGAGCGTCGACCTCTGCTTCCTCGTCATCTTCGTCGTGCTCACCTACGCCTTCGGCTTCTTCTCCAGGCTGCTGGTGGCGTTCCTGGTGGACATCGACCTGCTCTACCTCTTCCGGATCCTCCGCGAGCTCCTCAAGGATCCCAAATCCTTCGCCATCCCCATCGCCGTCTGCACGGTGGTCCTCGCCTTCCTCGCCCTCTGGCTCTCCTTCGCGATCCTGGTCAACACCAGCGCCGGGCGCCCCGTCTTCCCCATGCCTGGCCCCCTCTTCACCCCGCCGGCGCCTCCCCCGCCCCCGGAGGGGTGACGCGCTACCGCGCCCGACGCCGGCGCAGCAGCAGCGCGGCGGCGGCGAGCCCCAGGGTCACCTGCATCGTGGTCCGCCCCCGGGTGGGGCCGAAGCCCACGGAGCAGCCTTCGCTCTGCTCCTGGGTGGTGAACTCGGGCTCCGGCGGCCAATTCCGGGCCTTGTTGAAGGTCGCCAGCTCGGACTTGATGTCGCCGGTGTTGTCCCGGAGCACGATCACCGAGCCGTCGTCCTTGTACTCCTCGATGCGCAGCGCGGCGGGCATGGCGGCGGGGAGGTCCGGCCACCGGGTGTTGTCGTTCTGGAGGTAGACCTCGTCGGAGCCCACCACCATCACGTTGGTGAGGTCGCACTGGCGCTGCTGGGTGGCGCTGTGGAGCAGGGGGACATCAGCACGGGGGGTCCGCACGAACTCCGGATCTTCCGTCATCTCCGCGGGCGAGATGGTGGTGAACATCCGGGTCAGGTACGGGTTCTTCCGGAGGATGTCCTCGGCGTGGCGGGCTGGGCCGAAGATCCGCTCTTCCAGCTCCAGCGCGAAGTACTCGCCGCTCCAGCCCTCGGTGGGCGCCTCCGTGTAGCAGGTCGGGCAGGCGTAGTAAGACCCAGGGTTGACCCCCGGCGGCGCCGGGAGCACCTGCGCCAGCAGCGGGAAGAGCAGCGGGCTGGGGGAAGTACAGGTCGCGCCGGAGGTGGTCCCGGTGCAGGTGAGGAGGCCCTGGCTCTTGAGGAGCTGGATCGCTTGCAGGGGCTCGGCGGTCTTGAAGGGGGTCGAGTTCCACCGCACGTCGGCGATGTTGTCGCCATCGACGACGGAGCTGGTCCCCGCGTACTCGGTGACGAAGGCACGCCCGTTGGCGATGGAGCTGTCCACCGCCTGGGTGATGACCTCCTTGTAGTTGAGCTGGCGGCCCTGGTTCTGCCCCGGGATCGGGTTGAACGCGTTGGAGACCGCCCCGGAGGCCGCGGTCCAGTCGAACATCAGCTCGTTGACCACCACGTGCTTGTAATTCTTCGGGGCGAAGCGCTCGTTCCCCAGGAAGAAGGTGCGCACGCCCATGTTCTCCACCGCCGCGACCGCCGTCAGCTTGAGCGGCACGCAGGGCTGGTCGCCCTCGTAGCTGAACACCAGCGGGTGGATCTCGTCGAGCCCCGCCCCCGCCGTCAGCTTCACCGCCACGAAGACGAACTTCTGCTCCAGGTAATCCTTGAGGAACTGGGAGGTCGTGTCCGGGATCAAGTAGTTGTTCTCGTTCAACCACCCCAGCAGCTCGTCGGCGGTCCCTCCGCTCAGCGTCACCGTCTCGTAGGACCCCACCGAGGCCCGGGCGATCACCTGCGGCCCGCTCGGCTGCCCCGTGGATCCTCCGGCCCCGTTCGCGGCCCCTGGAAAGAATTCCGCGCTGGCATCGCTGCTCACGGAGTCACCCGACGCCCCACACCCGACCCCTCCGCCGCTGTCGGGGAAGTTCCCCCGGTTGCAGCCGGTGACCGCCGTGTTCTGCACCTGGAAGGTCGGCACCGTGCCCTGGAGCAGCCGGTCAAAGAGCCTCTGGGAGCCGGCGGTGATCTTCGGCTTCTTCGGCATCGGGACCACCCAGGCAAAGCGCTCCGGGTTGCCCGTGTACTGGATCTGGACGTGCGCCTCGACCCGGTTGTTCTCCACCACAAAGAGGATGTTCTCCCCCGATTGATCCACCGGCATCGGCGGCTGGTTCGGCGGCGGGATGTCGCAGAACGTCCCCCCGCAGGCGTGGGCCGGGGCAGGCGTCAGCGCGGGGAGCGCGGTCAGCAGGGTCGCGGCGAGCAGGGTCGAGAGGAGGCGCATGGTCAATTCCCGGAGGCTGTTCAGTGGTAGGTGAAGCTCAGGCGGAGGCTCGGTGCAAACATGGTGCCGGTGACCCGAGGCTCGATGTCCCGGGAGACGGTGGCCGCGTCCAGCCGCAGCAGCAGCCCGAGGGACCACTGGGGGTCGAGGAAGGTCTCGTAGCCCGCCGCCAGGAGAAAATGGGTGCCCTCCAGGGTCTCGATGTCGAAGGTCTGGCGCCCCTGCCCCAGATCCACCGCCGTCACCTGGAGCCGCGCCAGCTTGTACTGCGCCACCCCAAGCCCCCCCTGTACGTGAAAGCCCTTGGCCGGATCGGGGTACCAGTCGACCCGGATCGTCATCGAGCTGTAACTGAGTGGGACCGAGGAGCGGCGAGAGCCCGTGTTGTTGTTGCTCAGCGTGGTGTCCATGCTGTGCCCGCCGAGGCCGCCGGCGAGCACCAGGGAGCGGGTAAGGTTGCCGCCCAGGGCGATGTCCAGGTCCAGGTCGTTGCCCCGGATGGAAGCGTCCGCCGAGGTTCCTGCGACCCGCAGGTTGCTCCGGTGGGCGACCAGCCCCGGCGCGAACTGGAGGTAGAAGCCGTCGTGGGTGTAGCGTCCTTGCGTCGCGTTCCGGGACGGTGGGGGCGGTGGGGGAGGCGGGTAGGCAGGCGCGGCCTGGAGAGGACCGTAAGCGTACTGGTAATAAGGCGAGGCCGAGGTCGGTGGAGGAGGCTGCACAGGCGCCCCCCCGGACCCCGGAGGAGGTGGGTACCCCATCGGCGGCGCCCCGGAGGAAGGAGGCGCCACGGGCGGCGAGGGCCCAACCGTCGGGGGTGGTGGAGGCTCGGGAGGATCCTGGGCGAGAGCCGCCGCCGAGCCGAGGAGCGTGGAGCCCAGCAACACGGTGGCAAGGGAGCGCGAGGAAGGGAACAAGGGGGATCTCTCTGCGGAGGCGTTGCACCGAACATTCCCAGTCTCGCACAGCCCCGGACCTGCCGGGAACCGCATCGATCCCGGGGTTAGCGCCTGGGCCTTCCATGCTCCTGGACAGTTGTCTGAACGGTTTTCAGAGGACCTCACCCCCCCGGCCCCCTCTCCCTCAAGGGCCTACGCTTTGCCCGGATCTCTCCTACGGTCGCTGACCCTGTAGGTTTCTCCTC
>CAZSDX010000272.1:0-9376 GCA_964605685.1 uncultured Polyangiaceae bacterium
ACGGCCTCGATCTCCCCCAGGGCGAGGGCGGCAGCGGCGCGGGCGAGGGTGGCGCCGTCGGGGGCGCGGGCGAGGTCTTCGAGGGCCGGGGCGGCCTTCTTGTCGCGGAGCAGGCCGAGGCCAAGGGCGCCGAAGGCACGCACCTCCGGGGCTCCGGAGGACAGCATGCGGACGAGGAGAGGGGCGGCCTTCCGGTCGCCCATGCGGGCGACGGACCAGGCAGCGGCGACGGTCACCGGGTCACCGGGGACGGCGGCGTCCTGGTTCTTCGGGGCGACCAGCTCCTCGTAGCGAGGGAGCAGGGAAGGATCTTGGAGAGCGCCGGTGGCGATCATCGCCTTGACCCGGAGCGGCTGCTCGGCGTTGCCGCCGGCGAAGGCGATGAGGGCGGGGGCGGCGCTCCGGTTGCCGACGTAGGCCAGCACGTCGATGGCGGTGGTGACCTGGGAGCGCTGCTCCTCACCGAGCGCGTCCAGCAGCGGCTTGATCCCCCGGGCGCCGAGCTTGACGAGCTGGGCGCGGGCGGCCTCCGCCTCGGCGCCCTCGCCGAAGCGGACCTTCTGCACGAGCGGGAACGCCAGGTGCCCGTAGACCTCGATCAGAAGCCGCCGGTAGACCCGCTTCGAGGGGTTCCCGAGGGAGAGGGGCAGCAGATCGTTCTCCAGGTCGCCCAGGGTACCCTTGACCATGTTGCGCTGCATGGAGAGGCGCCCCGCCTGGGCCACCAGCTCCTCGTCCGGCGCGGTGCGGAGCACCCGGCGGTAGAGCCGGTCGGCCTCGTCGGGTTCACCCTTGGCGACCAGCAGCTCGGCCAGCTCCATGTAGACCGGGTAGAGCCGGTCGTTGATGTGGAGCGCCTGGCGGAACGCCTGGACGGCCCGGTCCGTGTCGCCCCGGCGGCGGAACATCGCCCCGAGCTTCCGGTAGCCGTCGGCGTCGTTGGGGCTCAGCGCCACCGCCTTCTCGGCGAACTTGATGGCGTCGTCGTCCTTGACCAGCTCCGCCGAGTACTGGGCCATGCGCTGGTAGTACTCCCGAGCCCGCTTGGGGTTGATCTCGGCGAGCTTCTCCAGCGCGGCGATGGCCCCCGGGAGATCGTGCTGGAGCACCCGCACCCGCTCCAGCGCCAGGAACGCCTCCTCGTCGCCGGGGGCCTTGTCGGTGATCCGCTGGAGGGTCACCTCCGCGTCGGCCAGCTTGCGCAGCCGGATCTGCGCCTCGGCCAGCAGGCGCCCGGCCTCCAGGTCCGGGGGGTCATCGGCGAGGCGGCGCTTGAGGGGCTCGACGCGGGATTCGAGCTGCTTGAGCAGGCCCCAGAGGGTGACGACGTGGATGCGTGCCTCCCGGGCCAGCAGCCGGTCGGTCCCGGATTTCTCCAGCAGATCTTCCCAGACGGCGCGGGCCTCCTCGAAGCGTGCGTTGCGCTGGAACCCCTGGTTGACCCCGGTGGCGACCCGCTCCAGCGCCAGCGCGTAGCCCTTGCGGTAGCGGAGGTTGTTCGGCTCCGCCTCCATGGCCTCCTTGAGCGCCGCCAGGGCCTCGGCCACCTGGTCGTGCTCCAGCAGCACGTCGCCCAGGGCCGACAGTGCTCGGGCCTTGTTGGGGACGGCGGTGCGGATCCGGTTCCAGGTCTCCAGCGCCTTCTTCTGGTCGCCGGCCTGCCAGTAGCGATCCCCCAGTTCGATCAGGTGGGTCGGGTCCGAGGGGGCCAGGGACGCGAGCCGCGCGAACAGCTTGAGGGCCCGGTCCTTCTCCTCGATGCGCTCGTAGAAGTCGGCCACCCGGGTCAGCACGTCCTCCTCGTTGCCGGCGCTCTGCTCCAGCTTCGACAGCAGCGCCAGCGCCTTGACCCGGTCGCCCCGCTGGATCAGCACCTCCGCCAGCTGAAAGACGAAGTCCGGGTTCCGCGGCGCCGCCTGGATCAGCTTCTCGTTCTCTGCGATGGCCTTCTCCAGCTCCCCCTGCGCCTGGAGCAGCCTCACCACCTTCAGCCGCGTCTCGATGTGCTTCCCGTTCACCCCGAGCGCCTTGCGGTAGGTCTCCAGCGCCTTGTCCACGGCCCCGGTCTCCTCGTAGAGGGACCCGAGCATCACCAGCCTCGGAAAATCTCCGACCCGCTCCTTCTCCAGCAGCCCGATCAGCTCCGCCAGGTTGTTATCGGCCCGGTAGACACCGGCCACGGTGGTGAGGATCTCGCCGCGCACCCCCGCCTCGCTCCCCGCCAGCGACAGCGCCCGCTTCAGCGTGGCCAGCGCCTCCGCGTTCTTCTTCTGCGCCGCCTGCGCCCGCCCCAGATCCAGCAGCGCCGGGGCCAGCGCCCGGTTGTCCCCCGCGGCGGCCTTGACCACCTCCTGGAGCTCGACCTCCGCCCTCGCCGCGTCCCCGCGCCCGAGCAGCTCCCGCCCCAGCTCCGCCCGCACATGCAGCGACCCCCCGGCCCCCTTGAGGAGCTGATCGTGGTAGCCCCGGGCCCCGTCGAAATCCCGCTGCTCCAGCGCCAGGGTCCGGAGCGACCTCAGCACGCTCTCCCGGTCGATCCCGTTGCTCAGGGCTCCGAGCGCCTCCTCGAACTGCTTGCGGGCGGCGGCCTTGTTCCCCTGGTCCAGGAGGAGCTGCGCCAGCGCCAGCCGGGCCTGGGCCTCCCTGGGGCGCTCTGTCAGGGCGGCCTCGTAGGCCTTGATGGCGTCGTCGACGCGCCCGTCCAGCCGGAGGATCCCTGCCAGGGCGACGCGGGCGTTCCAGTGCTCCGGCGAGGCGCTGTCGGCGGCCCGCTTCTCGAACTCTTCCAGGAGCTTCTTCAGGTTCCCGTCCCGCTCCCGGTAGGCCTCGCTCAGCCGCTCCAGGGGCACGCGGGCCCAGGGCTGGGCCATGAGGATGCCGGTGTAGCGCCGGATCCGCTCCTCCGCGCTGTTGGTCTTCGCCCCTCCCGGGTCACCGCCCCTGGTGCCGCCGGTCGCGCCACCGCCCTTGGTGCCACCGCCCTTGGTGCCACCGGTCGCGCCACCGCCCTTGGTGCCACCGCCCTTGGTACCGCCGCCTTTCTTCCGTCCTCCGGCGCTGAAGTCGGCGCGGGCCTCCGGCAGCGGGGCGACGAGGGGGCAGGCGAGGGAGAGGCAAAGAGCAACCGGGAGCGAGCGGAGCAGGCGCACCCGGGTAGGGTACATCCCCCGGGCCAGGCCGCCACCCCTGCCTTCTGTGGCGTTCACGGACCTGGCCCTGTCCGGGAGGCCTCGGCCTTGTTCCCAAGGCCGTCCACGGCCACGGTTCCCGTCCACGTGGACGTGGCCGTGGACGAGCTTCGTGGACGGGGATCTGAACAAGGCCAGCCCATCGATCCGGTTGAGGAGCGCTAGGGCCAAAGGCGAACGTGGGCGACCTCGTTTTGCCTGGTCTCGCCTACGACGGCCACGTTGACCTCCTCCACCTTCCTGGTCTGGTAGATGGAAGACTCCGGATAGATGGCGACGATTTTTTCGTAGCCTTCGGGGAGCGCAACCTGGTTTGCCTGGGCGAGATGGATCTCGACCGGTACTCCCTCGGAGGGCTCCTTCCATCGCAGCCAGCGTAGGCCCGTCTGAGCGTGGTGGAAGAAGAGAAAGAGCGAAGAATCTGCCCATACCCAGCGCGCCGAGAGCGTTTCCTGCAAGAGAGCGTGGGGACCGCTGAAACTTCCTCCGTGAGGCCGATGGTAGTAAGCAAGATAGCCCATCTTGGTGCGCACAAGGGCGTGGAGATCTCCGCTTTGTGGGTCTGCGACGAGATCGCCGGTCGAGGCGACCAGGTCGCCTGGAGGTTCAGGGAGAGCCTTCGACCAGATCACAGGCGAGGCGACGTTCAGATCCGCCTCGCCTATCGCTGCCTCGTAGTTCCAGTTTGGCGCCAGCCCGGTCAGCAACTGCCCGAGCATCGTGAAGATTGTACTCTTGGGAGAGAAGGCTACGTTGATGTAGGATGCATTGTTGTAACCACCAACACCACCAGTTTGGGGGCCGTTCCAACCATTGCCGTAGTCAACGTAGAAACGGGCCTTGCACCTAACCTCGACAGAAGTAGGGGCGCAACCTGTTGCGCCCCTACACCCTCCGCATGGGTAAAAAAATAATCCCCTCCTTTGTCGAGGTTAGACACAAGGCCCAACCTGAAGTTCTTGAGCACATCACAAAGGTCAGCCCCTTGCTGGCTGCAAGCATCGTCAGCAAACCACAAAACCCCCGCTTCATCGCGCACCAGATGCCCCAGGTGCGACCCCCAACCTCCGTACATCTTCCCTGGAACAAATCGGTGCTCGCTCGTGATCATCTGAACGCTCACCTGCGGTCCACTGCCATCTCCCCCTTGACCAGTTCCCCCTTGTCCGGCCTCACCGGGGGTTGCTCCCCCCTGCCCCACGCCAGCGATCCCAGCACCTTCACCCCCTGCGCCGGTGTCACCTCCCGCAGCGCCGCTTGCCCCACCCAAACCATCGATCCCGCCGTTGCCTGCGGCCCCCCCGGTCGCCGTCCCGGTGCTTCCCGCCGCCCCTGGGGTGCCTCCGGATCCGGGCTCGATCGAGCTGGTCCCAGCGCTGCCTTGATCTGTCCCGCCTGGCCTCGGGAACTCGGTGAAACTGCCAGCGCCTGAGGCACCTGCGCCGGGGGCTCCCCCCTGGCTTCCGGAGGCTCCTCCGCGCCCTCCCAAGGAGCGAGGTAGGGTTGGCTCTGGCTCCGAGGAACCACAGGAGACCAGCAAGCCAAACAACCCAAGAGCACGGAGTCGCATGAGGAACGCTTCGTTCACTTTACGCTTTTCCGGGAGGTCCAGCAGGTTTTCTTTCGACCTCACGGGACCAGCCCTGGCAGCCCCCCCCCCAAATACTTGCCCTGACGGCGGCCCAAAAGGGAAGAGCTCCGGAGATGCTCCGGCGCCGCACCTTCCTGGCCGCCCTCGCCGCCCTCGGGGGCGCTCCGGCCTGCTCCCAGCGCCGCCCGGCGCCGGGGGAGGTCGCCCTCTGGTTCAGCTACGGCGGCAAGAACCGGGAGGT
Source organism: uncultured Polyangiaceae bacterium (assembly GCA_964605685.1). Lineage (GTDB taxonomy): Bacteria > Myxococcota_A > Polyangia > Polyangiales > Polyangiaceae > JANWXX01. The sequence goes on from CAZSDX010000272.1 coordinate 5,021, forward strand.
CCTTCTTGACCTGGTGCGGCGCTTCAACGAGGGGCAGCGGCGCTACCGGGTGATCCCCACCTACCAGGGGGACTACTTCGAGGCGCTGGCCAAGGTCCGGACCGCGCTGGCGGCGGGCCTGGCTCCGGCGCTGACGCATGTGGTGGGCGAGGTGCTCCCCTACCTCGCGGACGCCGGAGCGCTGGAGCCCCTCGATGGCTACGAGGGAGCCCGCCAGCTCGGCTTTGTGCGGGGGATCGCCCAGGAAGGGAGCTACCACGAGGGAGATCGGCGCCCGCTCTGGGGCATCCCGTTCAACCGCTCGACGCCGATCATGTACCTGAACGGCGCCATGGTGGGTCAAAAGAAACCTCCTTCCACCTGGGAGGAGATGCGGGCGCTGGCGAAGGAGCTGACGGCGCGCTCGGAGGGAGGGACGAGGTGGGGGTACGAGGTGCCGATCTCGTGGTGGTTCTGGGTGGCGATGGTGGGGCAGGCAGGAGGGACGGTGGTGGAGCCATCCGGAGAGGCGACGCTGGGAGGAGAGGCCGGGGAGAAGGCGCTGCGGCTGTGGCAGCGGATGGTCCACGAGGATCGGTCGATGAGGCCGCCGCCCGGGAGGGACTACAACGCCTGGCAGGTGACCAACCAGGATTTCCTGGCGGGGAGGGCGGCGTTCATCTGGACCAGCACGGCGTTCCTCCGGTACCTGGAGGAGAACGCGCATTTCCCGGTGGTGGCGGCGCCGCTGCCCTCGGAGGCGCGCGCGGCGGTGCCGACGGGCGGGACATTTTTTGTGATGATGCGCCAGGCGCCGCAGGCCGAGAAGGAGGCGGGGTGGGCTTTTTTGCGGTGGATGAGCGAGCCGGAGCAGGCCATGGAGTGGGCGACCCGGACCGGGTACCTGCCGGTGACGGAGGAGGCGGTAAGGAGGCTCGCGGCGGCGGGTTTTTACGAGAAGCACCCGAACGATCGGGTGGCCTACGAGCAGCTTGCGGCGGCGCAGCCGTGGCCCTGGGCGCCGACGCTGTTTCGGGTGCAGCGGCAGGTGGTGGAGCCGAGGCTGGAGGCGGCGGTGCTGAGGAACCAGGACGCGGCGCGGGTGCTGGCGGAGGCCCGGGCCGAGGCGAGGGAGGAGCCATGAAGCCCCGGGCCTGGTGGCATCCGTGGGTGATGCTGGGGCCGACGACGGCGGTGCTGCTGGCGTTTTTTGTGGTGCCGGTGGGGGCGGCGGTCTACCAGAGCCTCTTCTCCTGGGATCTGCTGACGGAGCCGAGGCCCGTGGGGCTGAGCAACTACCGGGAGCTGGCCCGCAGCGGGGAGCTGGCGGCGGTGACGCTGACGACGCTGCGGTACAGCGCGATGGTGGTGGTGGGGGCGGTGGCGCTGGGGCTGGCGCTGGCGCTGCTGCTGGCGAGGCCCGGGAGGCTGTTTGCGGCGGCGCGAGGGGCGATCTTCAGCGCTTATGTGGTGAGCTGGGTGTCGGTGGCGCTGCTGTGGATGTGGCTGCTGGATCCGGACAGCGGGCTGGTGGCGGGGCTGCTGCGGTGGGCGGGGGCGCCGCGGGTGGGCTTCCTGACGGACCCGGACACGGCGCTGGCCACCCTGGCGGCGGTGACGGTGTGGAAGATCACGGGGTACGCGATGATCCTCTTCGTGGTGGGGCTCCAGGACATCCCGCCCTCGCTGCGGGAGGCGGCGGCGCTGGACGGGGCCGGTCCCCTCGCGCGCTTCTGGTACGTGACCCTGCCGCTGCTTCGCCCGACGATGGCCTTCGTGGCCACGACCAGCCTGATCGTGAGCTTCCAGGCCTTCGACGTGGTGCGGGTGATGACGCAGGGAGGGCCGGTGAAGGCGACGACCCTGTTCGTGTACGCCATCTACGAGCAGATTTTCCTGGACCTGCGGGTGGGGCGGGCCAGCGCGATGACGGTGGTCTTCCTGCTGGTGCTGCTCTCGCTCTCGGCGCTTCAGCTCTGGGCCTTCCGGGGGCGAGGAGGGCGGCGATGAGCGGGCGAGGTCTGGGCTTGCAGGCGGCCCGGCTGCTGACGGTGGCGGCGGCGCTGCTCTGGATCACCCCCTACGCCTGGATGGTCCTCACTTCCCTCAAATCCCTCGCCGAGATCACCGCGGCGCCCCTGGCCCTCTGGCCCCGTCCCCCCACCCTCGGCGCCTACCGGGAGGTCTTCGACACCATCCCGGTGGGGCGGTACCTGCTGACGACGACGGCGATGGCGCTGCTGATCGCGCTGATCCAGATCGCCCTGGCGCTGCCTGCGGGGTACGCCCTGGCGAAGCTCCGGTTCCGGGGCCGGGGGGCGCTGTTCGGGCTGGTGGTGGGGTGCCTGCTGGTGCCGGGGCAGGTCACGTTTGTCCCGGTCTTCCTGATGTTTGCCCGGTTGCGGCTGGTGAACACCCTGGCGGCGCTGGTGCTCCCCTTCGCGGTCAGCACCTTCGGGACGTTCCTGGTGCGCCAGGCGCTCCTCTCGGTCCCGGACGAGATCATCGAGGCGGCCCGCCTGGACGGCGCCAGCGAGGTCACCATCGTCTACCGGATCCTCGCCCCCATCCTGCTGCCGACGCTGACGTCGCTCTTCTTGCTGAGCTTCGTCTTCCACTGGAACGATTACTTCTGGCCCCTGGTGATGACCACCGACGACGCGGTGCGGACGCTGCCGCTGGGGGTGGCCCTCTTCCGGGAGCAGGGGACGGGGGTGCGCTGGCACCTGGTGATGGCCGCCAACGTGATCCTGTCGCTGCCGGCGCTGGCGCTCTTCCTGGTCGCCCAGCGCCACCTGCTCCGGGCCGTCGCGGGGCGGTGAGCGCGAGCCGGAGGTGGGTAAGGGCCCCTCCAGCCGGAAGGTCTCCCCCGAGGCGCCGCGCTCGGCCCCGCCGCGAGGGACCAGGTGGTCACCGCGGAGCTCCAGGAGGGGGTCTTGAAGGACCCACTGGAGCAATTCTCCCCGGAGGTGGGAGCAGGTCTCGGCCTCGGCCTCGCAGCGGTCGTGGAGGTTGGCGGGGTCGCTCTTGAGGTGGAAGAGCAGGGAGCGGAGCCCCTGGCGGGTGGGGACAAGGATCAGCTTGTGCTCGCGGGTGTAGAGGGCGCGGTGTTTGGCCATGACCGTCCCCGGGAAATAGGCGGACTGGAGCACCACGTCGTCGCCAGCGTCGCGGACGATTTCCCCCATGCGAGAGATATCGGGATAAGGGAGGCGGAGGCCCGGAGGGATACCCGGGATGTCCTCGGTGAACCAGAGGCCGGTCTCGGCGAAGGCGAAGGGGGTGGCGAGGGGGGCGCCGCGGAGGGCGGGGGCGAGGGAGGCTCCGTCGAGGTCGCCCGGGGGAGGTACGCCGGTCAGCTCGTAGAGGGTGGGAGCCAGGTCGACGTCGCGGGCCAGCCCGGGGATGGAGCGGGGGGTGGGGGAGCGAGGGTCCCGGATGGCCAGCGGGACCGCCAGCGCCTCCTCGCCGAAGAGGTGGTCGCCGTGGCCGTGCCCCCGCCCGTGCTCGAAGAGGGTCTCGCCGTGGTCGGCGGTGAGGACGACGACGGTGTCGCGGTCGAGGCCGCGTTGTTTGAGCCCGTCGAGCACGGTCCCCACGGCCTCGTCGACCACCGACACGGCCCCGTCGTAGAGCCCGCGGATCTGCCGCTGGTCGTCCTCGTCGGGAGGAGCCTCGCGGCCCAGGGTGTTGCCCTTCTGGTACTTGAAGCGGCCCCGGTAGACCGGGTCGGTGAAGCGGCGGTAGCCCGGGTCCGGGCTGGCGTAGGGGAAGTGCGCCGTCGAGAAGAAGACCACCAGGAAGAAGGGACGATCTCCCGCCCGGTCGATGGCCGCCAGCGCCCGGCGGGCCACCCCTTGCGCGTCCGGGGCGCGGTTGTTCCCCAGCATCGACGGGACCAGGGCCCTGCCCGCCCGCGTATCCAGGAACGGGAGCAGCCCCACCTGCGCCTCGATGGCCCGCAGCCGCACCAGCTCGCCCAGGTGGAAGGTCGGGGCATCCACCAGGGAGAAGCCCAGGTGGATCCGGGGGAAGATGTCGCCCGCGTAGTCGCTCACCACCGCGGTGAAGTACCCGGCCTGCTGGAGCCGCGCCGGGAGCGCGTCGAAATCCCTGGCCCGCGCCGCCCGCGACGGGAACATGTTGCGGATCCCGTGGTGGTGCGGGTACCGCCCCGTCAGCAGCGTCACCCAGGACGGGAACGTCCGGGGCAGCGACACCCGCGCCTCCTCGAACCGCACCGCGCCGCCGGCGAACGCCGCCATGCGGGGGGCGATCTCCGGGCGCAGGCGATCCGCCCGCAGGGAGTCCGCCGCCAGGATCAGCACCCCGGGGCGCCCTCCCTGGGCCCTCGCCTCCGGGAGCCTCGGCCAGGCG
>CAZSDX010000273.1:0-9342 GCA_964605685.1 uncultured Polyangiaceae bacterium
GCCTGGCTGCCGCGGGGGCCCGCGCCGAAGCGGACGAACTCCGAGACCTCCTTGGGGGCGCCGCGCTCGCCGGGCCGGGTGAGCCGGGCGCACCGCACCGCCCAGCTCACTGCCTCGTCCGTCACCGGGATCCTCGGGATCAGGCCGCTCAACCCCCGCACCTCGTCGATGGAGAGCACCGGCTCCACCCGATCCGAGGCGCCGGAGGTGGTGCGCCGGGCGATCTCCCGCTCTTCTTCCTCGGAGGGGTACCCGACGTGGATCTCCAGCAGGAAGCGGTCGAGCTGGGCCTCCGGGAGCAGGTAGGTGCCCTCCTGCTCGATGGGGTTGCGGGTGGCGAACACCTGGAACGGGTCCGGCAGCGGGTGCGTGACGGAGCCCACGGTGACGCGCCGCTCCTGCATCGCCTGGAGCAGCGCCGCCTGGGTCTTGGGCGGCGTGCGGTTGATCTCGTCCGCCAGCACCAGGTTGGCGAAGATCGGCCCCGGCAGGAAGCGCATGCGGCGGCGCGTGCGACCCTCCTCGTCCGCTTCTTCCTGCAGCAGATCGGTGCCGGTGATGTCCGCGGGTAGCAGGTCCGGCGTGAACTGCACCCGCCCGAAGGAGAGGTCGAGGGCCTGGGCCAGCGACGAGACCAGCAGGGTTTTCGCCAGCCCGGGCACGCCGACAAGGAGCGCGTGGCCCCGGGCGAAGAGGGTTACGAGCATCGCGTCGACGACGTGCTCCTGGCCCACCACGGCCCGGGACACCGCGCCCCGGATCCGGCTGGCTGCTTCTGCGAGCTGTTCGAGTCGTTCCGCGTCGGAAGGGGGTTGAGTCACCGGAGCGACGTAGCACAGCTTGGCCGGGGGCCGCTCAGGGGAAGATGCACTGGCCGGTGCTGGGGCTACAGACGCTGCCGGGGGCGACGAAGGGGCAGACGTCGCCGACGAACTGGTCGCAGGGGGGCCCGCAGGAGCGGGAGGACTGGGTGTAGCAGATCTGACCCGGCCCGCACTCGGAGCTCTTGGCGCAGCGGCAGGAGAAGTCGTCGATGATCTGGTTGCCGTTGTCGTCGATGCCGTTGCAGAACTCGGTGGCGTAGTAGTCGCTGGCGTTGCAGTCCTTGTCGTCGCCGTCGATCTTGCCGTCGCAGTCGTTGTCGATGCCGTCGTTGCAGGCGGCGACGCCGAACTCGGGGCCGGCGGGCAGCGGCGCGTTGCACTGGCAGGCGGGGGCGGCGCCGCAGTCGCTGTCGGCGCAGTCGACGTAGACGTCGCCGTCGTTGTCGAGGCCGTCGCCGCAGACCTCGGGGGGGTTGGGGGTCAGCTCGATGTTGAGGACGAAGGGGCCCTGGTTGGGGCCGAGGCTGGCGTCCACGGTGTAGCCGTCCAGGAAGAGGAAGTAGACGCCCGGGTAGAGGATGGGGATGGACAGCTCGGCGACGCTGGGCCAGGCCGGAGGCGGGAGCTTGGTGCTGACGGAGTCGTCGTTGCAGGCGACCTCCTTGCCTGCCCCGCAGGAGCCCGCGCGCAGGTAGAGCACCGTGTCGAACTGGGAGCCGTCGGTGTCGGCCCGGAGGCGGGTGGGGGCGGTGATGACCAGGCGGAAGACCGCCTCGCCGGCGTCGCCCCCGCAGGAGCCCTTGGTCTCGCCGACGTTGCCGGTGGTCTCGCCGGTGTAGGTCCCGCTGGCGTTGATGGTCTTGGCGGTGAGGCAGTTGGACTGCTTGACGAGGCAGAGGGGGTTGTTCTTGCAGTCCTCGTCGGCGCAGTCGATCTTGCCGTCGAAGTCGTCGTCGAGCTTGTTGTTGCAGATCTCCAGCTCGGGGGCGCAGTCCGGGTCGAAGGCGCAGGCCGGGTCGGCGCAGTCGATGAGGTTGTTGCAGTTGTTGTCGACGCCGTCGCTGCACGCCTCGGGCTTGCACTCCTTGCAGGCGGCGTTGCCGATGCAGTTGGGGTCGGCGCAGTCGACGAGCCCGTCGCAGTCGTTGTCCTTCCCGTCGTCGCACACCTCGGGGGCGGGGGCGCCGAAGCACTTGCAGAAGGGCGTGTTGAAGCAGAGCGGATCGGCGCAGTCGACGAGCCCGTCGCAGTTGTTGTCCTCCTTGTCGTTGCAGATCTCGTCGAGCTGACCGCAGGCGCACAGCGGATCGGCGGCGCAGTCCGGGTCGGCGCAGTCGAAGGCCCCGTCGCAGTCCTCGTCCTTGCCGTCCCCGCAGGAGGCCTCGCCCGCCTGGCACTGGCAGGCGGGGCTGGCCTTGCAGGCGGGGTCGGCGCACTCGCTCAGCCCGTTGCAGTCGTCGTCCTTGTTGTTGCCGCAGATCTCCGCGGGGAGGCACTGGCAGGCGGGGGTGTCCTTGCAGTCCGGGTCGGCGCAGTCGACGAGCCCGTCGCAGTCGTCGTCGCTGGTGTCCTGGCACTTGATCTCGGACTCCGAGCAGCCGCAGCTCGGGTGGCCGAAGCACTGGGGGTCGCCGCAGTCGATGAGCCCGTCGCAGTTGTTGTCCTTGCCGTCGGTGCAGCTCGTCTCCAGGGGCTCGCAGGCGCACAGCGGGCTGCCGGCGCAGTCCGGGTCGGCGCAGTCGAAGAGCCCGTCGCAGTCCTCGTCTTTGTTGCCTTCGCACACCTCGAACTGGCCGGGGGTGCAGGTGCAGGCGGGGGTGCTCCCGCAGCCCGGATCCTGGCAGTCGGTCAGCCCGTCGCAGTTGTTGTCCGCGCCGTCGCTGCATAGCTCCAGGACGCCGGGCTTGACCTGCGGATCGCCGTCGTCGCAGTCCTGGCCCCCGCAGAGGCTGTCGAGGAAGCCGTCCTGGTCCGCGTCCTTGGGGCCGTGGGTGCACTGGCCGTTGGCGCATTGATCCAGCGTGCACGGGTTGAAGTCGATGCAGTCGTCGCTGATGACGCAGGGCTCGCCGCCGCCGGCCCCCGCGCCCCCCGTGCCGCCCTTGCCCGAGGCCCCACCGACCCCGGCGCTCCCGCCGCTGATGACCCCGCCGCCGGCGCCCCCCGGGGTCTGGCCCCCGAAGCCGCCGGTTCCTCCGGAGCCGCCTAGGGCGAAGCCGTTGCTCCCGCCCTCGCCCTCGTTGAAGCGGAGGTCCCCCAGCTCCAGGCTGCTGCGCCCGCATCCCAGCGTCACCGCCGCGCCCGCCAGCCACGCGGCCAGACCGATCTTGCTTGCTCTCATGGTTGTCTCGGTTCACCCACCCGGGCCCGGAACCTCGGGGAATCCCAGGGTAGCCCACCTTTCCATGCAAGGTCCAAACCAGGATAGCTCGCCCGTTTTCCGGCGGATCGAGGGGAGCCGTGCGAACCGTAACGTCGCCTGCGGGCCAGGGTGTGCCAACCCCGGGGTGGATCGGCGGAGCCCCGGGCTTGCTTGACCGGTGGGGCGCGGCTATGCCGCGCGCTCATGCTTGCCTGGCAATCCACGGTGAAGATCGAGGGGCCTCCCCCGGGGGTCGCGTCGGGGCGCTACGACGTGCCGAGGCCGGTGATCGCCGCGGTCGGGGCGCTGATCGTGGCGCTGGGGGTGGGGGCGCTGGCGCTGCGGCTGAGGCGCCGGAGGAGGCCTTGAACCCGCGGACGCTGGTGCGCAGGCTGCTGGGAGCGGCGCTGCTCGGGGTGGTGGTCTACGGGGTTTTTGTTTTCTACCGCGGGTACCGGTCCATCGGGGAGCAGCTCGCGGCGTTCTCGTGGAGGTACTTCGCCGCGGCGCTGGGTCTCACCTTCGGCAACTACCTGCTGCGCTTCCTGAAGTGGGAGTTCTACCTGGCGCGGCTCGACGTGCGGGGGGTACCGAAGCTGGACAGCTTCCTGACGTTCCTGTCGGGCTTCGTGCTCACGGTGACGCCGGGGAAGGTGGGGGAGGTGTTCAAGAGCCTGGTGCTGTCGGAGACCCACGGGGTCCCCGGCGCGAGGACCGCGCCCATCGTGGTGGCGGAGCGTCTGACGGATCTGATCGGGATCCTCGGGCTCGTGATCGTCGGGAGCCTGGGCTTCCCTGGCGGGCTGCTGTGGGGAGGGCTGGGGGCGGTGGCGGTGGCGGTGGCCCTGGCGCTCATCGCCTCCCGGAGCGTGCCGGACGCCCTCGTGGCCTGGATGGAGGCGAGGCACGGGGCGTGGGTGCGGCTGGCGCCGCGGGTGCGCGCCGCCTGGGAGAGCCTGCGGCTCCTGACCTCACCGGGGGCCCTGCTGGTGCCGACGGCGCTCTCGCTGGTCTCCTGGTCCCTGGAGGGCCTGTCGCTCTGGGTGCTGCTTCGGGGGTTCGGGGTGACCTCGGCGTCGCTCCCGATGGCGATGTTCTTCTACGCCACCAGCCAGCTCGCGGGGGCGCTGATCCCGGTGCCCGGGGGGCTGGGGGTCACCGAGGGATCCCTGGAGCAGCAGCTCACCCGGCTGGGCGGCGTCCCGGCGGCGGCGGCCACCAGCGCGATGATCCTGGTGCGGATCGCCACCCTCTGGTTCGCCGTGGCGCTGGGGTTCCTGGCGCTGGGGCTGCTCCGGGTGAAGTTCCCCCGGCTCCTCGCGGGAGAGGAGACACCCCCGGGCCCCGCCGTGTTATGCCACCAGGCCATGAAGGCCACCTACAAGCACACCTTCAACACCGACCTCGACACCTACTGGGACAAGATCTTCTTCAGCACCGAATACAACGAGAAGCTGTTCCGGGAGGTGCTGAAGTTCCACTACGAGCTGCTGGAGCTGACCGGCGAGACCGGCGGCCCCCGCCGCCGCCGCGTCCGCATCGAGCCCAAGACCGAGGCCCCCGCGGTGGTCAAGAAGCTCATCGGAGACTCCATCGGCTACCTGGAGGAGGGCTCCTTCGATCCGGTCACCAGGAAGTGGAGCTACAAGATCACCACCTCGAAGATGGCCGACAAGATCTCCATCTCGGGGCTGTTCTGGGCCGAGCCCCGGGGGGACAAGAAGATCGAGCGTATCTGCGAGGTCGACCTCAACGTCAAGGTGCCCCTGGTCGGCGGCGAGATCGAGAAGTTCATCGCCAAGACCACCGCCGAGAGCTACGAGAAGGCTTGGCAGTTCACCAACCAGTACATCGCCCAGAACGGGCTGTGACGAAGGAGGGCGACGGGCGGAGGAGATGGGGTAAGATAGGCAAGCCCCATGGCCCTCCCCCTCGCTGAACGCGGTGGCCTCGCCATCGGCTCGTTGATCAACGAGAAGTACCGGCTGCTCGAGCAGATCGGCTCCGGCGGCATGGGGAAGATCTACAAGGCCGCGCAGCTCCCCCTGGAGCGGCCCGTGGCGATCAAGGTGGTGCACCCGCACCTGGGGCAGGGAGGGTCGAGCGCCGGCGGGTCCAGGAGCGAGGGAGAGACGTTCCAGAAGCGGTTCTTCCGGGAGGCGAGCGCGCTCTCCCAGCTCCGCCACCGGAACATCGTGACCGTCTTCGACTACGGGCAGATCGAGGGACGTGACTCGTTCTTCATGGTCATGGAGTACCTCCAGGGGGCGCCGCTCTCGGCGCAGCTCCGGGGGGGGCAGCGCATGGCGCCGCCCGCGGTGCTCGACATGCTCCGCCAGGTGGGCCGGGGGCTCCGGGAGGTGCACAAGATCGGGATGGTGCACCGGGACCTCAAGCCCGCCAACGTCTTCCTCGCCCAGGAGGGCGAGGAGCACCTCTACAAGCTCCTGGACTTCGGCCTGGTGAAGCAGACCAAGCAGTCCGGTGACCCGGACGAGCTGACGGAGGCCGGGGCGCTCCTCGGATCGCCCACCTACATGGCCCCGGAGCAGATCGACGGCACCCAGGTCGATGCCCGCGCCGACATCTACTCGCTCGGGGCCATGGCCTTCCACTGCCTGGCGGGGAAGCCTCCCTTCGAGGGGGCGCTGACCCAGGTGATGCTCCAGCACGTCCACAAGGAGGCCCCGACCCTCGCCGAGCGCTGCCCCGAGGGCGCCCCGTTCCCCCCCGAGCTGGAGCGCCTGCTCGCCCGCTGCCTCGCCAAGCTCCCCGCGGATCGTTACCAGAACCTCGACGAATTTTTCGAGGATCTCCGGGTCTGCGAGGCCCGCTACGGGGTGGCTGCTCCTCCGGCAGCGCTGCTCTCCGGCTCCTACCCGGGGGTCCCTGCCGCCGCCGGCTCCGGTTCGTACCCCGGCCTGGCGCCCTCGGCTCACGGAAAGCAACCCGCCCCTGCCAGGCCCTCCGACGAGCCCGGGAGCATGCCCTCGCTGGCCTCCACCGAGGCGCCCACCCGCGTCGATTTCCCCCAGCCTGCCCCGAAGAAGCCCCTCGTCGTGATCCTCGGCGTGGCGCTCGGAGTGGCGGCGCTCGGGGGCGCGGCGCTGGCGCTCCGCCCTTCCCCGGCGGACGGAGCGGGGGCCCAGGCCCTCGCCTCCGCGGGGCCAACCCCCTCCGCCCCGGCCTCCGTCGAGGCGCCCCCTCGCCCTGTATTGAAGCTCCATTCGATTCCCGAGGGGGCCCGGGTATCCGATGGCGAGCACGACCTCGGGACAACGCCCCTGGAACTCCCTCTCGATGGCGTCCAGGGGAAGAAGATTTTCCTGCTGCTGGACGGCTACGAGCCCTTCACCCTCGCCTCGCTGCCCTCGGAGAGCACCCGCATGGATATCCCGCTGAAGGCCGCGGAGAAGATCCCCAGGGGCCACGGTTCGCCCCCCCGAGGCGGCAAGGCGCCTGCCCCCCCGAAGACGACGGCCACGGCCGCCGAGCCGCCGCCGCCCCCGCCACCTGCCATCCGAATGACGAGGTGATCGCACATGCTGGCTCGTTTCACCCGGCGTGCCCCGGCGGCGCTCGCGCTGGTGCTCGCCCTGGGAACCCTCTCGGGGCTGGCTCGCGCGGACGACGTGGCCGATGAGGCGGAGCTCTATTTCCGCATCGGCGCCGAGAAATTCATGGGCCGCGATTTCCGCGGCGCCCTCGAGTATTTTTTGCGCTCCAACCGGCTGGTGCGCAACCGCAACGTGATGTTCAACATCGCGAAGTCCTACGAGCAGCTCGGCCAGCTCACGGACGCCTTCCGGTATTACACGCTGGCGCTGGACGGGGAGACCGACGCGGCCGCCCGGAAGGTCGTCGAGGCAGCGCTGGCGGCGCTCCGGGCGAGGGTGGCGCTGCTCGAGGTCGAGACGGACCCTCCCGGGGCGAACATCTACATCGACCGGAAGGACCTCGGGGCCCGCGGGGCCGCCCCGAGGACGCTGGCGTTCACCCCGGGGAAGGTGCGCGTGCTGGCGGACCTGGCGGGGCACGAGGACGCGGCGGCGGTGGAGGTGCAGCTGGAGGTGGGGAAGACCGCGCGGGTGCGGCTCAAGCTGAAGAAGATCCTGGGGACGGTGCAGGTGGAGGGGGCGCCGCCGGAGACCGCGGTGAGCGTCGATGGATCCCCGATGGAGGCGCTCGGGTCCGGGAGGCTGGGGCTGGTCCCGGGGCGCCACCAGATCACGCTGCGGCTTCCGGGGCACCAGGACGACGTGCACCTGGTGGACGTCGTGGCGGACGGAACCGGGACGATCCAGGCGAGGCTCCAGCCGGTGCTGGGGAGCCTGGTGGTGGCCACCGACGAGCGCGACGCGGAGATCCTGGTGGACGGACGGCAGGTGGGCTTCACCCCGGCGGTGGTCCCGGTGGCGGTGGGGACGCACCAGGTGACGATCCGGCTCCCTGGCTTCCGGGAGGTGCGGCGCACCGTCGAGGTGACCACCGGCGAGCCCACGAAGATCGAGGCCGATCTCCGCCAGGTGGAGGAGGTCTCCGCGGTGTCCCGGGCCGCGGAGGCGGTGGAGGACGCCCCCAGCTCCGTCTCGGTGCTCTCCCGCCAGGATCTCCGCGCCTTCGCCTTCCCCACCATCGCCGAGGCGCTGCGGGGCGTGCGCGGCTTCCACGTGGGCGACTCTCGGAGCTACAGCACCGTGGGCGTACGGGGGTTCTCCCGGCTGGGCGACTACGGCCAGCGGACGCTGGTGCTCCTCGACGGTTACGCGACCAACGACAACTACATCGGCTCGTCCTACATCGGCATCGACAACCGGGTCGACCTCGACGACATCGAGCGCATCGAGGTGATCCGGGGGCCCGGCTCCGTGGTCTACGGCACCAACGCCTTCGCCGGCGTCGTCAACCTGGTCCCGCGCCACGGACGCGGTCGCACCGGCGGCGAGGTGGGCCTCTCCGTCTTCGATTACGGGCTGGCCCGGGGCCGCGCCCGCGCCGACGTCGCCCTCGGCAAGGACGCCTCCGCCTGGGTCTCGGTGATGGGCGCCCGGGGCCCCGGTCGTGACTTCTTCTTCCCCGAGTTGGCGGGGCCGGACACCGACGGAACCTCCCGCGATGCCGACGGCGTCCGCGCCGCCAGCGCCCAGGCCAACCTCCGCTGGAAGGATCTGACGATCCAGAGCTTCTATACTTCCCGGGAGAAGCACGTCCCCACCGGAGCCTACGCCACCCGGCTCGGCGACCGGCGGACCAGGCTCGTCGACACCCGCGGCTTCGTCGAGCTACGCTACGAGCCGAAGGTGACCTCGACGACGCAGCTCCTGGTGAGGACGCATGCGGACCTCTACAACTTCGGCGGCACCTACGGCTACGCCCCGGAGGAGGAACCGGGGCGGGAGAACTTCGAGGGGCGCTGGTTCGGAGGCGAGCTCCGGGCGCTCTACGCGCCGTCGGGAGACCTCCGGATCATCGTCGGCGGAGAAGGGAAGCTCCATACAAGAGCAAGGCTGCTCGGGCAGGACGCGGGCGGGGTATACCTGGACGACGACCACCCGTTCCAGGTGGCGGGCGGGTACCTCTCGGCGGACTGGGCGCCGGCGCCGGTGGTCCGGATCTCGGCCGGGGCGAGGCTCGATTATTTCTCCACCTTCGACGGGGTCTCGCTCAACCCGCGGCTGGCGCTCATCCTGAAGCCGGCGAAGGAGAGCACGGTGAAGGTGATCGGGGCCAAGGCCTTCCGGGCGCCGAGCATCTACGAGTTCTACTACAACGACGGGGGGCTGACGCAGGTCCCCAGCGGGGATCTGAGGCCGGAGACGATCTACTCGGGGGAGATCGAGTTCACCCAGCGCCTCTCGCCGGCCACGACCTTCACCGCCGCGACCTTCGCCTCCTCGGTGCGCGACCTCATCTCGCTGCGAGGGAGTGGCACCGACGCCGATCCGATCTTCTACGTGAACTCACCGGTGCCGATGCTGATCCTTGGGGCGGAGGGCGAGCTACGGCGCGACTGGAGGCAGGGGTGGATGGTGAGCGTCTCCGGGAGCATCCAGCGGGCGACCTATCGCCAGGGGGGAAGGGAGCAGGAGAGGCTCCGGGAGGTCCCCGACTCGCCGCAGTACCTGGGGTCGATGCGGGGGGCCATCCCGCTGCTCA
>CAZSDX010000274.1:0-9339 GCA_964605685.1 uncultured Polyangiaceae bacterium
GCCAGCGCGCGCACCAGCGCCTCGCCGGCGGGCCCCGCGAGGCGCGCCCCGTGGGGGTCGGTGACCAGCCGCGCGCTCTCCGGGAGGAGCGGGGAGAGGCCCCGGCAGACGGCGACAAAGGCGGCGGTGAAGCTGGCTCGGTGCGGGCGCATCCCCCTGAGGATACCCCGGGCCGCACAGCTCGTCCGGGCCGGTCTGGCGGGGCCTGGGCGCATTTTTTCCCCCCCGTTTTCGGGGCGGGTTGTTAACGTCGTGGTTTCCCAGAACCACGGAGGGAACCACCCGTGAAACGACTCCCCATGTTCGACGGCGCCCTGAGCGGTGAGCGGCTGGAAGACCGGCTTCCGGACGCCAAGCCGCTCTACTCCCCGGGCCAGGCCCGGGCCGAGGCCGAGCGGTGCCTCTATTGCAGCGATGCTCCCTGCATCCGCGCCTGCCCCACCGAGATCGACATCCCGACCTTCATCAAGAAGATCGCCACCGACAACGTGCTGGGAGCCGCCCGCACCATCATGACGCAGAACATCCTGGGGTCCGCCTGCGCCCGGGTCTGCCCCGTCGAGGTGCTTTGCGTCGGGAGCTGCGTCTACAACGAGTGGCACCGGGAGCCGATCCAGATCGGGAAGCTCCAGCGCTTCGCCACCGAGCAAGCGCTCCAGGCGGAGGCCAGCGGAGGCCCCCGGATCTTCTCCCCGAAGCCCGCCGCTCCGGGGGCCCGCCGGGTGGCGCTGGTCGGCGCCGGGCCCGCCTCGCTGGCCTGCGCCGCCTACCTGGCGCTGGAGGGGCACCGCCCGGTGATCTTCGAGAAGCGAGCGCTCCCGGGGGGGCTCAACTCGACCGGCGTGGCCCCTTACAAGCTGCACCTGGCGGATTCGCTGGCGGAGGTCTCCTACGTGCTATCGCTGGGGGTCGAGCTGCGCCAGGGGGCGGTGGGCGAGGGCGTCTCCGCCGAGGAGCTCCTGCGGGACTTCGACGCGGTGTTCCTGGGGCTTGGGCTGGGCGACGACAGCCGTCTGGGCATCCCGGGGGAGGATGGCCCCGGGGTCCACGGCGCCACCGCCTTCATCGAGCGCCTCAAGACCGACCGGGGGCTGAGCCTGGACGGCTTGCGCCGGGCCCTCGTCGTCGGCGGCGGCAACACCGCCATCGACGTCGCCCGCGAGCTGGCCCAGCTCGGCGTCCCCGACGTGGCCATGGTCTATCGCCGCGAGCGCGCCAGCATGTCCGGCTACGCCCACGAGATGGAGCTGGCTCGCATCGACGGCGTCCGGCTGATCGAGCGTGCCACCCCCGTCGCCGTGCTGCGCGACGGGGATCGGGTCACCGGGCTCCGGGTCTCGATCTCCGGGGCCGAAGCGGGGGAGCGCGACCTCCCCGCCGACGGGATCTTCCTGGCCATCGGCCAGAGCAAGCTCCGGGCGGCGGCTTCCCTCTTCCCTGGCGTCTCCCTCGACGGGCGGGGCTGTGTGGTCGTCGACCCCCGGAGCCGCCGCACCGGCAACCCGAAGGTCTACGCCGGCGGTGACTGCATCAACGGGGGCAAGGAGGTGGTGAACGCCGCCGCCGACGGGCGCGAGGCGGCGAGGGCGATGATCCAGGGCTGGGCGAGCGCGGAGGCAGCGTTATGGCAGATCTTTCCATCGACATGTGCGGCATCAAGAGCCCCAACCCCTTCTGGCTCGCCAGCGCGCCTCCGGCCAACGGCGGCGAGCAGGTGATGCGGGCCTTCGACGCCGGCTGGGGAGGCGCCGTCTGGAAGACCCTCGGCAACCCCATCGTCAACGTCTCCTCCCGCTTCGGCGCCGTCGACTACAACGGCCAGAAGGTGATGGGCTTCAACAACATCGAGCTGATCACCGACCGCCCCCTGGAGGTCAACCTCCGGGAGATCGCCGAGGTCAAGAAGCGCTACCCGAAGCACGCGGTCATCGTCTCCCTGATGGTCGAGTCGAAGCAGGAGTGGAAGGACATCATCCGGCGCTCCGAGGACACCGGCGCCGACGGCCTGGAGCTCAACTTCGGCTGCCCCCACGGCATGTGCGAGCGCGGTATGGGCTCCGCGGTCGGCCAGGAGCCCGCCGTCCTCAAGGAGATCACCTCCTGGGCCAAGGAGTTCGCCAGAACCCCGGTGCTCGTCAAGCTCACCCCCAACGTGGGCGACATCCTGGAGCCGGGCTACGCCGCCGTGGACGGCGGCGCCGACGGCCTGTCGTTGATCAACACCATCAAGTCCATCGTCGGCGTCGACCTGGAGCGGATGGTGCCGCTCCCTCGGGTGGGTCAATTCAGTACCAACGGGGGCTACTGCGGCCCGGCGGTCAAGCCCATCGCGCTGCACATGCTGGCGGCGCTGGCCCGGGATAGCCACACCGGGAAGCTGCCGATCAGCGGCATCGGCGGGATCTCCACCTGGCGGGACGCCGCCGAGTTCATCGCGCTGGGGGCCACCAGCGTCCAGGTGTGCACCGCAGTGATGCACTACGGCTACCGGATCGTGGAGGACATGATCGAGGGGCTCTCCAACTACCTCGACCGCCACGGGATGAAGTCGGTGAACGAGCTCCGGGGCCGCGCGGTGGGGAACTACAAGGAGTGGGGCGAGCTGGATCTGAACTACAACATCGTGGCGAAGATCGACCCGTCCCGGTGCATCGGCTGCCAGCTCTGCTACACCGCCTGCCTCGACGGCGCCCACCAGTGCATCCACCTGCCGGAGGGCCCCTGCCGGGGCTGGCACGGGGAGCCGGACCACGGCAAGAACGCGCGGCTGGAGCCCTCGCCGGTGCTGTTCCACAAGCACCCGGACCCGGCGAACCGTCAGGTCCGCGTCCCGGTGGTGGACGAGCGCGAGTGCATCGGCTGCAACCTCTGCGCTCTGGTGTGCCCCGTGGAGGGCTGCATCGAGATGGTGGAGGTGCCGAACGACAAGGGCTTCGAGAGCTGGCAGGACCGGATCGCCAAGGGCACCGACAAGGTCCCCGGCGGCCTCTACGACTGAGGGAGGCTGCCCTCGCCGGGATTCTCCGGCTAGCATGGGCGCCATGAGCGAGGGTCGCGTTGGCTGAGCTGGAGGCGGTGTGGATGGGGCTGCGGCTCCGGTCGCCGCTGCTGGTCGGGGCCAGCTCCCTCACCGACGACCTGGACCCGCTCTGCCGCTGCGTGGACGAGGGGGCCGGGGCGGTGGTGATGCGCTCCCTGTTCGAGGAGGAGATCCGCGCGGAGCAGGGGGCGGAGGTCCAGCCCGAGGCGGAGGTGTTCCGGCGCGGGGTGGCGCCCTACCTGGCGCGGCTCCAGCGGCTCCGGAGGGCGCTCTCGGTGCCGGTGATCGCCTCGCTCAACGGGGTGACCGCGGGGGGGTGGGTCCAGATGGCCCACGACCTGGAGGACGCCGGCGCGGAGGCCATCGAGCTGAACCTCTACGAGAGCGCGGCCAGCCAGGGCGAGCCCCCGGCGTCCGTGGAGGACCGGCTGGTGGAGGTGGCGCGGGGCGTGGTGGACGCGGTGCGGATCCCGGTGGCGGTGAAGCTGACGCCGCACCACGCCTCGCTGCTGCACACCGCGCGGCGCTTCGAGGAGGTCGGGGTCCGGGGGCTGGTGCTGTTCAACCGCCTCTACCGGCCGGACATCGACCTGGAGACCCTGGAGCTCACCCGGGAGATCCGCCCCTCCAGCAGCGACGACCTGCCGCCGCGCCTCCACGGGATCGCGGGGCTCCACGGCCGCGTCTCCTTGCCGCTGGCGTGCTCGGGCGGGGTCCACACCGGGGACGACGCGATGAAGGCGATCCTGGCGGGGGCGGAGGTGATCCAGTGCGTCTCGGCGGTGCTGCGGCGGGGCCCCGGGGCGATCGGGGAGATCCTGGGGGGGCTCCGGGCTCACCTGCTCCGGCTCCGGCTCTCCCTGGGCGAGGCCCGGGGGCGCCTCTCGCTGGCCAGCGTCGACGACGCCGGCCCCTGGGAGCGGCTCCACTACGCCCGCCTGATCAAGCGCCCTCCTCCCCCCCGGTGAGGCCCTCGCCGTCCTACATGCGACCACCCGCCTGCGCGTGCTGAGGAGGTAGCCCCTCGCCCGTCGGAAGGAAGCTGCTACCCTCTCTGTTCTGGCAGCACTCCGCCTCCTCATCCACTTGTACCGGGAGCAGCTTCATGACGTTTCGCGAAGATGGTGAAGGGCTGAATGATCGCGCGGATCACCTCGATCACGAGGTCTTCCAGGCGCAGAAGGCGTTGAACGACGCCCGGGGCAAGCGCCTCGATCTTCTCGAGCAGGAGATGGCCGACGCGCAGGACCGCCTCAACCGGATGCAGGCCTCGCTCAACGCGCTGCGAGACACGCCCCCGTCGTCGGCGCTGAAGGCCCCCACTCCGCTGGCGAACCTAGCCCGGGCGATGCCGGTGCTGCTGCCGGTGGGGATGGTGGCGATGCTGGGCTTCGCCATCGGCCACAGCTCCGCGCGCAAGGCCCCCAAGTACCCGCTCTTCAAGACCAGCGCGGCGGCCAACCACGCCCGGATGACGGGCTCCGCCAGCACCCGGGGGGCGAGCTACGGCAGCGTCGAGGCGAGCACGAGGATCCGCTGGAACGGCAAGGTCCGCAAGTCGACCGGGATCGACGTCGCGGTGGGCACCGATTGCCGCATCGAGGGGCGCTTCGGCAGCCGCGGTGCTCACCTGGCCAAGGCCGACATCGAGGTCTGGTGCGGCGACAAGATGGTCTACGAGAAGGGCGTCTACACCGGCCCCGAGGCGGTGGTGGGCGTCGACGAGTACGCCGCCCAGGGGGGCTCCTTTGTCTACAACCTCGATGTCGAGGATCTCCATCGCCCTGGCTTCGACAAGCGCGCCATGGCCTCCATCGACACCGAGGCCCGCGTGGCGGTGATCTCCCGCGATGTCGCCGGCGCCTTCCGCCTTGAGATCGACGTCGAGCCGGTCTCCTCTCCAGTTGCCTCCAGCGGACCTCTCTTCAACTCCCCCCGCCCGGGCAGCGCCGTCCCCTCCGTCCGCGTCGCCCGCACCGCCCGCGTCGTCCGCGCCACCGCCGGCGCTCCGGCTTCCTCCGGCGACAAATGCACCGTCGAGGTCGTCCCCGCGACCCCCCGCTCCGGCTGGTCCTGCCGTACCTTCGTCCGCTGCGGCGACAAGGCCCTCTACGGCGAGCAGCGCACCGGCTACACCGAGTGCTCCGGCGACGACAGCAACCTCCAGATCCGCGACCTCGGCTACACCCTCGAAGACGGCGACGCCAAGCTCGACGCTGACCTCGGCAAGGGCACCCTCACCCTCTCCGAGAACGACACCTCCACCTGGACCGTCGAGCTCAAGATCGACTGAGCAAGCACACCCGCACGAGGCCGCTGTTCCTCCGGTCGGGGAGGCCGGAGGAGCAGCCAGAAATCGCACTCGCGCGCTCACCGAGAGAAAAACTATGTCCGGGGGTGGCTTGCGAGTCCCGAGGGAGGGCGCACACTAGAGAGGTCTGTCAGTCAGCCTCTCTTGTCGCCGTCTGTCTCCCAACCCGCGAGCGCTGCCATGCCGACCACCACCGACCTCCTCAACCACCCCATCACCAAGACGCTCCAGAGCGACGCGACCGAGGCCGCCTGGCGCACCGCAGGCAACCAGCTCGTCAAGCTGACCCGCGAGCCGCTGGTGGCCCTGCTCTCCCGGCACCTGGGCCCGGACGACGAGTCCATGCGGAAGAAGATCGCCGACTTCCTCGCCACTGAGGCGGGCACCGCGCTCCTCGCCGGCCTGCTCTCCATCGGGCTCTCGGCGATGCCCACCTCCACCGGCGACGCCCCCCAGCGGCTGGCCCGGGAGCTCCGGGTCAAGGCCATGGCGGATATGGGCGACCTGGTGGCCGACGTGGTGATGGGCCCGCTCCGCCAGGTGATGGCCTTCTACCTCCAGGACATGGCCAACGCCCCCGCTCCTCCCCCCGAGCTCACCGAGGGCAGCACCGAGTCGCTCCCGGTCGGATCCCCCGAGCAGAGCGAGATCCCCGTCGGCTGAGCGGACCGCCGCGCCCGCCTCCGGCGATGCTCACGCTCGCTTGCCAGGGCGAGGCTGGACCTTCCGCTTCATGTAGCGCGGCAGCGCCCCTTGCCCCTCAGCGGGTGGTACGAGGCAGCGGGGGTGCGTCCCGATCAGATCGGTGCGGCGAGCGAGCCGCAGCGCCTCCCGGACCTCCTCGTGGTGCGCCGGGTCCCAGTAGAGAAGCAGCGCCTTCTGGAGCCGCTTCTCCTTCAGATCCTTCGCCGTGTAGACCGGCTTCCCGGTGAAGGGATCGAGGCCCGTGTAGTACATCGACGTGGCCATCGACATCGGCGTCGGGATGAAATCCTGCACCTGCCTCGGCCTCATCCCGTTCTTCTTCAGGTAGAGCGCCAGGTCGATCATCTCCTCCAGCGTCGAGCCCGGGTGCCCCGAGATGAAATACGGCACCAGGTGCTGCTCCTTGCCGGCGGACTGGCTCTGGCACTGGAACTCGGCCACGAAGCGCTCGTAGCTCTCGATCCCGGGCTTCTTCATCCGGTCGAGCACGTCCTTGCGGCTATGCTCCGGCGCCACGGAGAGCTGGCCTCCCGTGTGGTGCCGGGCCAGATCCCGGATAAATTCCGGGGAACGCTCGGCAAGGTCGTACCTGACACCGGACGCGAGGAAGACCTTCTTGACGCCGGGCTCCTTGCGGACCTGGGCCAGCAGGTCGAGGAGGGGGCGGTGGTCGGTCTGGAGGTTCTCGCAGATCTCCGGGTGGACGCAGCTCAGGCGGCGGCAGGCGCGCTCGATCTCGTCGCTCTTGCAGGTCATCTGGTACATGTTGGCGGTGGGGCCGCCGATGTCGGTGATGGTGCCGCGGAAATCGTCCATGCGGCGGAGCGCGCGGACCTCGCGGAGGATGCTCTCGGCGGAGCGGGACTGGATGACCCTGCCCTCGTGCTCGGTGATGGAGCAGAAGGTGCAGCCGCCGAAGCAGCCGCGCATCGCCACGATGGAGTGCTTGACGGTCTCGTAGGCAGGAATGGGCTCGCCGTAGGACCAGTGGGGCAGGCGGGTGAAGGGGAGGTCGTAGAGCGCGTCCATGTCCGCGGTGGAGAGGGGCTCCGCGGGGGGGTTGAGGTAGATGGCCTCGGCGCCGTGGGGCTGGCAGATGGGGCGCCCGTTGCCCGGGTTGGTCTCGTACTGGAAGCGCCGGGACATCTCGGAGAAGGCGGCCTTGTCGGCGCAGACCTCCTCGTGGCTGGGCAGGAAGAGGGGGAGGCCGTCCTGGACGTAGCGGGAGCGGGGGAGGTCCTCCCAGGAGCCTTTGCGGAGCGCGTACCCGGTGCCTCGCACCCCGCGGATCTCGTGGATCGGTTCGCCGCAGCGGAGCCGCTCGGCCACCTCCCAGACGGGGCGCTCGCCCATGCCGAAGATCAGCAGGTCGGCCTTGGAGTCCAGGATCACCGAGCGGCGCACGGAGTCGGACCAGTAGTCGTAGTGAGCGATGCGGCGGAGCGAGGCCTCGATGCCGCCGAGGACGACGGGGACCCCGGGGAGCGCCTGGCGGCAGAGGTTGGCGTAGACGATGCTTGCGCGGTTGGGGCGGAGGTTGGTACGCCCGCCGGGGGAGTACTGGTCCTCGCCGCGGACCTTCTTCTGCGCCGTCAGCTTGTTGAGCATCGAGTCGAGGTTGCCCGCGGTGATGCCGACCATCAGCCGGGGACGCCCGAGGCGGAGGAGGTCGTCGGGGGTGTCCCAGCGGGGCTGGGCGATCATCCCGACCCGGAAGCCGCGTCCTTCCAGGAAGCGACCGATGAGCGCCGCGCCGAAGGCTGGGTGGTCGACGTAGGCGTCGCCGTTGACGAGCAGGATGTCGATCTCATCCCAGCCGCGGGCCGCCATCTCCTCCCGCGTCGTCGGCAGGAAGGCGGTCAGGTGCTTGGCAGAGCTGTGGGCGTTGCGACGCAGGGAAACGAGGGGCACGGAGCCTCCTTGTAGCACGGTCAGGGCGGCGGTTCGGCGCTTGGTGCAGGCGGCTTTGTGCTTCCATGATCCGGGCGACCATGTCCTCGTTCTCGTTTTCTTCGTTCCAGTTTCGACCGGGGGGGGCGCTGCTCAGGATCGCCCCCTGGAGCCTCGCCCTGGGGGTCGTCACCCTGATCATGGCGATCCGGGCCCTGCCGCAGGGGTCAGGGATGTTCTTCTCCTTCGCGGCCGCCGCCGGGATCATCGCCTTGCCAGCGGCGCTGTGGCGCTACCGGGCCCGGGCGCGGCAGGGCGGGGCGTTGACCCTCAAGGACGGGCGGTTCCAGGTCTCGGGGGTGCCGGAGCGCTTCACGCCGGAGGAGGTGGTCCGGGCCGAGCCGAGGGGCGCGCAGGGGCTTTTTCTGGAGATGGAGGACGGCGCCGAGATCGAGGCGGCGCTGGATGGCTGCCGGCCCGACGAGGTGCTGGAGGCGCTGCGGTACGATCCGAAGACCCGGGTGGTGCGCGTCCCGAGGCAGTCCTTTCCGAGCTCCGCCTTCTTCGGGATCGTCTCCTTGCTGGTCGTTCCGGTGCTGGTCTTCCAGCCCCTCGCTGCGCTGGCCGAGCGCCTGGGGGACCCACGGGAGCACGTCGGCTCCCTGCTCCTGGCCTGCTTCCTCGTCGGGTGCGCGGTGGCGCTCCTGGGCGGCAAGCGCCTGGAGCGGCGCGGGTTCGAGCTGAGCCTCGACGGGATCCGGGTGCGCGATTTCCTGAGGCAGCGGTTTTTCCCGCGGATCCAGGTCGCCCGGTTCGAGGAGATCGAGCGCCGGGTCGTGGCCTCCGAGGAGGACGAGGAGGAGGAGAAGCCCCTCTACGCCTCCAGGGAGACCGTGGAGCTTGTCGGGTTCCGGGTCCACCTCCGCTCCGGGGAGACGCTCCTGTTGAAAGACATCCCCTCCGATCGGCTGGCGCAGGTCCGCGGGGCGCTGGTGCGGATGACCGCGCGCTCCGGGAAGGCGAGCTGGGAGGCGCACCGGGGGGCGCTGGCGCGCGGGGAGCGGGATGCGGCGGCGTGGGTCCAGGGGCTCCAGGAGCGGTACCGGAGCGCGGCCAATTACCGGGAGGATCGGGTGCCCGAGAGCGATCTGGAGGAGTGCCTCAAGGACCCGAGCGCGCCGCCGGATCTCCGGCTGGCGGCGGCGGTGGCCCTGCGGGCGGGCGGCAAGGGGGCGCGGAAGAAGATCCGGGTGGCGGCGGAGGACT
Organism: uncultured Polyangiaceae bacterium; assembly: GCA_964605685.1. Classification (GTDB taxonomy): domain Bacteria; phylum Myxococcota_A; class Polyangia; order Polyangiales; family Polyangiaceae; genus JANWXX01. The sequence goes on from CAZSDX010000274.1 coordinate 9,213, forward strand.
GCGCCAACCCGGAGCTGGCCAGGGCGCTGCTGGCGGCCCGGGAAGAGGCGCTCGACGAGGAGCTGGTGGCGGCCGTCGAGCGCCAGGCAGGGCGCGGCTGAGCGAGGCGCCTTAGCCCTGGCCGTGG
>CAZSDX010000275.1:0-9264 GCA_964605685.1 uncultured Polyangiaceae bacterium
GGCGCTGGCCGGGCCCTCGCTCCCCGGGGCGCCGGCCTTCGACCAGGCGCGTCGTGAGTTCCTGGGGCGCGCCCGGGCCGAGCCGATGCTCTTCGTCCGGGAGCCGGCGGCGCCCGGGGTGGACACGCTGCCGACGGCGCTCCGGGCCTCGTGGGAGCTGCTGCGCAAGGGGCCGCCGGGAGGGCGCGTGGTGCAGGTGCTGAAGCGCCACGCCCGGGATCCAGCGGCGCTGCGGGCGCTGCTGCTGCGGGAAGGTTACCTCTACGCTCCGGATCCCCACGACGCCCTGGCGCTGGCCACCGAGCTGCACGTCGGCGATCTCTTCGACGACCCGGAGGTGTGGCACCAGCGAGGCGCAGAGATCTCCCGGCTGACCCTGAAGCGTGTACGAGGAACCCGGGTCTACGTCCACGCGGAGGGGAGCCGCGCCGGGCGGAACGCGGAGCTGATCTTCGGGGATCGGGTGGCCTCCGCGCGGTCCGGGCTGGACGCTCCGCTCCACCGGGATCTGCGGGCGCTGGCGGAGGAGGAAGGCTTCGACCGGACCCGGATGCTCCACCGGGGCGAGGGCGGGCTGGTGGCGGAGCTGCGCCTCGGAGAGCGCTGGGTCAAGGCGTGGCTGCCGTCGGAAGGGGCGAGGCTCTCGGTGGGCTGCTCCGAGGACGAGGGGGCGGTGGCGGCGCACCGGGAAGCCACGAGGGAGCGGAGGGCGGCGCTGGTGCGGCTGTCGGAGGCGATCACCGCGCAGGTGGACGAGACCCTGCGCTTCGACCGACCGGAAGGAGAGAAGACCGCGGAGCGGGACGGGCAGCTCCGGCCCGTTTGGCTATCGGCTTACCTGCGGGGGGGGATGGCCTTCCAGGTGGATGGCCACAGCTACCCGGTCTTCGACGCCTCCGGGCAGCCGTGGCCGCCGCAGGTGTGCGTCGACTTCGTGCTGGATAGCTTCGAGCGGGCCTCGGGGACGTGGTTTGCTCCGCGGGGGGAGGCGCCGGAGCGGCGCTCCGGGAAGGTCAATTTCGACTCGCTCGCGATCCCGAACCGGCGTGGGGTGCTGGGGTTCGAGCAATTCGCGGCTTCCCGCCCGGATCTGTTCGAGGTGCGGCGCTTCCAGGGGGCGGAGCGGATCCCCTTCGAGCAGCGGGGTGCTTTTTTCCGGTTCCTGGAGGAGAACGCGGACCTCTTTCGCCCGGGGGATATCCTGGCGATCCAGGGGAGGAAGCGGGACGGGTTGATCCACCAGCATGCGATCCTGCTGGAGCGCACGGATCCGGTGACCGGCTTTCCCTACGGACTGGCGGATCAGATGAAGCGACCGAGGCGCCGTACCTTCGAGGGGATCATGGCGGAGGCGCCGCAGCGGAGCATGCTCTACCGGATCCGTCCGGCGGACGCGCTGCTGGGGATCGACGAGGGATTGCTTCCCCGATCCGCCTCTCCTTGACGGGCCCTCGCGGGGGTCTGTCCGCGATTCGTGAGAGGGAGACCTCACCCCCTGTCCCCCTCTCCGTCTCCCGCGGAGAGGGGGGATCCTCCGCAGAGCGAAGAAAGGGGGGCAGGGAGGTAAGGGTTCTCTTCGGCCCGTTGGGGGGTTCGTTCTTTCCGGGGCCTGGTGGCGCCCTCCTTTCCCTGCTTCCACATCTCTATCTGCCGGGAGTCTCCCCTTCTCCGCGGGAGACGGAGAGGGGGACAGGGGGTGAGGCGCTCCCCGGCCTCACGCATCGCGGACAGACCACGGACACAAATTCGTTGACCGTCGAGAGAGTGCAACGATTGTGCCCATGCGAAACTACGCGACACTCTTGCGCGAAAATCCCTGGGTTTTTCCCGTGGTTTTCGATGCTCTCCACCAGTACGCCAAACATCTGGCTGACGGTCAGAAAGTCGAGGGGGATGTCCCCATTCCCGAACACCCTCAGGTCCAGGGGGTCGTGTGGTCGGGGCATGGAGCTGCTGGCCACTCCGGGAGCAATTACCGGGGGGGGGTACTGGTGGTTGCTCCCGGATGGTTCCTGGCGCGCGTTGTATCTCGTCTACCAGTGGCAGTCGGCAGATCCTGCCCAGGCCGAGCAACGCACGGTTACCCCTGACCCGGACGGATGGTACGCGGCCTGGATTCAGGAATGGAGTGGGACCGCCGAGGATGAGACGGGAACGCTCCTTCGCGGGGTGAGCATCGAAGCTTTTGCGGAAGAACTTGCTCCTCTCCCACATCCCCTTGGTTCCGGAGTTCCAGGAACCTGAAATCGTATTTGCCAGGGGATTCGGATGCCGGATTGGTACATCGGGCCTTGTGTCTAACCTCGATAAGAGAGAGACCTCACCCCCTGGCCCCCTCCCCATCGATGGGGAGGGGGAAGAGAAGGTTCCGTCACGGAACGACACGGGGGGTGAGGTTCCTTTGCCGGACTTAGGTGAATGGCCGTCCAGGGCCTTGTGTCTAACCTCGACAAAGGAGGGGGTTGTTTTTCCCCACGCAGAGGGTGTAGGGCTCAACATGTTGGGGACCGTTCAAAGATCGTGAGAAGGTCAAGCCAGGCAAGCGAGCCTGAAATTCGGCAAAAAGGCATATGACGCATCGCGTGCATCCACGAACTCCTGGGAGCCCTGGGTCACTTTTTTGGATGTTCACGAACCAGCCAAATTTTAGGATAGAAGTTGCTGAGCCGGCGCCGACAGAGGGCCTCTCCACCTCTCCGGGGTGCGTCATTTTCTCGTCTTGGAGCCTCAACACCTTCTCACGATCTCAACTCAACGATTTTTCGGGCTTTTGGCATCCCCCTGAACGGTCCCACATGTTGCTACGGAGGGGAACCGTGGGGCTTCGGTCGAGATGAGGTGCAAGGCCTCAATGCGTTATTCCGTGTACATGATGGCTGCGGGTCGATTCTGATCGAGCGGGCCTTGTTCACAAGGTTGACCATGAGTATGGCCACGCCGACGAGCGCGAGCACGGGGACGAAGGAAGCTTGGCCGCCTCCAGGGGAGATCCCCTCTGGAACTGCCGGGAGTTCTCCCCCCTCGCCCTTCAGGGAGAGGGGGGCTGGGGGGGTGAGGTCCCCTCGCCCTCGCTCTGGACTTCTGCTACCATCTTTCCCCATGGCCGCCGAAGCTGCCCGTTCCCTTGGGCCTGCTCCTTCCCCGGAGCCGGTTCGATGGCCTCCCTGGCCCGAGGTCGCCCATCCCGTTTGGCCCGACGATCTCTCCCGCTGGTTCCTTCCCGAGGACGACGACGCGATGACCTGGGCGACGCTGCTGACCGCCTTGCAGCGCCATCTCTTTCCTTCCCTTCGCAAGCTACTGGAAGAACAGCGCCGCGATTGGTTCGTTGGCTACGAGCAAAAGATGAAGCTGGATCCCCACGACCAGCGCATCGGCGTGCTTCCCGATTTGTACGTGCTTCCGTGCCAGCCCCAGGACCCGAACTTTTCCGAGTGGCCCGCCTACGATCCCGGGGTTCCGGCTCCCGTGTTTGCGCTGGAGGTGGTGTCGCCCTCGAACTGGGCCAAGGATTACGTGGAGTCGCCGCAGAAGTACGCGAAGCTTGGGGTGGAAGAATTGCTGCTGTTCGACGAGCTTGCGCTGGAAGGGAAAAGCCCCGCGTCGGAGCCGTATGCGCTGCAATTGTACCGGAAAGACCGGAGGGGAGCGCTGAAGCGCGTGTATGCCGGGGAAGGCCCGGTGTACAGCGAAACGCTGGGGATATGGTTCCGGACGGTAGAGAATCAGCTCACGGTGACGAGGGATCAAGGAGGGAAGTCGCGGATCTTCACCTACGAGGAGACGGAGCGGTGGTGGGCGAAGCTGGAAGAAGCCCTGGCGAAGGTGGAGAAAGAAAGATTCGCCCGAGCCGAAGTGGAGAAAGCCTGGAAGGCAGCTCTCGACCAAGTCGAGCAAGAGCGCCGCGCCAAAGAACAGGCCAAGGCCAAGGCCAAACAGGAACGCCTCGCCAAGGAAAAGGCGGAGCAAGCGCGCCAAGAGGCCCAGAACAAGGCCGAGCAGGAGAGCTTGGCCAAGGAAGAAGCCGAACGCCAGGCCCAGCAGGAACGCCTCGCCAAGGAAAAGGCGGAGCAAGCGCGCCAGGAGGCCCAGAACAAGGCTGAGCAGGAACGCCTGGCCAAGGAAGAAGCCGAACGCCAGGCCCAGCAGGAACGCCTGGCCAAGGAAGAAGCCGAACGCCAGGCCCAGCAGGAACGCCTCGCCAAGGAAAAAGCGGAGCAAGCGCGCCAGGCCGCCGAGCAAGCCAAGCAAGCTGCCGAGCAGGCGAAACGAGAGGCCGAGCAAGAACTGCTGCGGGAGGCTCGCCTCGCGGTGATGGACCTCTGCGAGTCCTTGAACCTGCCCTGGGACGAGGAGCGGCGTCGCCGTGTCGATTCCCTGGACCTGCCCGCCCTGCGCCAGCTCCGCGCCACCCTCAAGCAGCACAAGCGCTGGCCCGCCTTACCACGCCCCCGTTCTCGTCCCGAGGGGGAGAGGTCCGGGTAAGTCGAGATCGGTTCACGCGGCGTTCCGACGGAAGTTCCGGAGATCCTGCTCCCAGCGGAGGATCTGATTCCAGTCCGGGCGCCAGAAGTAGAGCCCCTCGCCGTTGCCCCGCCCGGTGCCCCGGAGGAACACGTAGAGCAGTCCGCCGAAGCGCTCCTCGAAGGCGGCCTCGTCGCGGACGCCGAGCATCCGGACCAGGGCGAGGGAGTAGAGCTGGAGCTGGCGTGGGTAGTTCTTGTGGACATGAGCGCCGAGGAAGGCCGACGCAAAGGAGCGGAGCCCGTCGCTCTTCCAGTCGGCGAAGTAGAGCCTGCCCCGGTGCTCGAAGAGGAAGTCGATGAACCCCTTCACGTAGCCCTCGTCGTGGCGGATCCGTCCCTCCTCGTCGAGAGGGTCGGTGGGGGGCTCCGGCAGAGGGAAGAGGAACTCGACCTCGCAGAGCCGCCGCTCCAGGCCGCCGAAGCCCTGCAGCTCACCGTGCTCGCCCAAGGCGATGGTCGAGGTGAGGGAGGTGTGGATCATCTGCTCCGCGTGAGGCAGGTAGCGTGGGTCGATGCCGTGGGTCCGCGCGGCCAGGTCGATGCAGCGACGGACCTCCGGCAAGGAGCGCCACTGTTCCAGGGGCGGCGTCCCCGCCAGGGTGGAGAAATCCAGGGTTTCGATGATTCCGTGGAGGAAGATGCCCGTGGCGGCGCCGCCGGGGAGGTCATCTTCACCCCGAAGCAACTCGGGCGCGACCTCACCGGTCTGGTCCGCCTCGCGGGAGGCCTCCTCGTGGGCGTGGCCCTTCTGCATGGCGGTGTAGGAGGTGACGAAGCGGCCACCGCGGGAGGCGCGGATCTCGTCCAGTTCGCGCTCGGTGGAACGGGGGATGAAGGCGTCTTCGGGGGTGACCCAGGCGGGGATGGAGGTGGGGGAGGGGTCCAGGAGGGAGGGGGGAGGGGTGTCATCCAGGACCTCGATCTGGAAGGCGGGGCCAGGGCCTCCGGGTTGCTTGAGCAAGGCGTCGAGGCGCGCGTTGACGCAGGCGTAGGCGCCGTCGAGCTTGAGGCCCTTGTCCTTGGGATCGCGGAGGGGGACGTAGGGGAGGTAGAGGCGAGCGCGAGCGCGGGTGAGGGCCACGTAGAGGAGGCGCTCGTCCTCCTGCTGTTCTTCCCGGGCGATGGCTTCCTTGACGGCGGGGGGCTGTCCGCTGCCGATGTAGGAGCGGCGCTCGCCGTCGCGGTGGTAGCTCTCGACGATGGAAGGGACGCGGGGTCGAGCGAGGCCTCCGGCGACGAAGACCACGGCGGCTTCGAGGCCCTTGGCCTTGTGCATGGTCATGATCTGGACCGCGGGCTGGTCGCTCTCCAGGCGCTGGACGCCGGGGTTCTCGCCGGGGGGGCTGCGGCGCCCTTCCACGTAGGCGCGGAGGGTGGAGCAGAGCTCGCGGAGGGAGCAGCGCGCGCGACCGAGTTCCTCCAGGAGCAGCTCGAAGAGGTGGAGGTAGTTGGTCACCTGGCGCTCGCCGCCGAGGAGGAGGACGCGGCGAAGCAGGCCGGACTCCTCCAGGATGGAGGCAAAGAGGCGCTCGTAGCGTTTGTCCCGGGCGAGTCCGTGGAAGGCGTGGAGGCGAGCGAGGAGCGGGTGCTCGGCGGGGAGGTCGCGGCAGCGGTGGGCGTCCTCGAAGGCGAGGCCGAAGAAGGGGGAGAGCCAGGCACGGAGGCGTTTTTCCGGGTCATGGGGGTCGTCGATGGCGACCAGCATGTCGAGGACGTGGGCGGCCTCTTCGGTCTCGAAGAGGCCGTCCTGCTTGTAGAAGGAGTGGGGGATGCCAGCGTCACGAAGGCACTCGCCGAGGATCGTCCCCTCGCGGCGGGAGAAGGTGAGGAGGAAGATGTCCCGGAGGCCCACGGCCCTGGGGCCCTCGGCGCGGTGCCAGAAGAGGAGGGGGGCCTCGGCGCTGGTGAGGCGTCGGATCTCCTGGGCGATGCGGCGCCCGAGCTTGCGGAGGAGCATGGCGGGGCTGATGGCTCCGCCGCCGGCGAGCAGGTGGATGGGGGGGAGCGGCTGGTTGTCAAGGTCGAGGGCGCGTTGCCTGGGGTCGCCGCAGCGGACCGGGTGGTCGTAGCGGATGACGCCGGAGAAGAAGGGAGAGGGGGCGCGCTGGTCGAGGATGGTGTTGTAGGCGTCGATCAGCTCGGGGGTGGAGCGGAAGTTCTCCTCCAGGACCAGCACCTTGCCGCCGGCTTTTTTCAGCTCGTCGCGGGCCTTGACGTAGGTGTGCACGTCGGCCCCGCGGAAGCCGTAGATGGCCTGCTTCGGGTCGCCAATGAGGAACATCAGGTTGCGCCGGTCGCTCTCGAAGAAGATCCTGCGGAAGATGCCCCACTGGATCTCGTCCGTATCCTGGAACTCGTCGATCAGGGCGAAGCGATAGCGCTGCCGGAGCGCGGCGGCGAGCTGGTCTCCTCCCGGGCCGAAAAGGCTATCGCGCACCAGCGACAGCATGTCGTCGAAGTCGTAGTGGCCCAGCTCGCGTTTCCTGCGCCGGAGCCGCTGGAGCACCCCCGGGAGGAACTCGTGGGCCAGCGCGGGCAGGAGCGGCACCGCGGCCCTGGCCAGCTCCGTCGCCGCGAGGAACATGCGTGCGCCGACGCCCTCCAGCGCCGCGTCCTGGAGGTTGTTGACGACGTACTCGAGGACGCCCATCCCGGATTTCTTGTAGGTGCTGCCGTCGCTGAGTTCCTCGAATTCCTGGAGGAACCTGGCCGGATCCTGGTGATCGAAGTGGCGGACCAGGAGCGGCGTGAGCGCCTCCAGCCGCTTCAGGATGGGCGGGATCTTCCGCCCGTCCACGCCGGATTTCTTCAGCGACTTGCCGATTGCCTCCTGATCCTCGAAGAGCGCCACCGGGGCCCCCTGGAGCGCCGCCACCAGCGCTGCCTCGCTGTAGGACGGCTCCAGGCGTCCTGGCGCGATGGCGCAGGCGTAGAGGCGATCCTCGAGCTGCTCGACGTCCAGCCCCGAGGAGAGCGCCGCCCGGAGGTAGCGCCGGGGCCGCTCGTTCCGTGCGAAATCGCCCCGGAGCGCCTCCTTGAAGGCGACGGAGAAGGCGTGACGCCGGTCCACCTGCTCCAGGGTGAAGAGCTGCCGGTTGGCGAAGGCGTGCTCGGTGAGCACTCGCTGGCAGAAGGCGTGGATCGTGGCGATCACCGCCGCGTCGAAGGACTGGAGCGCCTGGAGCAGCCGGGCTCGCGCCCCGTCGTCCAGCCTCCAGACCTGCTCCGGCGGGAGGTCGCCGGCGTCGGCCTCTGGACCCGCGCTGACCATCTCCTCCAGCTTGCTCCGCACCCGGTAGCGGAGCTCGGTGGTCGCCTTCTCGGTGAAGGTCACCACCAGGATCTGATCCACCGTGGCTCCCCGCAGCAGGAGCTCGATGTAGAGGTGCTCCAGCGTGTAGGTCTTGCCGGTCCCTGCGGAGGCCTCTATCACCGCATGATCATCCAGGGGCAAACCCGCCAGCACCGCGGGTTTCCGGTAGCAGATCGGCGCAGCGCTCATCGGACGCGAAGGCTACCCGCTGGCCCCCCGGAGGCCAACCCACCGCTTTCATGCCGATCGTCTTGACGCTGGGGTTGGGCGAGAAAAAACTGGGAGGATGCCCGATCTCAGGGAGCTCACCCTGCGGCTCCGGAAGGAACTCAAGACCGACGCGGAGTTCAGCTTCATCAACACCCGCGTCATCCTCCGCACCGGCGTCGACCTGACCCGGCTCGACAAGGCGCGGGGGGATGCGGGGCGTGTCCTCCAGGTTCTCCAGGAGATGGGTTACCTCGGGGGTGTCCGGTGAGCAGCGCTCGCTCCCTGCTCCGCGTGGCACGCACGGACGCCGCCGACCCCCGGGAGGTCGCCCGGGCCCTGGTCGACGCGCTGGGCCCGGATCCCGCGGCGGTGGTTGTCTTCCACGATCCGAAGCGGGATGGCGCCGACCTGGCCCGGCACATGGTCGAGCGGCTGGGGCATGAGGCGGTGATCGGGTGCTCCTCCGCGGGGGAGATCTCCACCGGAGCGCTGGGCCACGGGACGGTGGTCGCGGCGGCACTGGGATCGGAGCGGGTGAAGCGCGCCGCCGTCGCCTGCCAGAGCCTCGCCCCGAGCCTTCCCGCCGCCCTCGTCGCCGCCGTGCGCGAACTGGAGGAGAAGCTGGGTTCTCCGCTCCGCGACCTCGACCCGCAGCGCCACGTGGGGCTGATCTTCCTCGATAGCATCCATGGGATCGAGGAGGCGGTCCACATCCACCTGGGGAACGTCGCCCCGCTGCTCCGCTTCGTTGGTGGATCGGCAGCGGACGAACTGGTGTTCGCCCAGGTCCAGGTGCTCGCCGGGGCGAGGGCCTCGCGCAACGGCTTCGCGCTGATGGTGCTGGAGCTGGAAGGCCCCTTCGAGATCGTCAAGGGTTGCCACTTCGGCCCCGTCGGCCCCGAGCGCATCGTCACCCGCGCCGAGGGGCGGCTGCTCCACGAGCTGGATGGACGTCCGGCGGTGGAGGTCTACTGTGAGCACATCGGCTGCGCTCCCGAGCAGTTCAACTTCGAGACCCTCTTCCAGAACCCTCTTGGTCTGGTGATCGGGGGGGAGGCGTGGCTCCGGCAGGCGGCACCGCCCTTCCGCACCGGCGGCAGCGTCTTCCTCGGCTGCGAGATCGCGGAAGGGTCCGCCGTTCATTTCATGAGGCCCTCGGCCCCCCTGATCGAGCACACGAGGGGGCTACTGGACCAGGTCCGCGGGCGTCTCGGG
>CAZSDX010000276.1:0-9259 GCA_964605685.1 uncultured Polyangiaceae bacterium
GCGGCGGGGCCAGCGGAGGCGCCGGAGCAGGCCGGAGCAGCGCCACGGAGGCGGCGATGGCGAGCGCCAAGGAGGCCACCACGCCGATCCGGGTCAGTCTTGACCTGGGTGAGGGCGGGGGCGGGACGCCCAGGGAGATCTGGGCGGGCTCCGGGGTGGCTTCCGGCGGGTCCAGGCAGGGGGGAGCGCTCTCCACGGTGGCGCCGTTGCCGTCCGGGAGCGAGGCCGGGCGAGCGTGGGGGTCTCCCGCCGGGGGGACGATGGAGATCGACCGCTTGCGGGCGGCCGCCCGGAGCGCGTCCCGGAAGGTCGCGGCGTCCTGCCAGCGCTTCTCCGGCAGGAAGGCCAGCGCGCGGTCCAGGATGTCGACGACATCGGAGGGAAGATCGGGGCGGAGGGACCGGAGCGGGGGGGCCTCCTCGGTGGCGGTCTTGATCAGCACCTCGTTGGGGGTCTCGCCGGGGTGGACGAAGCGGCCGGTGAGCAGCGCGAAGAGGGTGGCGCCGGCGGCCCAGAGGTCGCTGCGGGCGTCGATCTCCCGGTTTCGCCCGCGGGCCTGCTCTGGCGACATGAAGGCGGGGGTCCCGATGGCGGCGCCGGTGCGGGTCACCGAGGGAGCCGATGGGTCCTGCTCCCGGACCCGGGCGATGCCGAAGTCGAGGAGCTTGAGCTGGCCCCCGGAGGTCAGAAACACGTTCTCCGGCTTGATGTCCCGGTGGAGGATGCCCTTGCGGTGCGCCGCTTCCAGGATGTCCAGGAGCGCCTGGCCCACCGCCAACACCTCGCCCAGCGGCATCCGGCCTCCCATGCGCCGCCAGCGGGTGTCCAGGGTCTCCCCTTCCAGCAGCTCCATGACCAGGAATGGATGGCCGTCCTCGTCCTCGTCATCATCCAGAACCCGGGCGATCCCTGGGTGCTCGATGCCGTTGGCGGTGTACCCTTCCCGCAGGAAGCGCTCCTGCACGGAGGAGGCGATGGCCATCAGCGGGTGGAGCATCTTGATGGCGACCCGGTGGCCGTTGCGGTGGGTCGCCGCGTAGACAGCGGCCATCCCGCCGACGCCGATCAGCTCGTCGAGGCGCCACTTGCCGCGCAGCGTGGAGCCGACGCGAGCCAGGGCGTGCTTGTACAACTCATGGGGAGGCCCTTCTGTCGACACCCCCCCCCGATGCCATCCTCCCGGACGCCGGGCCAACTTTGTGCGCTCACCTCCCGTCCAGTTCCCAGGCTCCGACCGCCAGCGCGGCCCACCCCACGAGGAACCCCAGCCCCCCCAGGGGTGTGATCGCCCCCAGCCCTCGCACCCCGGTCAGCGCCATCGCGTACAGGCTCCCGGAGAACAGCGCCGTGCCGAGGACAAACCCTCCGCCGGCCACCCGGGCGGCCCCGGGCGCCCCCTGCTGGGCCAGGAGCGCCGCCGCCGCCAGCGCCAGCGCGTGGGTCATCTGGTAGGTCGCCCCGGTGTGCCACCAGTCGAGGCGCTGGACCCCATCCGGCAGCGGGGCGAGGCGTCCCTTGAGCCCGTGGGCGCCGAAGGCCCCCAGCGCCACGGCCACGAACCCGGAACAGGCAGAGAGAAAGAGCAACCAGCGGACCATCGCCGGGGCTTTAGCGCCGCGCGTTCGCCCGGGCCAGACCGGCTGTGCTAGGACCTGCGAACCCCGGTCCACCGTCCATGTCCCCTCGCCTCTTGCTCCTCGCTCCGCTGCTGCTGCTGGCCTGCTGCCCCGCCCCCAAGGACGACGCGGAGCCCGCCTTCCGTGGACCCGCCGCCGCAGCCTCCTCCCTCCCTTTCGCGGCCGATCCCGTGGAGCCCCCCTCCGTCGAGGCGGCCCGCGACCGCGGCGAGTACAAGGGCGCCGCCCAGCTCCGGGTGAACCGCCTCGACCAGCGTGTCCAGGAGACCTCCCGGCGGCTCCAGGACAAACCCGACCAGGCCCGCGCGCTGACCGAGGCCCACTGGACCCTGGTCCGCGCCTTCAAGGCCGTCGAGACCTGCGACGAGGCGTCCTTCCCCGAGGCCCGCGACCGCTTCGAGAAGGCCGCCTCCGACCTGGAAGCCGCCCTCGCCAGGCACCCCGCCCCATGAACCGCCTTGCTGTCGGCCTCCTTGCGGCGCTGGCTCCGGCGCTGGCCTGCTCCTCGCCGCTGGTGTCCTTGCCGGTCTCCTCCCCGGCGGAGGCCCCCGACCCCGGAGAGGCGACGCGGGAAACGCCGAGCAGCCCCCCTCGGCCCGACCGGGAGAGGGAGCCGGAGGGAGAGGTCTCCCCAGTGGACTCCCCGCTCCCGCTCCCCCCTCTGCTTTTGAGGGAGAGGGGGGCCGGGGGGGGTGAGGTCCCCCCTGCGACCGCCGGAGGATCTCCCCCCTCTGCCCTTCAGGGAGAGGGGGGCCGGGGGGGTGAGGTCTGCGCCCCGCCGGACCGCGGCTGGGGTCGATACCTACCCTTCCGGAAGATCCGGGGAGCCCGGGTGAGCCTGCCGCAGCTCGATGCCCCGCGGGAGGAGTTCGACGTGTACATCCATTTTCACGCGTCGGACGGGGTACGCCGAGCCTTCGTGCACGAGGGGTACCCGGCGGTCTTCGTGGGGGTCGATCGGGGAGAAGGGAGCGGCGCGTACCGCCGGGCCTTCGAGGATCCGGCGTCCTTCTGGCGGTTGCTGTCGGACGTGACCGGGTTGCTGGCCGAGCACACGGGGCGGAAGGTGCGCCTTGGCCGGGTGGTGCTCTCGTCCTGGAGCGCGGGGTTCGGGGCCACGACCCGCATCGCCAAGCTCTTCCCGGATCGGATCTACGGGCTGGTGCTGCTGGACAGCCTCTACGCCCCGCAGGAGAAGGACGGCGAGGGGAACCTGCGCCCCGGCACCGTCTTCGCGCCCGCCGTGGCGCCGGTGCTGGCGTTTGCGCGCCGTGCCCTGGCCGGGGAGCGGGGGTTGTTCCTCAGCTACTCGGACGTGCCCACCCTGGGGTACGCCTCCACCGGCGAGGTTGCGCGCTTCCTGGTGCAGCGGCTCCAGCTCCGGGTGGACCCGGTGGATCCGGGCGACGACCCCCGGGGGCCCATCGCCTCCCTGGACCGGAGCGGGGTCCACCTGCGGGGGTTCCGGGGGAGCGACGCCCGGGCGCACTGCCAGCACCTGCGGCTGGCGGCGGAGGCGGTGGCGAAGCTGCTCCAGGCCCCGGAGAAAAAAGAGGCTCGTTGGTTGGAACGGGCCTCCCCGGGGGAATAAGCCGCAGGAGCACTTGTTTTGCCGTGGCCGCAGCCCGGGCGAACCTGGCTGGGATGGCGAGTGGGGTGGGTTACTAGCCACCCGCGCAAGGTGGCTGCCAGGCCCTGGTTGACAGGGCGGGAGTAGCCGCCTAAATCGCCGCCCACCACGCCGGCTCAGGCGGAAGGCAGAGCCCGCGACGTAGCGAACGAAAATAGAGGTCAGATGTCCACCGACGTCATGATTCAAGCGGACAGGCTGTCGAAGGTATTCGGCGCCTACCGGGCCCTGGATAACGTCAGCTTCGAGGTCAAGCAGGGAGAGGTGGTCGGGTTCCTGGGCCCCAACGGGGCGGGGAAGTCGACGACGATGCGCATCCTGACGTGCTTCATTTCGCCCTCCTCGGGGGGAGCGAAGGTGCACGGGCACGATGTATTCGATGATCCTCTGGAGGTGCGGCGGAGCCTGGGGTACCTGCCCCAGCGCGCGCCGATCTACCCGGACATGACGGTGTGGGAGTACCTGGAGTTCGTGGCGAAGATGCGGGGGCTGGATCCCTCGGCGTTCCGCGCGCGGATGAAGAAGATCGTGGAGGTGTGCGGGCTGGCGCAGTCGCTGGGGAAGGACATCGGGACGCTCTCCCACGGGTACCGGCAGCGGGTGGGGCTGGGGCAGGCGCTGGTGCACGACCCGCCGATCCTGATCCTGGACGAGCCGACGAGCGACCTGGATCCCAACGAGAAGGCGGAGTTGATCCGGTACATCCAGGAGATCGGCAAGGACCGGACGATCCTGCTGTCGACGCACAACCTCAACGAGGTGGAGCAGGCGTGCGCGCGGGCCATCATCGTGTCCAAGGGGCGCGTGGTGGCGGACGGGGCGCTGGACGACATCCGGGCGAAGACGGGGCGTGTCCGCTACGTGGTGATGGTGGACGAGAAGAACGCGCTCAAGGGGTCGGCGCCGAAGGAGAGTGAGGTCCGGGGGCTGCTGGAGAAGATGAAGGGGGTGACGAAGGTGAAGGAGATCCCGACGGACGACCGGGTCCACGCCTTCGAGCTGGCGGGCGAGCAGGACGGGGACCTGCGCGGGGAGCTGTTCCGTGCGTTCGTGGACAAGGGGTGGATCCTGCTGGAGCTGCGCCGCGACGCGCAGAAGCTGGAGGACGTGTTCCACGAGCTGACCCGAAGCGACGAGCGTCTCGCCCGGGGCTACTCCGCGGAGGACGACGACGGGGACGACGACGGGGACGACGACGGGGACGACGAGGACGACGAGGATGACGACGACGGGGATCGGAAAGGCTGAGGCGGAAGATGCACACGCTTTACATCGCGCAGCGCGAGCTGAAATCGTACTTCACCAGCCCCCTGGCCTACGTGGTCATCTGCCTGACGCAGCTGCTGCTGGGGGTGCTGTTCTTCCTGTACCGCGGTGGGTTCTGGCAGGTCGACCGGGCCACCCTGGATCGGCTGTTCGAGTACGCGCCTTACGGGCTGTGTCTGCTGGTGATCCCGGTGGTGACGATGCGGCTGATCGCCGAGGAGAAGAGCACCGGGACGCTGGAGATGCTGATCACGCTCCCGGTGAACGACTGGGAGGTGGTGCTGGGGAAGTACCTGGGGGCGCTGGGTCTGGTGCTGATCCTGATCCTGTCGACGGCGGTGTACCCGGTGGCCATGTTCATCTGGCCGTGGAAGCTGGGGGCGATCGACTGGGGTCCGGTGAAGGCGGGTTACCTGGGGCTGGGGCTGATGAGCGCGGCGGGCACGGCCATCGGGCTGCTGATCTCCAGCGTCACCCGGAGCCAGGTGATCGCCTTCTTCGTCACCTTCGCCACCCTGTTCGCCCTGGTGGTGCTGCTGGGGGTGGGGGGGGAGTTCGCGGCGAAGGCTGGGGTGGGCACGGTGGTCACCTTCCTCAGCTTCCAGAGCCACATGACCAGCTTCGCCCGCGGGCTCATCGACACCCGCTCGGTGATCTATTTCCTGTCGATCACGGTCTTCTCGCTCATGATCGCCTTCCGGGCGCTCGAGAGCCGCAAGTGGAAGTGAGCTTAGAGGTACGCCATGGAGAAGAAGGCACGCGCCGTCACCGAGTCGAGCGTCTACCTGACGATCGTCGCCGGTATCCTCGTCGCCGCGAACGTCCTGTCGTTCTCGGTTCACAAGCGGATCGACACCACCAAGAGCCAGCGCTTCACCCTGTCCAACGGGTCGTCGAGCCTGGTGAAGAACCTCAAGCGGCCCATCACCGTCAAGGCCTACGTGACCACCGGGCTGGCCAAGGTCGACGCCTTCGTGCGCGACCTCGACGACCTGATGCGGGAGTACGAGCGCAACGGAGGGGGCAAGTTCGTCTACCAGAAGATCGTCCCGCGCTCCGAGGAGGAGAAGCAGCAGGCCAAGGACTACGGCCTGCGCGAGATCTCCGTCGGGGACGTGAACGAGTCCGGCGACGACTCGATCAACATCGCCCAGGGCTACATGGGCCTGGTCTTCCTCTACGGCGACGAGAAGGACGTGATCCCGGTGCTGTCGCCGGATAACGTCGTGGGCCTCGAGTTCTGGATCTCCAACAAGATCCGGGAGATCCGCGACAAGGCGGACGACAACCAGCGGAAGATCGGCGTCGTCACGGGCCACGACGAGATCAAGATCTCCGACGCCAACCTCATCGCCAGCGAGGGCCGCGGCGGCCCGTCGATGCGCTCGGTGCTGGAGCAGGCGTTCCCGTTCTACAAGTTCGAGGACGTCGACCTCAAGAACGGCGACACGGAGATCGACGACACCATCGACGCCCTCGTGATCACCCAGCCCGGCAAGGACTACACCGACAAGGAGCTGCGCCGCATCGACCAGTTCCTCATGAAGGAGAACAAGGGTGCGGTCATCTACGCCTCCGCGGTGAACATGAAGGCGAGCGACCCGAAGTTCGGCGCCACGCTCAGCACCCGCGGCCTCGAGAAGCTCACCTCGGGCTACGGCATCGAGATGAAGAAGGACGCGGTCTTCGACTGGGCCCGGAGCGTGCGGCTGCCGGTGCCCACCCAGACCGGGAACATGGTGTGGATCCGCGCCCCAGCCATCGTCCAGGCCCAGCCCGGCGGCGGCCTCGACGAGGCCAACCAGATGCTGGATCAGAGCTTCGCCGGCTTCTTCCGCATCGACGAGCTCTCGTTCCCCTTCCCCTCGTCGCTGGCGCTGCTGCCCGAGAAGCAGCCCACCGCGCAGCCCAAGGTGGTCGCCCGCACCACCCCCGCCGCCTGGGTCGACACCGCCGAGTCCCAGGACGTGGGTCTCAAGAGCGACTGGAAGCCCAAGGCCCCCTTCGAACAGCGGATCATCGCCGCCTACGCCAGCGGCAAGCTCAAGAGCGCCTTCGGCGGCGGCAACGCCGAGGGCGTCGAGATCCCCGCCGAGTCCAAGGGGGAGAGCCGGATCCTGGTGGTCTCCAGCTCCCAGTTCCTCGCCAATCCCTTCGCTCGCCAGGGCAACGGCCAGCAGCTGGAGGGGCAGATGGCGATGATGATGCCCGCCATTGGCGGCGACAAGACGCTCCAGCAGATCTCGCAGCCTTACGCCCAGAAGTACCTGACCAGCACCATCCTCGCCTTCAAGAACACCCTCGACTGGCTGACCGGTGACACCGAGCTGGTGGCCGCCTCCGCCAAGATCCTCGGGGAGCCCAACCTCACCTACGCGGACATCGGCAAGCCCAAGATCGAGGCCACCGACGACGAGACCACCCTCAAGAAGAAGGACGAGGAGTACAAGCTCAAGCGCAAGGCGGTCCAGTCCAACATCCAGTGGACGTTGATCCTGTTCCTGCCCTCGGCCTTCGCCTTCCTCGGCTTCGCCCTCTGGCGCCTGCGGGAGAGCGGCCGCAACGCCTTCAAGCTCTGAACGAGGACCCCATGAGCAATCAGATCAAGATCGGCATCGCCGCCGTGGTGCTGGTTGGCATGGCTGGCGCCGCCTACCAGGCCCAGCAGGCCGACAAGCAAGAGAACGCACGCCTCACCGCCGGCTCCGGCTCCGGCTCGCTCCCCGAGTTCAAGCTGGCCGCCGACGACGTGGACAAGATCACCAAGATCGAGCTCAAGAACGCCGACAAGGGCGAGGTCGTCCTGGAGAAGGACGGCGACAAGTGGCGCGTCAAGAAGCCCGTCGATTACCCCGCCAACCAGCAGAACGTCAAATCCCTCCTCGATAACCTCAAGGAGCTGAAGGCCAAGGACGCCATCGACAAGGGTACCGGCGCCTACGCCGACTACCAGGTCGACGACGCCAAGGCGGTCCACGTCGTCGCCTACAAGGGCAACGACAAGGCCGTCGACCTCTACTTCGGGAAATCCGGAGGGCGCGGCCAGATGGCCCGCAAGGCCGGCGTCGACGGCGTCTTCGCCATCTCCGGCTACTCGTCCTACGTCTACGCCCGCGACACCAAGAACTGGCGCGAGACCTCCATCCTCAAGTTCGACGACGCCGCCGTCACCAAGGTCGACCTCAAGAACGAGAACGGCGAGTTCTCCTTCGCCAAGGAGGGCGACGCCTGGACCGCCAAGTTCAAGGGCGAAAAAGCCGACAAGGCCGACAAGCTGGAGCGCTTCGACGACAACAAGATCAAGGACATGCTCCGGGCCTACAAGGGCCTCTCCGCCGACGACTTCGCCGACGACAAGGCCGACGCCGATACCGGCCTCGACAAACCCGCCGCCTCCCTCACCTTCACCCTCAAGGAAGGCGACCCCATCAAGCTCTCCGTCGGCAAGACATCCTCCGGCGAGAGCCGTTTCCTCCGCAAGGACGGCGACAAGCAGGTCTACATCATCTCCTCCTGGTCCGCCGGCTGGGCCGTCGCCAAGGCCGACAAGTTCCAGAAGCCCGAGGAGAAGAAGGACGACAAGAAGAAGGACGACAAGAAGGACGACAAGAAGAAGGACGACCACGACCACGACGAGAAGAACTGATCGGGTCTTCCCGCTGCTGGGCACTTTACGTAGCCTTTTGCGTATGCCCCAGCCCCCCGCCCCCTTCGCGGCCCCCACCCTCGAACAGCTCGCCGGGCTCGTGGGAGAGCCCGACGAGCAGCTCCGCAACGCCCTCTTCCGTCGCGCCTCGGAGGCCAGCCTCGTCGAGCATGGCACCCGGGTCGACACCCAGTACATCCTCGAGGACGTCCCCCCCTTCGTCGCCGCCAGCCTCGACGCCATGAAGCGGCTGAGCGCCGCCCAGCGCGGGCTCATCAAGCTCCCCCCCGGCCTCTTCGCCCTCCTCGTCGACGAGAGCCGCGTGCTCCAGCGCCTCAAGGCCGACCACGACGCCATGCTCGCCGCCGTCGCCGGGGGCACCCGCTCCGAGCGCGAGGCCGCGCTCCGGCAGAGCATGCGCGACGGCCTCGCCCTCCGGAACGTCACCCGCAACGCGCTCCGCAACGTGCTCGGGCGTGAAGGCATGGACGAGGTGGATAAATCCATCGGCGTCGGCGACACCCCGGCCAAACTGGCCGCCGGGCTCGACGCGCTGGCGACCCTGCTGCGGCGCAGGCTCCAGGGCGACCCCGTGGAGCGCTACCTGTTCTCCGAATTCGGCCTGGATGAAGCCTGCGCCGACGAGGTGAGCTCCTGCGCCGCCCGCATCCGGAAGCTCGACGAGGCCCCCCCGGCCCCCGACCGGATCGTCACCCAGCGCATGCTCGACCTCCAGGATGGCCGGGTGCTCCACCTGATCGCCATGGTGCTCCGGGCCTTCCGGGCCGCGCACAAGGCCGACGCCGCCATCCCCGAGCCGGAACTCCACACCATCGGCTGGCTCTTCGACGGGCGCTCGACGCGGCGCCCGGGGTGACGGCCTCCCCATGCTGATCGTCGCCGGAACCGGGACCGACGTCGGAAAAACCTTCGTCACCTGCGCCCTCCTCGCCGCGCTCCGGCGCCGGGGGGCTCGCGTCGGTGCGTGGAAGCCCGTCGCCAGCGGGGTCGAGGGCAGCTCCTCGCCGGACAGCGACGCCCACGCGACGGCGCTGAGGGCGCCGGTGCCGCCGCCGCTCC
>CAZSDX010000277.1:0-9212 GCA_964605685.1 uncultured Polyangiaceae bacterium
GCTCCAGCAGGACGGCACGGCCCGGGGAGGCAGCCCACTCGGCGGCGAGGTTGAGGGTGTCCGGGGAGGCCGGGGCGTCGAAGGAGCAGCCCGCGGCGGGATCGAAGGGGAGGGGAGAGGTGGCGTTGATGGCGAGGCACTTCTGCTCGTCGAAGCAGGGGGCCCCGGGGGCAGCGGCGAGGGAGGCGTTGTCCTGGAAATCGGGGAGGGAAGCGACGTCCTTGGCGTCTGGGAGGCAGGAGCCGCCGACGCAGGTGCCGGCCTTGCCTTCGGCGGAGTAGGGGTCATGGTCGAAGCAGGAGAAGCGGAGCGGCATGCGCAGGAGCTTCTGCTTCTCGGGGGCGAAGGAGAGGGAGGCGGAGCGGAAGACGCGCTTTTGCTCGGAGCCCCCCTGGCGGCGAATGCCCTCGACGAAGACAGAGAGGGAGCCGGAGAGGCGGTCGCTGTCCTTTGGCCGGAGGGTGATGGTGCCCGGGAGGCTGGTGCGCTCGGGCAGGTCGTAGACCTCGTCGAGGGCGCCCTGTCCGTCGCGGCGGACGACGAGGCGGAGGCGGTCGATGTCCTGGGGGATGGCGCCCTCGGCAGAGATGGCCACGACCACGGCGGTGGCGCCCTTGTCCTCACACCCCGTGGCGACGAGCGCCGAGATCAGCAGGGGGAGCGCGGTTCGGCGGAGCAAGGAGAGATGGGTCATGGCAGTCCATGATTCGAGGGGAAACGGGGGGATGCAAGGCCGAGGGGGATCGCGAGGTGATCTCGAGCAAGCCCGGGATATCTGGAGGGATGCGTATTCGTGGGCTCCCGGGGCGGATTCTGGGTACAGTTCGCGCCATGAGCAGCCCACAAACTACCTTGCTTCGGGCCCTGATCCTGGCCGCTATCGCGGTCCCGACGGCAGCCTGCGGCGACTCCTCCGACGACAGCAACACCTCCTCCACGACCCCCAGCACCGGCGGAGGCGGCGGGGTAGGCGGTAGCGCAGCCGGGAGCGGTGGAAGCGACGCCGGAGCGGGCGGGAGCGCAGCTGGATCCGGTGGCAGCGATGCGGGGCAAGGCGGAGGGGGTGCGACCGGAGGGACCGGGGGCGCAGGCGGCGCGGGGGGGTTCAACGGGTACCCCTGCGAGAAGCCAGAGAGCATCCTGGTGGGGGGGAAGCCGACGGGCTACGAGCGGTGCGCCAGCGGGGCGATCCACCGGAGGGAGAACCTGGAGTGCCCGAGCCTGCTCCCCCAGCCGAAGGCCTGCGAGCAGGCGGACCAGGGGGGGAACTGCAAGAGCGACGCGGACTGCACGGAGGCGCCCAACGGGTTCTGCGTGGGCTCCCAGGGCGGATTCCAGGCGCCCGGGTGCTACTGCAACTACGGGTGCACCAAGGACGCGGACTGCGGCGAGGGGAGCATCTGCCTGTGCGGCGAGCCGGTGGGGCATTGCGTCGCGGCGACCTGCCGGAGCGACAAGGACTGCGGCGGGGGGCTGTGCAACAGCTACGGCAACGACGAGCTCTGCTTCACCTTCGGCTTTGCGTGCCAGTCGCCCAAGGACACCTGCGGCGGCAACAAGGATTGCACCTCGCCGGAGTTCTGCCTGGTCGACGGGGACCACCGGGTCTGCAAGGAGGACCAGCCCTGCGCCATCGGCCGCCCGCTGGTGGTGGAGGACGGGTTGCGCTTCGCGGGGCTGGTGCGCCGGGCGAGCGGGTGGACCTAACGGGAAGATGTCGCGCTCGCGGTAGACCGTCTGGATGCGGTTGAGGGCGACGGCGTAGGCGGCGATACGGAGGGGGAGGCGCTTGGCGCGGGCCATGTTCACCACGTCGTGGTAGGCGCGGCGCATGGCGGTCTCGAGCTTCTCGTCGACCTCTTCGAGGGTCCAGCTCTCGCTGCGCTTGTTCTGGACCCACTCGAAGTAGCTGACGGTGACGCCGCCGGCGTTGGCCAGCACGTCCGGGATGATGTCGATGCCCCGGTCGAGCAGGATCTTCTCCCCCGCGGGGTGGGTGGGTCCGTTGGCGCCCTCGGCCACGACCTTGACGTCGAGGGAGCGGGCCTCCTTGACGCCGATCTGGTTCTCCAGGGCGGCCGGGACGAAGATGTCCGCCTTGGTGGAGAAGAACTCGTCGCGGCTGATCGCCCTGCCGTTGGGGTAGCCGGCGATGCTGCCGTGGGTGGCCACGTAGTCCTGGAGCTTGTGGGGGTTGAAGCCCTCCGGGTTGAGGAGGTACCCGGTGTGATCGCCCACGGCGATGGTGGAGACGCCGAGGCGGCTGAGGATCGTCGCGGTGTGGGAGCCCACGTTGCCGAAGCCCTGGACGATCATCGTGGCGCCTTCCAGGTTGAAGCCCTTCTCCTGGGCCCACTCCGTCAGGCAGTGGACGACCCCCTGCCCGGTGGCCTTCTCGCGCCCCAGGGTGCCGCCGCTGGCGACCGGCTTCCCGGTCACCACGCCCTTGACGCCCTGCTTGTTGATGTGGCCCACGGTGTTGGCGTAGGTGTCCATCGCCCACGCCATGGTCTGGCTGTTGGTCCCCACGTCCGGCGCCGGGATGTCGAAGTCGGGGCCGATGTTGCTCCCGAGCGAGAAGAAGAACCGCCGCGTCACCCGCTGGAGTTCCGCCTTCGACAGCAGCCTCGGGTTGCACTTGACGCCGCCCTTGCCGCCGCCGTAGGGCAGCCGCATCAGCGCGCACTTCCACGTCATCATGGCTGCGAGGGCCTTGCAGTCGTCCAGGGTCACGTCCTCGTGGTACCGGATGCCTCCCTTGAAGGGGCCGAGGATGTTCGAGTGCTGGACCCGGTAGCCCTTGAACAGCCGAACCGTTCCGTCATCCATCTTCACCGGGAAGTTCACGATGATCTCGTTCTTCGGCTGCGACAGGATGGTGCGGATGTAAGGCTCGAGCCCCACCGCGTCGGAAGCCTCGTCGAGGTACCCCTGGATGGTCTTGAAGAAGTCAAACTTCGCCGGCGGCTCGCCCCGGGGGGCCTCGGCGGTCGGTGGCTTCGGATCGCTCATCTCGGTTCTCCTGTTTCGGCTCGGTTTCCTTCACGTATCCGCGAGCCTCACGGGAGAGCCTTCTAGTGAAGTCTCGGCGCCGTGCAAACGCCTGCGTTCGTGGGCGCCGCGTCAACCACGGCGCGTCATTCTCTGGGGCGGGGCGTCAGGGGTTCCCCAGCCCCAGGAGGAAATCCGCGATATGGGGCAGAGGGAGGACGTGGTGCGCGAGACCTGCGCGGTGGACGGCCCCGGGCATGCCGTTGACGACGGCGGTCTCGGGGCTCTCGACGATCACGAGCCCGCCGGCCTCGTGGATGGCCCTGGCGCCGGCCAGGCCGTCGTCGCCCATGCCGGTGAGGATCACGGCGACGGAGCGGCTCCCGTGGGCCTCGGCGACGCTGCGCAGCAGCCGGTCGGCGCTGGGGACGTAGCGGTCACCGGGGGCGGGGGGCACGGTGCGGACGCGGAGCTCCTGGCCGCTCGCGACGACCTCCATGCACTGGCGCCCCGGGCAGACGTAGGCGGTGCCGGCGGTGAGGACGTCGCCGTTCTGGGCCTCCGAGACGCGGAAGGGGCCTCGCTTGTCGAGGCGCTCGGCGAAGGTGCGGGTGAACTTGTCAGGCATGTGCTGGGCGACGACGATCCCCGCGGGGAGGCGCTCCTGGAGGCGCCCGAAGATCTCGAGGAGCGCCGAGGGCCCCCCGGTGCTGGAGGCGACGCCGATCAGCAAGCGAGGAGGCGCCTCGGCGGGGGGAGGAGAGGGGTCGCGAGCGACGGCGCGGTGGGGGCGCTGGGCCGAGGGCCCGCGGCGCAGGGAGCGGACCACCTGGAGCTTCTGCAGCAGCTCTTGCCTCAGCTCCCCGGCGTCGGCGGGGAGCTGGCGCTCCGGCTTGGCGATGAACTCCAGGGCGCCGAGCTCCAGGGCCTTGAACACGTTGTCCCGCTGGGAGTAGCTCGACACCACGATCACCGGCGTGGGCTGCTTGGACATGAGGATCCGCAGGAAGGTGAAGCCATCCATGCGGGGCATCTCCAGGTCGAGGGTGATGACGTCCGGCTTGAGCGACAGGGCCTGCCGGAGCGCCTCTTCGCCGTCCATGGCCTTGCCTACCACCTCCGCCTCCCCGCTCTGGGCGAGGATCTCCGCGATGTTCCGCCGGTTGTAGGCGGAGTCATCGACGACGAGTACCCGGATCTTCCGCTTCTCTTCCATCAACGAATCCTCCCGCCTTCCTGGGGGCGTCTCCCGTCGTCCTGCTCGGGGCGCCGGTACACCACGTCCCCCTGGAGATGCACCGCCTCGAAGTCGCTCTCGGTGTGCAGCAGCGACTCGGAGTGGCCGAGCATCAGGTAACCCCCGGGGTTGAGCCGGTCGTACAGCGACCGGAGCACCCGCTGGCGCGCCTCCGCGGCCAGGTAGATCAGCACGTTCCTGCAGAAGATGGCGTCCATGCGCCCCAGCGTCAGGTGGCGCTCCTGATCCAGGAGGTTCATCTGCAAGAACAGGCACATCTCCCGGATCTCGGGGATCACCTCCAGCCGCCCGCCGTCCAGGGTGAAGTAGCGATCCTCGAAGTCCTTCGGCAGGGTCCGGAAGGACGAGCGTCCGTAGGAGCCGCGCCGCGCCTGGTTGATGCACCGCCTCGACAGGTCGCTCCCTACCACCCGTACAGACCACCCCTCGAAGAGCCCCGAAGCGTCCAGCAGCATCGCCAGCGTGTACGCCTCCTCCCCGCTCGCGCACCCGGCGCTCCACAGCGTCAGCCGCCGCCTCCCCTCGGTCATCGCCCGCAGCCGCGGCAGGAGCTCCTGCTGGAAGATCTTGAGCTGGTACTCCTCCCGGAAGAAGTAGGTCTCGTGGGTGGTCACCTCGTCCAGCGCATGCTCCAGCTCCTTGCGGCCTGCCGCTGACCGGAGCAACCGGACGTACTCCCCGAAATCCGCCAGCCCCAGCGCCGCCAGCCGCTCCTGGAGCTTGCGCTCGATCACGTACTCCGTGTCCCGGGGGAACTCCAGCCCCGCTTCCTCCCGGAACAGCCGGAGCAGCGCGGAGAGATCCTGCGGGTTGATGAGGGGGCCATCGGGGCGCCACCGCTGGCTCATGGCTTGCCCTTCTTTCGCCCGTCGTCCCGGGGGGCCCCGGGCTCCAGCGCCGCCGGGGGCTGCTGCTCGGTCACCTCCAGGAGCGCCTGGAGCCGGGGGAGATCCAGCACGAAGGTCATGCGCCTCCGGTGCTGGAGCACGCCCC
The DNA here is from genome assembly GCA_964605685.1 of uncultured Polyangiaceae bacterium. Classification (GTDB taxonomy): domain Bacteria; phylum Myxococcota_A; class Polyangia; order Polyangiales; family Polyangiaceae; genus JANWXX01. The sequence continues at coordinate 5,243 of CAZSDX010000277.1, forward strand.
CCAGCGCCCTCATCTCCTCGTCCCCGGAGCGAGGCGGCGGTCGGATCTCCGCCAGCGGGACGCTGAAGACATCCTCCACGTCGTCCACCACCAGCGCCCCCATCGCCGGCCCGCTCTTGACGATCAGCCACTTGTACCGGCGCTCGTCCCCCGCCGGGATCGACCCCAGCCTCACCCGCAGGTCGATGACCGGCACGACCTTCCCGCGGAAATCCGAGACCCCGACCACCGAGTGCGGCATGTACGGCAGCGGATCCACGGCGCCCGGGTTGACGATCTGCACCACGTAGACCACGTCCAGCGCGTAGGCGATTCCGGCCACGAAGAAGCCCACGAACGTCCGCTGCGCCTCCCCCCGGCTCCTCGGGAGCGCCTTCACGACGCACCCCCGCCCAGCAGCGTCCCCAGCGACAGCAGGATCAACAGCACCCCGTCGCGCCTCCCGATCCCCGCCACGTGCTCCGCCACGTTCCCCCCCAGCACCCCGGCCGGCTCGATCTCGCTCTCCGACAGCCGGTAGACCTGCAACACTTCGTCCACGCTCAACCCCAGCAGCTCCCCCTCCGGACCCGGCACCAGCAGCACCCTCGCGCGCTGCGGCGGCTCCTCGCCGGACAGGCGGAGCCTCGCCTTCAGATCGATCACCGTCACCAGCTGACCGCGCACGTTGATGATCCCGAGCACGTCGTGGGGGGCGCGCGGCACCCGCGTCAACGGCGGGGAGACCAGGATCTCCCGTACGTGGGTCAACGGAACCCCATAGAGCTCGCTCCCCAGCCGCAGGGCGAGGAATTCCGCCACGCTGCCCCGCTCGGCGGACTGAGCCCGGCGCCCGGACTGTCTGGACCCCTTCATGCGGACCACGACACCATCATGCCATGCCCCGCCGCAAGCCCAAGGGCGTCTTGCCGACCTCCCCCGCGAGGATTTCCTCGACCAAGGCTGGGCTGTCCAGCACCAGCCCGACCCGCTGGTCACCGAGCTGAGCCGCGCCAGCGAAGCCCCGCACCTGCCGGAGCGAGGGCCCCAGGGGCTTGATCACGATGTCCTGCTGGCCTTCCAGGTAGTCGACGACGAGCCCCAGCTTGCGGGTGCCGGCGGCGACGACGACGACGAAGCCGCGCTCCCGGCCCTCCAGGCCGAACAGCCGGGACAGCCTCGCCACCGGGAGCGTCGCCCCCCGCAGCGTCATCACCTCCCGGTTGTCCACGGTGCGGATCGCCACCGGGTCGAACACCAGTGCCTCCTGGACGCTCGACAGGGGGACGGCGAAGGGCTGCCCTCCCACGTGGACGATGAGCGCGCTCAGGATCGCCAGGGTGATCGGGAGCGTGATGGTCATCTTCGTGCCGACGCCGACCTCGCTCTGCACGTCGATGACGCCGCCCAGCCGGCTGATGTTGGTCTTCACCACGTCCATGCCCACGCCGCGGCCGGCCATCATGTCCGCGCTCGCCTTGGTGGAGAAGCCGGGCAAGAAGATCAGCCCGAAGGCGTCGTCGCTGCTCAGCTCCCTCGCCTCCTGGGCGCCGAGGAAGCCCCGGCTCACCGCCGTCTCGATGAGCCTCTTCGGGTCCATCCCTCGACCGTCGTCTTCCAGCTCCAGGAACACGTGGCTCCCCTTCTGGAAGGCGTTGATCGCGATGGTGCCCAGCTCGGGCTTCCCCACCTTGATTCGCTCCTCCGCCGTCTCGATCCCGTGGTCGATGGCGTTGCGGACCATGTGCATCAGCGGATCGCTGAGCTCCTCGACGATCAGCTTGTCCACCTCCGTCTCGGCCCCGGTGATCACCAGGTTCACCTGCTTGCCAGCCTCCCGGCTCGACTGCCGAGCTATCCTCTCGAGTCGATCAAAGATCTGCCTGATCGGCACCATCCGCACCTCCAGGATCCCGTCCTGCATCTGCCCGAGGTGCCGGTCGAACGCCCGGTGGAGCCGGTGCAGTTCCACCCCGAGTTCCCGGTGCGCTGCCTGGCCCCTCACCCGTTCGGTGATGCGGGCCAGCGAGGCCCTCACGATCGCCAGCTCCCCCACGATGTTCATCAGGTTATCCAGCTTGCGGATGTCGACGCGCACCGTCTGCGACACGCTCTTGAGGGACGCCGCCTGCATCGCTATCGCAGGTGTCGACTTCAGCTCGCTGATGTCGCTGGCGTGGGACGGGTTGCGTGCTGGCGTCAGCGATTCCCCCCCGATGTCCTGGCTGTCGGAGGGGGCCGGGTTCGTCGGGTTCCTGCGGGCCAGCTCCTCGATCCGGACCGTCGGCCCCCCCAGCGTCGCCAGGAGCTGCTCCGGGGGTGCCCCCGAGGCCATCAGCACCTCCAGCTCGATGGTGTCGTTGTCCCCGCCTCCGGTCGGGAGGTACGTGATGATCTCCCCCAGCGACTTCGCCATGGACTTGAGCTGCTCCAGCTCGTCGTCGATGGTCTGCAGCTTGAACGTCGTCCTCACGCGGAACAGGGACATCCCTTGCTGCATGTTGCTCCGCAGCCGGTGCTCCTCGTACTCCGTCAGGACCGCCAGCAGTCCGGCGTCCAGGTCGTAGTCCGAGAGCGCCGCCGCCGGCGCTTCCCCCTCTCCTGCGTGAGCGAACCGCGACAGCTCCTGGAAGAACGCGTCCAGCTCCGGCGGCGCCTCCAGCTCCGGGTGCTGCTCCAGGTGCAGCAGCTGCCCGTAGGCGTCCAGCGCCTTGAACAGCAGGTCCACCGTCTCCCGGTCCAGCGGCCTCTTCCCCAGCCGCAGGTCGTCCAGGATCTCCTCCAGATCGTGCGAGAGCACCCCCAGGCGGTTCGCCCCGAAGAGCCCCGCAAGCCCCTTGAGCGTGTGCACTCCGCGGAAGATGTCGTTGATCAGATCCGGCTCGATCTTCTTCCTCTTCTCCTGCTCGTCGAGCGTGAGGAGATCCCGCGAGAGACCCTCGATAAGCTCCTGGACCTCGGAGGTAAACTCCTCCTTCCCTCGCTCGCTCTCCGTCATGCCTTGCTCCCTGCGAGCTGTCCGGATCGCAGACGCTGCCTTGTCTTGATCCTCATCCGTCATTTCTTCTCCCTCGTGGGTCGCGCAGACGGAGGAGGCGCAGGAGGGCCCAGCACCGACGCGGGCGCCGACGCCGACGTCGCCGGGATCGGCTGGCCGGAGGCGGCGATGGCCAGCCAGCTCCCCAGGTCGTCCCACAGCGCGGGGGTCGCCGCCGCCAGCCGGGTGACGTTGTGCTCTTGACCCTCGTACTGCTTGCTGGTGAGGGTGGCCCCCACCATCGACACCATGGCCTTGAACGGCTCCTGCGAGATCGGATCCTCCCGCGCCGCCGCCAGCCACACGGGCCTCCTCCTCACCTCGGCGAAGGGGCGGTAGATATCGACCCCCCGGAGCGCCGCCACCGGCGCGAGCAGCGCCAGCGCGCTCCACCGTGGGTCCTGGCTCGCCGCCAGCGCCAGCGCTGTCGCCCCGAGATCCGCCCCCACCCCGACCACCCGGTCCGCCTTCCGGCCGAGCCTGCGGTCCACCTCCGCGAGCGCCGCCCTCAGATCGCCGGGGATCTGCTCGATGTCCTTGCGCTGGAGCCCGCCTCCTACCCGCCCCTCCGACGCCCCGGACTGACCGTGGCCGCGCAGGTCCAGCGCCAGCAGGGAGAGCTCGGGCCCGTCGTTCAAGAGCTTCTGCACCAGCGGCCTCCAGTCGCTCCGCTGGCCGCCCAGCCGGTGGAGCAGCACCACCACCGGAGCCTCCGGGCTGGCCTGGTACCAGCTCCCCGCCAGCGTCACGCCCCCCGCCCCGGGGAACGAGAGGACCTGCTCCGCCGGGGCGACCCTGGGGCGGGGCTCCGCCGACGCGGAGGCCGCCGGGACCGAGCCGGAGCCGGGCGGCGAGGCCGGGCGGGTGGAGACGACGGGAGGGTTGGTGGAAGGGGGAGGGGGGTCCGATTTGCAAGAGAGAAGCAAGCCGCAGGCGAGGAGGCTCCAGCGTGTC
>CAZSDX010000278.1:0-9208 GCA_964605685.1 uncultured Polyangiaceae bacterium
GGTTGATCTCGGGCGCGGTCTTCGACGGCTTGCACGTCGTGTCGGCGGAACGATGGGGAGCCGACGCCGTGCTGACCTTCAACGAGGCCGACTTCGTGCGCCTCTCGCTCCCGACCTCTCCGAAGGTCATCGTCCCGCCCGACCCCCCGGCGGTCGTGTTCTGACTGGGTGCAACTCTGACACTGAGGCCATTTTTGCGGATTTTTTGGCCCACCGGGTGGCTCACCCCCCACCGGGTGCCCCCACGAATGCGACGGTGGCCGCGCTTGGTTCTGGACTTGGCCAAGGAGGGCTCCCCGAACCAGATGTGCAAAGGCAGCCTGGCCAGGCCAGCCGCGTCGTCGAATCGGAACGCCGAGGCGTGCCTTTTTCCCACCACGAAACGACCCCTCTATGCCCAAGAATTCAGCCGAATTTGGGCCTCAGTGTCAGAGTTACACCCTTCTGACTCGACTTTCGCCATTTTGTGAGGGAGGCATTCTGCAAAAACCTCGAAAAACCGGGGGGAGACCCGATTTTTTGCCAGGTTGTGTCATCGCCCACGGTTACCCACTCCCCTCGAAAACAACCACCACAGCCGAATTTACCTGCAGGACAGGCTCATAAAACGGCAAAATTCGAGTCTCACCTGAACAACAAAAAGTTCAGTCAAATAGCGACATTTGCTCAGATTCCCGGCGTGCAACTTTGGGCTCGATTTTCGTCACAGATTGGGCCTTGTATCTAACCTCGACAAAGGAGGGGATTATTTTTTTACCCATGCGGAGGGGGTAGGGGCGCAACAGGTTGCGCCCCTACTTCTGTCGAGGTTAGGTGCAAGGCCACAGATTGCTCTGGAGTAACAACATAGAGGAACTCCTTGTTGCGGAGGTGGCTCACCGCCCCAACCTTCGCCCCCTGGGGGTTGTAGATGCCGATCTGCGCACCAACGTACCGCTTGAAGTCGTGTTCGAGCGTCGTGACCTTGCCTCGCGTCGAGAGCAGGGCCTCCATGTCTTCGCGGGCGATGTACCCCTCGTTGTTGAACGACACCACGAGGTAGCGTGCCTGCACCGCTGTGATCGTGTCCTTGAGCGCCTGAAAGAACTGCTTCTTGGAGTTGAAGGGGCTCGGACGTTCACGGACATCCACCCGCTTGCAGGCGACGCCGTAGACCTCGGGCTTGTCCCAGAGCACCAGCGACTCCCAGATGTGGTAGTTCGCCAGGTAGCTGTGCTGGTTGTAGGGCGGATCGAGGTAGGCAACATCCGCCTGGAGCACTCCTGCGGCTTGCACGGCGTCGCCCCGGTGGGCCTTGCTCTTGCCGTGCCTGGCCCTGGGGAGCACCTCGGGCATGCGGAGCTCCAGATCGTTGTGAGCGCGCGGGGCCCACTCCTTGAGGTAGGCCATCTGCAAGCCGGTGGTGGAGTCGACGCGGTCGGCGGCCTCCATGAGCGAGACGAGAAGAACCGCCTTCAGCTCGGGGTCGAGCCCCTTGCACTCGATCTCGTCGCGGATCGCGTCCACACGGGCGCCGTTCTTCGGCTGGAAGAAGCGGGACTTCTCGCAAAACGTCTCGGTGAAGTAACCGGGTTTCCCGGGGAGGGACTGAAACTCGGCGATCAGCTTGCGAGCGTCCGCTTCGACGTCTTCGAGATCGGCCTGGACGTAGCAGGTGGCCAGCGTGTGGGCGTAGGCGTTGAGATCGTTGCTGAAGACCTGGTAGCCCGCCGCCTTGAGCGCGTGCCCTACCCGCGATGTGCCCGAGAACAGATCGATCACGGAGCGAACGTCTCCCCCGAGGTCGCGCATCACGGCGACGATCGCGGGGAGCAGGGTACGCTTGGAGCCGAGGTACTTGATCAAGGGAGACCTCCCGCGTCGCGGTTGTTGCCGGTGAGGTGTCGCCCCAGCCCGGCGCAGCCAACCGCGCCAGAGAGGACCGTTTCGCGAACCAGGGTAGCCCGGTCACGAGCAGGGGTGCCAGCACGGCGGACAAAAGCGAAAAGGCCGGGAGTCTTGCGACGCTCGGCTTCTTCTTGTCCGTCGGGGCGGGGCGATTCGAACGCCCGACCCCCAGACCCCCAGTCTGGTGCGCTAACCAGGCTGCGCTACGCCCCGGACCGTCGTGGCGTTTCACCGCCGCGACGAGGGCGGAACCTACAGGAAAAATTTTCCCAGGCAAGCACAAAATCAACCGACCCCTCCGGCCTGAGGTACACCCCTCCGGATGAGCAGCCCCCGCGACGCACCCCCCACGAGCGCGCCGAGCCCTCCGTGGCTCGATCCGCTGCGGAGCAAGTACGCCGAGATGCTCCGGCTGCGGCGGGGCGATCTGGACGGCAGCCTCCCGGACCCGCGCCCCGCCATGGCCACCCTGGCGCGCGCCTTCCCCGGGGCGCTCCGGGAGATCGATCGCATCCCGATGGCCGAGCTGGAGCGCCGCCTCGCCTGGCTGGAGCGCCTCCAAGCCGGGGAGCCGACGGACACCCCGGAGCCCTGGGCCCTCCTCGGCTTTCGCTATCACGCGCTGCTGCGAGGGGCCCTGGCCGCCAAGCGGTGGCTGGCGGGGCGTCGCTCCGTGGACGGGGAGCTGGTGGCGCGCTTCCGCGAGGAGATCGTCGCGCTCGATCACGGCGAGGACGCGCTCCTGTGGGCCGAGGATCTCCCTCGCCTCGCCGCTCCTCCGGCGGGTCGCCTCCTCGCGCTGGTGCTGGGGCGCCTCTCCCTCGAATCCGGCTACCCCCCCGCCCAGCTAAGAACGCTGCTCTTCGCGTTCGATGCTCCCCCTTCTGCACGCTAGCGCACGGCTCACGGCTCACCGTTGGCAGCACCCCGCCGGGAAAATCCCGGCTCGTGAGCCGGCGTGTATCGAGGACGAGGGTGGGCACGACGGACGGGGATGCGCACGGGGATGGGTAACGGGAAGAGGTCGCGCTCGCGGTAGACCGACTGGAGCCGCCCGAGGGCCACGGCGTAGGCGGCGACGCGCAGGGAGAGCCCCCGACCGCGGGCAAACTGGGAGACCTCCCGGTAGGTCTGCTTCATGCGGCGTTCGAGCTTCTCCTCGGTGACGCTGACCGGCCAGCTCTCGCTGCGCCGGTTCTGGGCCCACTCGAAGTAACTGACGATGGCCCCCCCCGCGTTCGCCAGGAGGTCCGGCAAGATGTCGACACCCCGCGCCGCCAGCGTGGCCTCGGCCTCCGGGGTCAAGGGTCCGTGGGCGCCCTCGACCAGCAGCCGCGGCTGGAGCATCGCGGCCTCCAGGGGGCCGACCTGGTGGTGGAGCGCGGCGGGCAGGAAGATGTCCGTCCGGGTGGAGAAGAACTCTTCCCGGGAGATGGCGCGCCCGCCCGGGTAGCCGGCGATGCTTCCGTTGCGCGCGACGTGCTCGCAGAGCTTGTGAGGGTTGAGCCCCTCCTCGTTGAGCAGGAAGCCCGAGTGATCCCCCACCGCCACCGTGGAGACGCCCAGCTTGGCCAGCAGCATCGCCGCCTGAGCGCCGACGTTGCCGAAGCCCAGGGTGGCCATCGTCGCGCCGGCCAGGTCGAAGCCGTGCGCGTCGGCCCACTGGCGGATCACGTGGACGATGCCTTGCCCGGAGGCCCGCTCGCGCCCCTCGATCCCGCCGCTGGCCAGGGGCTTGCCGGTGACCACGGCGCGAGCCGCCTCGGCGAGCTGGTTGCCGATGGTGTTGGCGTAGGTATCCATGCCCCAGGCCATGATCTGGCCATTGGTGCCCAGGTCCGGGTGGGCGACGTCCGACTCGGGGCCGACGTTGTTGCCGAAGGCGAAGAAGAAGCGCCGGGAGATCCGCTGGAGATCCTCGCTGGAGACGCTGCGAGGATCGAACTTGATCCCTCCCGAGCCGCCCCCGAAGGGGAGCTTCATCAGGGCGCACTGGAGGGTGGCGATGGCGGCGATGGCGCGGCAGGTGTCCAGGGTGACGGACTCGTGGAAGCGGATGCCTCCCTTGAAGGGCCCGAGGGCGTTGGAGTGCTGGACCCGGTAGCCCTTGAACAGCCGGACGGAGCCGTCCGTCATCTTCACCGGGAAGTGGATGATCAGCTCGTTTGCGGGCTCCTTGAGGATGGTCGTGATGAAGCCGTCGACGCCGAGCACGCCGGCGGCCTGCTCGATGTAGCCCGCCACGATGCTCGAGAAGGAGAGCGGCGAGACCGGTGCGTCCGGGGAGGCCGAGGGGGGCGCGGGGGGGATGGATTCCGAGAACTGGACCGGAGGCGTCGCGGACTGGGTCATGGCGGCCGTATCATGGCGCCGGTCCAAGGCCGTCGTCGACGGGCAAGTGTGTCCGTGGCAGCATCGCGCCCATGCTCCAAGGAAAAGCCGCGCGCTACCTCCGCTCGCTCGGCCACGAACTCACCCCCGTCGTCCAGATCGGCAAGGAGGGGGTCACCGAGGGGGTGATCCAGGCCACCTCCCGCGCGCTGCTCGACCACGAGCTGATCAAGGTCAAGGTCGGCACCGAGGCCCCCGAGGATCGCAAGGATACCCTCGCCGCGCTGGCCACCTCCGCCGCCGCCGAGCTGGTGCAGGTGCTCGGGCGCACCGGGCTGCTCTACAAAAAGCACCCGGAAAAGCCCAGGATCAAGCTGCCCGCGAGGTGAGCCTCGAGGCGAGGGGAGTTCCGCCGCGGTCGCGGGGCTACAACCCTGCGGTTGCCCGGGTATAACCTGGCTTGCGATGGTGTCCTTCGATCTGCTCTCCTACGACCCTGTGACGGGTCGCCGCACCTCCCTGCCGCAGCATATCCGGCGAGCGCTGCGGGCGCTTTTGAAGAGCGAGATCCCGTTCGCTGTGATCGGGGCCACGGCCCTGGCGGTCCGGGGGCTCCCGCGGATGACCGAGGATCTGGACGTCGTGGTGGTCACCGAGGACGCCTTCGACGCGCTGGATGCCCTAGAGCGTGTCGGCTTCTCGTCGGTGGATCCTGCGCCCCGAGACGGCGAACCGGAGGCCATGTACCGGCTACGCGGCGAGGGAGGGCAGGGGGAGGTCGATCTTCTGGTCAGCGCAGGGGAACCCGAGAGCACGATCGTGGCCGAGGCGCCGGTGGCCCAGGTCTTCGGCGTCGAGGTGCCCGTGGCCACCCTGGAGCACCTGTTGCTCATGTACCTCTACTCGAACCAGCCCAAGCACCTGGGTGATTTCGCCCGGATCGTCGTCGAGACGCAGGCGGATCTGCCCTTCGTCGAGCGTTACCTGGCGGACGTTCACCCCGAGATGCTGTCGGTCCTGCGGGCTCGCGTGCTGGCCGCCCGTAACCCGCCGTCGGCGCCGCCACGTCCCCCGGCGCGACGCCCCCGACGGTGAGGCTCCCCCGTCACCCTCCGTCCAGCAGCGCCTCGATCCTGCGGAAGACCTCGCGCATGGATTCCTCGTCGGGGAGCAGCGTGATGCGGAAGTGGTCCCGGTAGTCGACGTTGAAGCTGGAGCCGGGCACCACCAGGACGTGCTTTTTCTCCAGGAGATCCATGGCGAAGCGGACGTCGTCGAAGCCGGGTACATCCCTGACCCGGACGAAGCCGTACATCGCCCCCCGGGGAGGGACCAGGGACAGGTACCGGGACGCCGCCGCGCCGTCGAGCACCGCCCGCCGCTGCCTCCCCAGGCGCCCTGTCGGCGCGGTCAGCTCGTGGATGCTCTGGAAGCCGCCCAGCGCCGTCTGCACCGCCCACTGCCCCGGCACGTTGGCGCAGAGCCGGAGCGACGCCAGCAGCTCGACCGTCTGGAGGTACTCCGTCGCATGCTCCTTGCGGCCGGAAAAATAGACCCAACCCACCCGGAACCCGCAGGCCCGGTACACCTTCGACAGCCCCCCGAAGGTGGCGCATAGCGTGTCGCGGCACAGGGTCGCCGCCGGCACGTGCTCGGCGCCGTCGTAGAGGATCCGGTCGTAGATCTCGTCGGACATCAGCACCAGCTTCTTCCGCTCGGCCAGCCGCGCCAGGGCCTCCACCACCGCCGCCGGGTACACCGCTCCGGTGGGGTTGTTCGGGTTGATCAGCACCAGGGCCTTGCAGCGGGGGGAGCAGAGCTTCTCCACCTCCTCCGGATCGGGGACAAAGTCGTTCTCCGGGCGGCAGGGGTAGTGGATGGGCTTCGCCCCGGTGATCCGCACGGCGGCGGTCCAGAGGGGGTAATCCGGGGCGGGCACCAGCACCTCGTCGCCGGGCTCCAGCAGCGCCTCCAGGGTCATCAGGATGAGCTCCGACACCCCGTTCCCCATGAACACGTCCTCGACGGTCACCCCGGGGATCTTCCGGGCCTGGGTCTCCATGACGACGGCTTCCCGGGCGGGGAAGATGCCCTTCTGGTGGCAGTACCCCTCCGACTGCCCCAGGTTCTCGATCATCGCCAGCCGCATGGTCTCCGGCGTGCGGAAGCCGAAGGCGGCCGGATTGCCGATGTTGAGCTTGAGGACCTCGTGCCCCTGGCGCTCCAGTTCCAGCGCGCGGCGGGCCAGCGGCCCCCGGATCTCGTAGCGAACCTCGGCCAGGTGGCGGGCGGGCTGGATCTTCGGCAGCGTCGTCATCCGCTCGCCGCTAGCACCGCGGCGGACCGCCCAAAAGAGCGCACTCCTCTGCCAGCCGCCTCGCGAGCGCCACGTGGAGCCGGTGCCCCGCCCGGTGCGCCCGGTAGTGTCCCCTCGGGATCGCCCCCAGCAGCGCCAGGTCGCCCACGAGGTCCAGCAGCTTGTGCCGCGCCGGCTCCTCGGGGAAGCGCAGCGGAGGGTTGCGCCACCCGTCGGGCGACGCCACCAGGGCGCTGTCCAGGGTCCCGCCGGCCAGCGCCCCTGCCGCCCGGAGCTGCTCCGCCTCGCGCTCGAAGAGGAACGTGCGCGCCGGAGCCAGCTCGCAGGAGAAGCGCGCTCGCCCCGGGGTGAAGTGAGCGGACTGCGCCCCGATGGGGTCGGGAAAATCGATGGAGTAGCTGAAGCGCAGCTCCTCGGACGGGTCCACCCGGACCAGCGCCGCGCCATCCCGCACCTCCAGCGGCGCCTCCACCGGCGGCCCGAGCCGCGGCGCGGTCGCCTCCCCCAGCGCCTCGACCCAGGGCAGGGCCGAGCCGTCCAGGAGAGGCAGCTCGGGGCCGCGCACCTCGACCCGGGCATCCTGCCAGCCGGACGCCCAGAGCGCCGCCAGGAAGTGCTCGACCATGCGCACCGTCGCTCCCCCTTCTCCCAGCGTGGTGGAGCGCTCCGTGGCGATCACTCGATCGGGTCGCACCGGGATCTCCGGTGTCCCGGGGAGATCCACCCGCACCAGACGCCAGCCCGAGCCCTCCTCCCCGGGGACGCAGCGGACGGCGACAGGCTGGCCGGAGAAGACCCCCTGGCCGCGAACGGTGCGCCCCTTGCGCGCCCCCTTGCGCGCCTCGTTCAACCGAGGACCAGGCGCACCGGGTTGGTGCCCCGGGTGGCGTGGCCCATGGCGAGCAGGCTACCCTGGGGAGGCCGGGCGCGGCGGCCATCCAGCTCGAGGAGCTGGTCGCCGGACTCCAGCCAGGCCACCACGTAGGGCTCCTCCGCGCGGTTTCCGCCGAGCTCGACCAGCGACAGCCGGACCCCGCGGCGAAGCTCTGCGGCGGTCACCACGCGCTGGGTTGAGCCGAGGGGTCGGCTTTTTTGGGCGGGGTGTCCCTCGAATGTCTGGACAACCAGACGGAACGGACCCCGACCGCGGGGGAGCTGGTGGGTCGACACCTCCACCTCCACGGTGTCGACCTGTTCCATCCCCAACGCCGAGCTGGCCAGCAGCGACAACCACGAACGACCAGGCTCGACGCCCAGAACCGGGACCGGGAACGACGGGGGAGCGGTGGAGTGCATGGGGATCTCTCGGGGCGGAAGGTCAACCAGGGAAGGTGCCCTCCCATTCCCATGCAGGATCGATGCCACCGCTTGTGGTCACCTTGCACCCCCCCGGACCGCCGAGCGGATCCAGGGGCGGAGGGCGGAACAATCCCCGCTGGAGCGCCAGCTTTCACCGCTCCTGGTGAAGGGGCCCGCCGCCAGCAGCAGATCGCAGCGGGCCGTGGCTGCGGCCAGGGGGCCCATCTCGGGGCGCTCCTGGCACAGCGTATCCGGGGCGCTGCGGTCAGGGGGGAAGCCCTTGCGTACCACCGCGAAGGCCTCCGTCGCGTCAGGGCACCGGGCGTCGGCGCCATCGAAGCGTATCCACCAGGTAACGAACCATTCGTCACGGTCATTTTTGACTCTGGAAAGCAACGTTACGCGGTCTCCGCCCCAGCCGGCGGCGGCGCGGCGTGCTTCTCGGGGGGTTCCCCAGGACTCCAGCATGATCCGGAGGCCCTGCTCGCCGACCAGGTCGGTGAGCTCGACCCGGAAGCCGCCGCCGAGGGCGTCGAGGGGAGGCCCCGGCACCGGCAGCGGAGGCTCGCGGCGGTCGTATTTTTCCAGGTGGAGGAGCTGCTCGGTGGTGGAAGGGAGGGCCTTCCAGGCGCGGTCGACCTCGGCCCAGCCGCCGCGGCGGCGCAGGGCGTGGACGAAGCGGAGGCCGTCGATGTAGGGGGCGATGAGGGAGGATTTGAGGGCTTGAGGGACATCCTCGGCGGCGCCCTGGGTCTGCTCCAGCATGGAGGCGGTGATCTCGTCCTCGGGGAGGTCGAGGGCGGTGCGGCCCGAGCCGGCCAGGAGGACGTCGAACATGGCGCTGGTGGCGTCGCCTTCCGCCAGGGCGTGGAGCGCCGTGGGGGCGTCGCCGCTCTCGGGGCGGTAGCGGAGCCTGGGGCCCAGGTCGTAGTGCTGGTCCTGGAGGGCGTGGACCAGCTCGTGGGCCAGGGTGGCGCGGGCCTCCTCGGGGGGGAGGTCGCGGGCGAGGAACATGGTCTTGTTGCGGGGCTCGTAGTAGCCGGCGAGCTGGGCGTTGAGCAGGTCGAGGGTGCCTTTTTCGTGGTCGTAGCCGGGAGGGACCCAGCCGAGGGCCTGGAGGAGGATCCCGTGGGCGCGGGTGACCTGGGGCGGGACGTCGGAGGCCTCCTGGGACTGGACCTGGGCCAGCATCTGCGGCCGGTCGAGGATCACGGAGCGCACCGGGGTCCGGGCCCGGAGCTGGCGCGCGGCCTCGACCTTGCGGAGCATGCGGGCGACCAGCTCGGAGGAGGCGTCGGGAGGTCGGGGCGGCTCGGGGGCCGGGGAAGGCTCCGCAGGGGGCGGGGCGCGCTGCTTGCCGTGGGGCTGCTTGGT
>CAZSDX010000279.1:0-7124 GCA_964605685.1 uncultured Polyangiaceae bacterium
GTTCAACAGGCTCGCTCTGGTACCGCAACGCCAGAAAGGCGACCATCAACATGGTCCCGTCCGACACCTGCTCGGGCCGGTACCACAGCCCGTCACTCCAGCGATCCTGGAAGCGGAGCTCGTGCATACCGTCGCTGGTCGGCTGGAGGTCAAGATCCGCAAAAACCGGGACGAGGCGGCAGAACGTCCGGGAGAGTTGTTCCTGCTGCCTGCGCGTCAGTGAGCCGACCACGTTGGCCAGGTTATGCCCGTTCTCGCTGAGGATCGTCGCTCTCGCAACGCGGTTCTGATCCCGAAGTCGATCCACGTCCAGGCGAATTGCTTGCTTCCTGAAAGGCAACCACCTGACGACACCTCCCCCCCCCCTGCACGAGAGTCGTAGCGATAACCGTGCCCTTGTGCATCCTGCGCGACGAGCAGGCAACGAGCGTTGGGATCTTTTCGCCAGTGGTTGGCCAGCTCCTCCTGGATGTCCGATAGCGCCCGGAGGATCGTGGACTTGCCGGAAGCATTCGGCCCGACAAGCACGGTGAACGGACCCAGGTTGATCTCCGCCTGTCGGATGCAGCGAAAGTTGGCGATGGACAGGTAGCGGATCATGGCGCGAGTTCACCGGAGTATTCCCCACGGGAGGGGTCGCAGGCAAGCGACGGTACCCCCCCGGGGCCATCGTTCGGTGATCGCCGCGACGCGAGGGAGCTACGCGCTCGCGCCGTGAAATGGTAGCGAGGCGTCCATGACGGAAACATCCTTGCCGGAGGTGTCGCCGCCCAAGCCCAGGTTGCGGGGCATCCTCCACCAGATCGCCTGCTTCGTGGCGCTCGTGGCGGGGGCCTTGCTGGTGGCCAACGCCCCGCAGGAGCAGCAGCGGCAGGCGGCGCTGGTCTACATGGTGTGCCTCACCACCCTCTTCGGCGTGAGCGGCGCCTACCACGTCCCCACCTGGAAGCCGAAGGCGCGCCAGTGGATGCGTCGCCTGGATCACGCGGCCATCTTCCTGCTGATCGCGGGGACCTACACGCCGCTGAGCATGGCCCTCAAGCCCGAGGACGGCGCCTCGCTGCGGCGGGTGGTCTGGGGCGGAGCGATCGCCGGCGTGCTCCAATCGCTGCTGTGGGTGACGGCGCCGAAGCCGCTGATCGCGGTGATCTACGTGATCCTCGGCTGGAGCATCCTGCCTTACGTGGGCCGGATGCACGAGGCGGTGGGCCCCTGGCCGCTGCTGCTCATCCTAGGCGGGGGCATCGTCTACAGCCTGGGCGCGGTGGTCTACGCCCGCAAGCGCCCGGACCCGGCGCCCGAGGTCTTCGGCTACCACGAGGTCTTCCACACCCTGGTGATCGTGGCGGCGATGTTTCACTTCGCGGCGGTCGCAGGCATCGTCCTGCGGGGGTGAGGGGGTGTTGGTGGGCGGGGGTGACGGGCGGGCCAAGCTGTGCGATTTTGCTACCACCATGGGCTGGCGAAAGGGTCTGGCGGCGCTGTTCGGGGCGATGATCGGGGTCCTGGCTTGCGGGGAGACCACCCCCGCCCCGAAAAATCCGCCGGCGAGCTCCCCCGGCAAGGAGGCCCCGAAGCCGGAACCCAGCGCCGCCCCCGCCGACGACGGGAAGAGCACCCTGGCGGCGCCCACCCGCATGCCCACCGCGGAGCCCGTCGGCAAGGGGAAGCCGGCGACGGGCCAGGACGAGACCACGGACGTGGTGTCCGGGCAGTGCGACGAGTTGGAGAAGATCCTGGCGAAGCTGGTCTTCGAGGACCTCAACGGCAAGCTCCCGGCGAAGATGGACCCGGCCCAGCGGGAGCAGCAGGAGAAGAAAAACGCCGACGCCGCCCGGCAGACCGCGGGCCAGTTCGGCGACATGTGCCACCGGACCATGGTAGGCAAAGCCATCCAGCGCACCGCCCTGGAATGCATGTTCAAGGCCCGCACCTTCGCGGTCTTCGAGGGATGCACTCGCTGAGCCGCCCCGGTCAGGCCCCCTCCCGCTGGAGCGTCCGGAGAGCGCCGTGAACCCCCACGCGGAGACCTACGCCGAGGCCTTCCCCGAGATCGTCCGCTGCTCGGACGCGCAGGACTGCCCCTTCTTCTTCAACAACGGCCTCTTCCTCCTGTCGCGGCTGGTGAAGGCCCCCGGCTGGTACACCGAGCGCATCGACGGGGCGCTCGTCGTCCACGCCGCCAGCGACTGGGCCGTGGTGCTCCCGCTGACCCGGGATCGGGACGCCTTCCACGCCGCGGTCCGCGAGGCCCTCCTGTCGGAGAAGTCCCTGCTGCGCGTGCCCGGCTGGATCGCCTTGCCCGAGGCCAGCTCCCCCGCCGTCGAGGTCCGCTACCTCTGGCCCGACTACGTCTGCCGCACCGTCGACATGCAGACCATGGCAGGGCGCCGCCTCAAGGGGATCCGCCAGCGGCTCACCAAGCTCGACCAGGACGGACGCCTCCAGGTGATCCGCCTCGGCGCCGAGCACCAGCAGGAGGCCGGCGAGCTGGCGCGCCTCTGGTACCGCCAGCGCCAGCCGGTGCTCAAGACCATGTACCTCTTCGAGGAGAACGTCTGGCTCTTCGAGAACTGGTCCCTGGTCACCTCGCTCCTGCCGGGGGCCTTCGGCACCGGCGTGCTCCTCGGCGATCGCCTGATCGCCGCCAACCTCTCCTGCCCCCTGAGCGACACCTACTGGGCCTGCCACACCGAGCGCTACGACAGCGAGGGCCCGCTCTACTCCAACCAGCTCGCCTTCCGCGGGGCCTGCCGCGCCGTCGACCCCTCCGGGCGCCCCTACGTCAACGACGGCCCCGCCGAGGCCCCTTACCGCCCTGGCGTCGACGACCTCGCCGCCTTCAAGCACCGGCTGGCCGCCTTCGAGCTCCAGCCGTTCCGCTTGCTTCGGCGCTGAGCGGCGGCGCTATAGTAGCGGCCTCATGCGTCAGATCTTCCCAGGGGGGGCCGGAGCCGCCACCACACCACAGTTCTCTGGCCGGGTCGCCGCCCCCCGCATCGAGGTCACCCTCGAACGGGAGGCAGGAAAGCCCGCCGACCGCGTCGCGGTCCTCGATCAGGAGCTGGTAAGAGTCGGCGCCCACCCGAGCAACGAGGTCGTGGTCAGCGATCCGCTGGTCTCCCGCTTTCACTTCCGCCTGGTCCGGGCCAAGGACGCCTGGAGGCTCACCGACACGGGCTCCCTCAACGGCGTGCGGATCGGCGGCGTCCGGGTCCGCGACGCCGATCTCCCCTCGTCCGAGTGCGCCATCGAGATCGGCGGCTCGCTGCTCCGGATCCGGGAGCTCCCCTCCGTCGGGACCGTCGAGGTGCTCCAGACGCCCAACTTCGGCGCCATCTACGGGAAATCCCTCGCCATGCAGAAGCTCTTCGCCACCCTGGAGCGGGTCTCCAAGGCCGACGTCAGCGTGCTGATCGAGGGCGAGAGCGGCACCGGCAAGGAGCTCGTCGCCAGCCAGATCGCCCGGCGCAGCAGCCGCGCCGACGGCCCCTTCGTCGTCGTCGACTGCAGCGCCATCTCCCGCACCCTCATGGAGAGCGAGCTCTTCGGCCACGCCAAGGGCGCCTTCACCGGCGCCGAGCGGGACCGCGTCGGCGCCTTCGAGGCGGCCAGCGGCGGCACCGTCTTCCTCGACGAGATCGGCGAGCTGCCCCTGGACATGCAGCCCAAGCTCCTCCGCGTCCTCGAGGCCCGGGAGATCCGGCGCCTCGGCGAGACAAAAACACGGAAGGTCGACGTGCGCGTCCTGGCCGCCACCAACCGCAAGCTCGAGGAGGAGGTCAACCGCGGCACCTTCCGGGAAGACCTCTACTTCCGCCTCAGCGTGGTCACCGTCCGCGTGCCGCCCCTCCGCGAGCGCAGCGAGGACATCGACCTGCTGATCCGGGTCTTTCTTGACTCCTTCGACGCCCAGGAGTCCGCCCACCTCTTCACCCCGGAGGTCATCGAGACGCTGGCCCGCCATAGCTGGCCCGGGAACGTCCGGGAGCTGCGCAATTACGTCGAGCGCTCCGTGGTGTTCGACACCGCGGCGCCTCCCTGGCGCGAGCCCCCCGCCACGCCGTCGCAGCAGCCGCCTTCGCTGGAGCAGGAGGTCGACCTGGAGATCCCCTTCAAGATCGCCAAGGATCGCGTCATCGACGACTTCGAGCGCCGTTACCTGGGCGCCCTGCTGGACAGGACCGGCGGCAACCTCAGCAGCGCCGCCCGCAAGGCCGGCATCGACCGGATGTACCTCCACCGCCTGGTGCAGAAGCTGGGCCTGCGTCCTCCCCGCTCCCTCAAGGATTGACGGAAATCGGGGCCACGCGGGGGCGGCGATCTGCTAGGAGGAGGCCATGCATGGCGGCGATATCATCGGGGAAATCCTCGCTCGGCGCGGGGTCAACCATCTCTTTACCCTCTGCGGAGGCCACATCTCGCCCATCCTGGTGGGGGCCAAGCGGCGCGGGATCCACGTCGTCGACATGCGCGAGGAGGTGAACGCCGTGTTCGCCGCCGACAGCGCGGCGCGGCTCACCGGCAACGTGGGCGTGGCGGCGGTCACCGCGGGGCCCGGCGTGACCAACACCATCACCGCCATCAAGAACGCCCAGATGGCCGAGTCGCCGGTGCTCCTCTTCGGAGGGGCCACGGCGACGGTGCTCCGGGGGCGCGGCTCGCTCCAGGACATCGACCAGCTCTCCATCCTGGCGCCGATCACCAAGTGGGCGACGCGGGTGACCACGCACAAGAGCCTGGGTCCGACGGTCGAGCGCGCCATCGACACCGCGCTGGGCGGGGTGCCGGGCCCGGTGTTCGTCGAGGTCCCCATCGACCTGCTCTACCCCGAGGAGACCGTGCGCAAGTGGACGCTCTCGGAGGCCACCATGAAGGGCCCGCTGGGCGACGCGCTCCGGCTCTACCTCAAGGGGCACCTCTACCGTCAGTTCTCCCAGCCGCACATCCCGGTGCATGCCCCCCGCATGCCGGCGCTGGTCGACCTGACCGTCCCTGGTGACCCGCACGACAAGGTCGCCGAGGTGGCCGAGGCGCTCGCCAAGGCGCAGCGTCCGCTGCTGGTGCTCGGCAGCCAGACCCTGGTGAACGAGCCCAACCCGGGGCGCATCGCCGACGCCGTGCGCCGCCTGGGCGTGCCGGTCTACCTGGGCGGGATGGCCCGGGGCCTCCTCGGGAAGGACTGCGCCATCCAGTTCCGCCACGAGCGAGGCAAGGCCCTCAAGGAGGCCGACCTGGTCATCGTCTGCGGTTTTCCCTTCGATTTCCGGCTCAAGTATGGCCAGAGCATCCCGCGCTCCGCCCGCCTGGTTGCGGCCAACCTCAGCGCCGCCACGCTGCGCAAGAACCGCATCCCGGACGTCGCCGTGCGCATGCACCCGGGGCAGTTCCTGGTCGAGCTGGCGGAGCGTGCGGGCACCTCCGGGGCCGGGCGGGGGCCGTGGATCGAGGCGCTCACGCAGCGCGAGCAGGCCCGCGACGCCGAGATCACCAGGGAGCAGGAGCGCACCCCGGGCCGCGTCAACCCGCTGCGCTTCTTCGTCGAGCTGGAGAAGAAGCTCTCCGATGATGCCATCCTGGTGGCCGACGGCGGCGATTTCGTGGCCACCGGCTCGTACATCCTGCGGCCCCGCGGCCCGCTGTCGTGGCTCGACCCCGGCGTCTACGGCACCCTGGGCGTCGGCGGCGGCTTCGCCACGGGGGCCGCCGTGTGCAGGCCCGGCGCGGAGGTATGGATCCTCTGGGGAGACGGCTCCAGCGCCTACTCCCTCGCCGAGTTCGACACCTTCGTCCGCCACGGCCTCGCCCCCATCGCCGTCATCGGAACCGACGCCCTCTGGGCCCAGATCGCCCGCGACCAGACGGACCTGCTGGGGGACGACGTGGGCACCGTGCTCCGGGACACCAGCTACGAGAAGGTCGCCGAGGGCTACGGCGGCGTGGGGCTCCTGCTCGACGACGAGGCGAAGATCGCCGAGACCCTCGACGAGGCCAAGCGCATCGCGCGGTCAGGCCGTCCGGTCTGCGTCAACGTGCTGCTGGCGCGCAGCGACTTCCGCAAGGGGTCCATCTCGGTCTGACGGCGTCCACCGCAGTGCTCCCAGCCTGGCAGGGGGGTGGCCTCGTCGGCGCTGGGAACAAGGCCTCACGTCGGCCAGGAGCGGTGCTGTTTGAGGTGGAGCCGAAGCGCCTCCAGGCCCGCCACGTCCAGCCCCGCAAGATGCGCTTTCCGCGCCTCCGTCACCTCGATCCCGAGCAACTCGCACGCCGTCTCCACCGCGGTTCGCAAGCCCTCCGCCTTCCCTCGCTCCTCGCCCTCGCGCAGACCATCGGCTTTGCCTCGCGTCTCCGCCTCGGCAGCTGTCTCCCGCTTCGCCTGCTCCCACGTCGCCTCTTCCTTCAGCGTCGCGTTCTCCTCCGCCGTCAGCTTGCTCTTCTCGATTTGCCTCAGGATCCGCTGCGACAGTTCATCCGGGTACTTGGTCTCGTCCACCTGGCCATCCAGCGTGTCTTCCACCAGCGCCATCAGCGACCTCAACCCGGCTGGCAGCATCGACGACGGCGCCCTCGCGTTCACGAACACCAGGCGATGCTCGTACACGCCCAGCTTCTTCCCCTCATCCGTCACCGGATCGATGTTCCCCACCGCTCGACCGAACTGGAGCCTCGGATCGGCGGGCCACCGGGTCATCACCACCAGCGTGTACACGGTCCGGGGAAACTTGTAGCTGTCGCTCGTGATGATCTGTTCCGCCAGACCGATGCAGTGGTAGTAGAGAAAGCGATCGTAGGATTCATCGTCGCGGACGTGCTGCAATTCCACGATGGTGCGCTTCTGAACATCTTCGGCGAAGAGATCGTAGGCGATGTTGACGTGGGCGACGGCGGGACGGAAGGAGTGCTCTTGTTCGATACGTTCCGGATGGAAGTCGATGTCGAGAGCGCCCTTGACGAGAGCGGAGAAGGCAAGCGGGTCGGAGAAAGCCTTCTTGAAGGCCGTGCCGTAGCGCAGCGGGACCACGGTGAGCATGGGAGAGAGCTAGCACCCAGCCCGGCAGAGAACAACGGGGCGGTCAGGCCGTCCGGTCTGCGTCAACGTGCTGCTGGCGCGCAGCGACTTCCGC
>CAZSDX010000279.1:7224-9185 GCA_964605685.1 uncultured Polyangiaceae bacterium
AAGGGGTCCATCTCGGTCTGACGGCGTCCACCGCGGCGCCCCCTCGTGGGCCCGCCGGGTCCGCCGGAGCGCCTCGATCTCCTGGAGGACGTCCGCCTGCGTGACCCGCCGCTCCCCCCCGGAGCGCTGCACGGCGCGGCTGGCCGAGCGCTTGACGAGCTCCAGCAGATCCCCTCCCGAGAGCCCCTCGGAGCGCGCGGCGAGCTCCGCCAGATCGAGGGCGTCGATCCCCGGCATCCGCCCCGGAAACAGGCGACGCCACAGCTCGCGCCGGCAGGCCTCGTCCGGCAGGGGCAGCTCGACGTGGGCGAAGATCCTCCTCAGGAACGCCGGGTCGTAGCTGGAGAAGAAATTGGTGGCGAAGATCACCACGTTTTCGCACCGATCCAGCTGGGTCAGCATCGTCGAGCGGGTGGAGTTCACCGCCTGGTCGGCGCTGTGGGTCACGTTGGTGAGGCGCTTGCCCAGGATGGAATCCGCCTCGTCGAAGAAAAGCACCGCCCCGGTCTCCGCAGCCCGACGGAAGGCCGCCTTGATGTTCTTGGGCGTCTCCCCCACGTACTTCGACTCGATCTCCGCGTAGTCGACCCGGAGAAACGGGCGGCCCAGCGTGTGGGCGATGGCCTCCGCGCAGAGGGATTTTCCGGTCCCCGGGGGCCCGTACAGGTTGAGCACCACCCGCTTCCCCGTGGGATCGACGGCGGCGAGCCCCCAGTCCCGGTAGAGCGTCTCGTGGTGGTGGATCCGCGCCAGCACCGTGTCGAGGGAAGCCCTCACCGAGTCGCTGATCACCAGCTCCGCGAGCCTCCGCTGCGGCTGCTCCGGCTGGAACAGCGACGCCTCGTTGCCGCCCTCGCCCCCGGGCGCGGAAGGCCCCTGCGCGGGCACCTCCGGTCGGGAGGAGCGAGCCTCCGGGGAGGCTCCTGTGTTCTTGCTGTTCGTCGTCCGAGACCACATGATACTTCCCCTTCATCCACGGTTGTCGAGCTGGAGGATGCACTTGCCTTCTTTTTCAAGCATGGCACGCACCTCCGGATCGTCGATTTGCTCGCGCGTCATGGTTTTGTCTTCCACGATATGGCTCGTCGAATTCTTGCTTTCCCCAACGATCACCCGGCGGATCCCCGCCCCGACGTTGGTGAGGAAGATGACCGTCCTCATCAACCACGATTGATCCAGGTTGCTTCGGCGGAGCCATTCTGTAACGATGGACGAGATTTCCTCCAGGAAGGCCACACAGTAGGTGGTGAAGACCACACCTCCGAGGAACCCTCCGAGGAGCAAGAAGAACGGGAGCGGCATGTCACGATCCGGGGTCAGAAGGAGTCCACGGTCCGGACCACGTCTTGCGGACGCGGTGCGCCCCGGTGCGGAGCATCTCCCCGCGGACCTCATCCGGCAGCCAGTCCCACGAGACCTCTCGGGAGCAGCGCACGCGCCCCTCCTGGAAGGAGACGACCACATCGAGGTCGTAGCGCCTCGCCTCGTTGCGCTCGAACGTCAGCTCCACCCCTCGCACCTCGCGCCGGATCCGCCGGGTCAGCTCGGATTCCTCCTGGAAGGCCCGGAGCAGCTCCTCCTTGCTGGTGGAGAATTTCGTGGCCATCGCCTCGGCGATCATCTCGTCGATCTGCGCGTCCATGGGGTCGCGCTTCCTCGTGCCCCTGGAGTCGAGCCACTTCTTCGCCAGGGCCCCCAGGCCCAGGAGGGTGAGAATCTTGAGGAGAATCGTCATCGTCGTTTCCTTTTCATTTCCGGTCAGTTTTCGAGCGAGTCAATCTGCCGATCCCGCTCCCTGGTCACGTCCATCGTGAACGACTTGCTCCCTGTCCTGAGAAATTGGGCACGGACATCGTTGGGAAGTTGATCGTAGGGGAGCTCTTGCTCCTCGGTAATACGGTGAACGGGGGACCGTTCAAGAAGGCCTGACGGGGAGGGGTTGAGATCGTGAGAAGGATTTG
>CAZSDX010000280.1:0-9174 GCA_964605685.1 uncultured Polyangiaceae bacterium
GAGCCGTGCCTGGCGGCTGGCGAGCGGGGTGGCGGCGGGGCTCGGCGGGCTGATGCTGCTGCTGGGCGGGTCGACGGTGGCCTACGCACGGCATTTGCGCCTCGGCGTTGGCGTCGGCGTGGTGGTGGTCGAGGAGGCTCGCGTGGTGGATGACCGCGGCGTTCCGACCTCGCAACAAAGCATCCCCGAGGCGGCGCGGGTCGACATCCTCGAGCGCAAGGGCGGGCTTTTGCGGGTCCGCTGGGGGGAGGTTTCGGGCTATACTGGGGCACAGAACGTCCGCGTCTTGGGCGCTCGCAGGCCCTGACTGCGTGGCCCCCGTATCCGCACAGCGAGGGCCCTCGATGGGCACCAAGGAAGCCAAGAGCAACCACAAAAACACTCCCGATCTGGAGCGGTGGGTCCCGGAGATCCCCTGGCTCGGGGTCGTCGTCGTCGATCTCACCACCGGGGCGTTCGTCCGGGCCAACCGGGCTTTCTTCGAGCTGATCGGCCACGGTCCGGAGGAGGTGCTCGCGGGGAAGTTGACGATCCACGAACTGCTGACGGAGGAGGCGCGGAGCAAGGCCCGAAAGGCCATCGCCGCGCTCCGGAGCAGCGGGGACGCCCAGCCCATCGAGGGGGATTTCACCCACCGGGATGGCTCCCTGCACCACGCCTGGATCACCGGGGCCTTGCTGGCGGACCACCCGGGGTTGGGGGTCGCCTACGTGCTCGATCAGACGCTCCAGCGCAGGACCATGAGCGCGCTCCGGGAGAGCGAGGAGCGCGCCCGCCGCTTCGCCCAGGCCAGCTTCGAGGGGCTCTTCCTCCACGAAAAGGGGGTCATCATCGACACCAACGAGCTGCTCCCGGCCATGTTCGGGACCACCCGCGAGGAGATGATCGGCAAGCATGCGAAGGATTTCACCGATCCGAGCTGCCACGCGGTGATGATGGAGAACGTGGCGCGGCAGTACGAGCTGCCCTACGAGCTGGTAGGGAAGCGAGCCAACGGAGAGCTCTTCCCGGTGGAGGTCCTGGGGAAGCCGATCCCGGTGGACGGGAAGGTGCTGCGGGTGACCGCGGTGCGCGACATCTCCGAGCGGAAGCGGACCGAGGCGGCGCTGAGGGAGGCGGAGGCGGCGCTGCTCCAGGCGCAGAAGTTTGACAGCCTGGGGCTGCTGGCCGGGGGGATCGCCCACGATTTCAACAACCTGCTGGCGATCATGGCGAGCCACCTTACCCTGGTCAGGCAGCAGATCACCTCCCGGGGAGACCCAGGGGGGTCGCTGGCGGAGGTGGAGCGGGCGGTGGCCCGGGCGGCGGATCTCTGCCGGCAGATGCTCGTCTACTCGGGCCGTAGCCCGAAGCAGATCGTGCCGCTCCAGCTCAACGAACTGCTGATCGAGATGCACTCGCTCCTGTCCGTGCCCTTCTCGAAGAAGATCCAGATGCAGATGGATCTTTCCTCCGAATGCCCTGCGATCCTGGCGGATCAGGCCCAGATCGAGCAGGTGCTACTCAACCTGCTGACCAACGCCGCCGAGGCCATCGGCGAGGGTCGAGGGACCATCCGGCTGCGGACCTCCCTCTGCGACGCCGCGGACGGGCAGCTTCCCTCGGTCGAGCCCGGGGTGGGGCTGCCCGCGGGGCGCTACGCGGTGGTCGAGGTGAGCGACTCCGGCGTCGGGATGGACGCCACCACCCTCACCAAGATCTTCGATCCGTTCTTCTCGACCAAGCAGCGGGGCCGGGGCCTCGGGCTCTCCGCCATGCAGGGGATCCTCCGGGGTCACCAGGGAGGGCTCCGTATCTCCAGCGCCCCCGGCAAGGGGACCTCCTTCGAGCTGTTCTTCCCGGCGATGGCGAGGGTTTCCGGGCGCTCGGCTCCGCCACCGCCCCTGCCTGCGGCCCACGACAGGGAGCCACGGCGGGCGCTGGTGCTGGTGGTGGACGACGAGCGGGCGCTCCGCCAGGCGATCCGGTTGCTCCTGGAGAGCGAGGGGCACCTGGTGCTGGAGGCGGCCAACGGCGCGGAGGCGCTGCGGATCTTTCGCGAGCGCGGCGCCGACATCGACCTCGTGCTCCTCGATCTCATGATGCCCGGGATGGACGGGGGAGAGACCCTGGCCGCCCTGCGGACCATCGATCCCACCATCCGTGTGTTGCTCTCCAGCGGCTTCGACGCCACCGAGATCCTCGACCGGGTGCGGGACGAGGTCGCCGGCGTGCTCTCCAAGCCTTTCCGGGCCTCCGAGCTGATCCAGATCGTCCAGGACGCGCTGGCGGACCCAAAGGGGAGCTGAGCGGAGATGCAGCCCCACCCCAGCCCTCCGCCGGAAGGCGTCGTCCTGGGCCGCCACTGGCTGATCGAGTGCGACGAGGTGGCTCCGGCGCTCCTGGATGACGCTGCCTCCCTGGAGCGGCTCTTCGTCGGCGCCGCCCGGGACGCGGGAGCCACGGTCCTCGGCTCACCCTTTCACCGGTTCGAGCCCCAGGGGGTCAGCGGCGTGGTGATCCTGGCGGAGAGCCACCTGACCGTCCACACCTGGCCCGAGCACCGCTACGCCGCCGTCGATCTCTTCTCCTGCAGCGACCGGATCCGGGTCGAGCCGGTGGTGGCGGCGCTCCGCCGTGGGTTGCTCTCCGAGGAGATCCGTGTGGCGGCGCTGCTGCCCCGGGGCATCGTCGAGCGCAGGCCGCCCCCCCCCGCACCGGAGCCGGTGCTCTCCTGGAAGGCCCGCCACGAGGCCCTGTCCCCCGCCACGATGCAGGTCTCGATCGACGTGGAGGGCTGTCCGGCGTCGCTCCTTGCCTCCGGCCTCGCTCCATCGATGTTCGCCGTGGTCAGCGCCTCCCTGGGGGGCCTTGCCTTCGATCCTCCGCTGCTCCGGGAGTCCGGCGGGGATCGTGTCCTCTTCGCCACCTTCCCCGGCGGCCACCTGACCGCAGTACTCACCCCCGGGGAAGGGACCGCCCGGGTCGACCTCCTCGCCCGATGCTTCGTCGATCCGGTGCCTCTGGCGCTCCGGCTCCGTGGGCTGTTTCTCGGACGGCACCACGCGCTGCGCTGCCAGTTCCGCGGGTGAGGGGCGGCGAGCGCCGCGGCGTTGCGGATCAGTCGTCCAGCTCTTCCGGGGGGAGATCCTCGGGCGGGTCCATCACCTGCTCGCCACGAGCGGCGCGCTCGGCGCGCTCGAGCTGGCGCTCCTCGTTGATGCGGCGGTAGAGGGTGGCCCGGCTGACGCCGAGGATCTTGGCGGCGGCGCTCATGTTGCCGCCGGAAGCGGAGATGGCGTTGCGGATGGCCTCGCGCTCCAGCTCGCGGAGGGAGCGGAGGGGCGGAGGGGCAGAGGGGCTGCGAGGGAGGGGGGCGAGGAGGAGATCCTGGATTTCGCGGGGGAGGTGGGCGAGGCCGATCTCGGAGCCGGTGGCGGCGAGGGCGGCGCGCTGCAGGACGTTGTGCAGCTCGCGGAGATTGCCGGGCCAGGAGTAGCGACCGAGGGCGTCGAGGGCGTCCGGGGAGATGCGCTCGATGCGGCGGTGGTCGACGCCGGACATGTCGCGGAGCATGGCCCCGAGGAGGCCGGGGAGATCCTCGACGCGCTCGCGGAGCGGCGGGATCCGGATGGGGTAGACGAGCAGGCGGTAGTAAAGATCCTCACGGAACTGGCCGGCGCGGACCCGGTCGACGAGGTTGCACTGGGTGGCGCTGATGATACGCACCTGCATCGGCTGCTCGGCGGAGGTGCCTCCCTCCTGGGGGAGCGAGCGGCTCTGGAGGAAGCGCAGCAGCGCCATCTGCGCCGGGGTGGTGAGGGCCTCGACGTTGTCGAGGAACAGGGTGCCGTTGAGGGCGAGGGTGAGCTTACCGGGGATGGCTGTGGCCTTGGCGTTGACGCTCTGACCCACCAGCTCTGCCTCCTGGAGCGCCGGGGGGATGATGGCGCAGTCGATGGCGATGAAGGGGCCGCGGTGCTCTGAACCCCGCTCGTGGATGAGGCGAGCGATGCGCTCCTTGCCAACCCCGCTCTCGCCATGAAGAAAGACGGGGACGTTGTTGTCGAGGACGCGGGCGATATGGCGGGCGGCCTCGCGCATCGCCTGTCCCTGGGCCCCCAGCTCGCTGGCGATCCGGTGCTTGAGCCGCTCGGGGGCCTGCTCCTGGAGGAGCATCGCCCGGTGCGCCAGGGCCTTGCGGACGGAGGCGAGGAGCTGCTTCCCGTCGATGGGTTTGGTGAGGTAATCAAAGGCACCCGCCTTCATGGCCTCGACCACGGTGGCCACCTGGGTGTTGGCGGTGGTGACGACCACGTGGCGGGTCGGATCCTGGGCGCAGAGGCGCCGGAGCACCTCCACGCCGTCGATGTCGCCCAGCCCGAGATCGAGGCAGACGAGCGCCGTCCCAGGACGCATCTGCTCGATGGCCTGGAGCCCCGATGCGTATTCGGTGACCGGGAACCCCTCTTTCTCCAGCCACATCTTGAGGACCTTGCGGGTGGTCGAATCATCCTCGACCACCGCGATGGGGGCGTTTTCGTCGGTAGGTTCTCTTGTCATCGGGCTCCGTCGCTCATCCTATCACCAATCCAACCCCCGCACAGCAACGCTCACGGGCCCGCCGAGGAGGACGCCGAGGGGGCAGGAGGAGGAAGCAACAGGCGCGCCCCGTCCGCGATGGGAGCCCGGAATTCCCACGCCAGCGTCAGGACCACGCCGAGGATGAGCAGCGCGAGCCAGACACCCCGGGTCGAGCCTTCTTCCTCGTCGTCCGCCTTGACGGAGGGGATCAGATCCGTTCTGTCCACGCTGGAGTTCGCCGGCCTCGGCGGGCGACGCGTGAAGAGGCGGCCCAGGGGCCTGGTGAGCAAAAGCCGGTCGTTGAGCGCCCAGCCGGAGCCCTCCAGCAGCACGGCGAGGTTGCGCTGGCGTAGCTTCCACCAGCCGAGGATCCCCGCCGGAATCATGATGATCAACACGACGGCCAGAGCGGCCCGCAGCAGGTCGAGGAGGGTGAGCGACCGGAGCTGGTTGAGGATGAAGGCAATGGCCGAGCCGACCGCCGCGAAGGCGAGTCCGCCAGCGGCAATCGTGCCGCCCAGGGGCGAGGCCGCCGGGGCCGACGCACCAGCCGGAGGCGGCGCGGGGACCGCCGCCAGCTTGGACTCCATGGCCTTGTCCCCGCTCTCCCCGAAGCTCTGGACCTTGGAGGAGATGAATTTCCCGATCCGGGCGAAGGGCGCGGTCATCGCCTCCCAGAGCGAGACGGGGTTGTTTATGACCTGGGTTATGGTCGCGTCGTACTCCCGGTCGTCCCGGTCGTAGAAGATGCCGCGCTTGCCGACGGAGATCCCCTCGCTGGTGCCGGAGGTCACCGGCACGACGACCTCCAGCGGCGCGGCGAGCCCGGGGCGCTCCAGCTTGAGGTAGGCCAGGCACAGGGTGTTGGTGGCGGCGAGGGCCGCGTGGGCGGCGCGGTCGGGGACGTGGATGGCGAGGGTGAAGAGGCGCCCTGCCAGGATCAGCCTTCCTTGCTCGAAGAGGGCGCGGCGCTTGAGGCTGTAGAGGTCCGGCATGGCGAGGAAGTTGTTGGCGAAGGCGAGGAGCCAGCGCTGGAAGAGCAGCAGCTTCTCCAGGTCATCGAGGGCGTCGAGGCGAGGCTTGAGGGCGAGGTCTCTGGCGCAGGCGGCGGCCAGCTCGTCGAGCAGCTCGTCGCGGATCGAGCGGAGCTCGTCCCCCAGGGCGACCACCCGGTCGTCCTCGGCCTCCTTGCGCCAGGCAATGGCACGCTCGGCCCGGGCGAGCAGCCTCCGGTAGGCGGCCTCCTGGAGCGTCGGTTCGTCCCCCAGCAGCGGAACGACCACGTCGCGGCGGAGGGCCTCCAGCGCCTCGTGGCTGGGGCCCCGGAGCAGCTCGCTCCAGCGCAGCTCGCCCCGGGGGTTGGGCGGAGCGATGGGAAGCGCCGAGGTCGCCCGGTCCAGCGCCTCCCGATCCCCCAGCACCCCGGGGACACGCTCCCCCGGGAGCTTGAGCAGCGGGCTTGCCTCCGGCTGCGCCGCGACCAGCCGACACTGGAGGAAGTACTCGTCCAGCTTCGGCGCCAGGGCGGCGAGCTGATCGGCCCGGGCCAGCGTCTCGTCGCCCCAGGCGAACACCTCGGCCCTCGCGTCCATCCGGGCGATCCCCCTGGCCTTGCCCGCGCGGAACGCCTCCAGCGTCGCCGCGTCCACGCCGGTCTTCCCGGCCCGGTTGGTGGCCCCCGGGAGCACCTCCAGGATCCTCCTCGCCAGCGCCGTCAGCTCCTCCCTCGCCAGGTGCTCCGGGGCCACGATCCCGTCCCCGTTGAGCCCCTTTTCACGCAGCTTTTTCGTGCTGTTCCTCACGTCGTCCAGGGAGATCTTCTCCCCGGTGAGCTCCAGGGCCTCCTGGACCAGCTTCGCGCCCTGCTTCAGCGCGGCTGCTTCCTCCGAGAGCCAGCGCAGCTCCAGGGAGCTGCTCCCCTCGTCGCACCCCCTCGTGTCGTCGAGCATCGCGCGGGTCCAGCGTACCGCTGCCTTCAGCTCCTCCGCCCGGATCCGTCCGTTCCTGTCTGTGTCCAGGAGGTCGAGGAAGCGCTGGTCACAGGCAAGACCTGTCGTGGGGCAAGCGAGCGCGACCCAGAGCGCCTCCGGGGCCTCGATGGCCTTCTCCAGGTCCTCGAAGCGCCGGAGCAACATCTGGATGGAACCACCGTATTTCCTGAACACGAGACGGGCCATGGTCACTCCTGGAATCTCCCCGCCGGGCCCGGATACTGGTGGGAATGCACCCCGCTTGCAACGGTGATTCTTGCCTGGTCAGCGGCGTGGTGAGGCGTTATGACGGAGGTAGGTTGACGACGTGATCGCCGCCGCATTGCCACCGGACGAAGAAGGGCGCCTGAGGGCGCTGCGGGCCACCAACCTCCTGGAGCTGCTGCCGGACCCAACCATGGACGCGCTGGTCCAGCTCGCCTCACGGCTCTGCCAGGTTCCCATCGCCCTGGTGAGCCTGGTGGACGAGACACGCCAGTGCTTCCTGGCGAAGGTGGGCCTCACGGCGGAGGTAACCCCGAGAGAGCATGCCTTCTGCGCCCACGCCATCCTCGTTCCCGACGAGATCTTCGAGGTCGAGGACGCGACCCAGGACGTTCGCTTCTTCGACAACCCTCTCGTGGTGGGTGACCCGAAGATCCGGTTCTACGCGGGTGTCCCGTTGGTGACGGAGGATGGCTACGCCCTGGGGACCCTCTGCGTCATCGACCACCAGCCCCGGCGGCTCGACAAAGAAACCCGCGAGGCCCTCAGGACGCTAGCCGATCAGGTGATGGCCCAGGTGAACCTCCGCAAGCGCGCCCGCGAGCTGGAGGCCCTCAACGACGCGCTTCGCCTCGCCCGGGAAGAGGCGGAGGCGTCCTCTCGGGAGAAGCTCCGGCTCATGGCCTTCGTGAGCCACGAGTTCCGGACCCCCATGAACGGAATCCTCGGCATGTCCTCCCTGCTGCTCGCGTCCTCCATGCCCACCGAGCAGCGCGAGATGGTCGAGGCCATCCACGCCGGTGGACAGAACCTGCTCCACCTGCTCAACCAGCTCCTCGATTTCTCTCACCTCCAGCTCGGCCAGCACCAGCTCCGGCAGCAGCCCATTGACCTCGTGGCCTGCGTCGATAGCGCGGTGGAGCTGGTCCAGGTCAACGCCCAGGAGAAGCACCTCCAGATATGGGTCGATGTAGACCCTGATCTGTGCTTCCGCGTCGAGGCGGACGAGGACAAGTTGCGTCAGGTGTTCGTCAACCTGCTGGGCAACGCCATCAAGTTCTCCTCGCCGGGGATCATCCGGGTCGAGCTGGGGATGAGCAGGGAGGGGTGGCTGCGTGCCGCGGTCATCGACCAGGGGCCAGGGCTCCCGCCGTCGCTGCTGCCTTCGCTCTTCCAGCCCTTCGCCCGGGGTACGGCCTCGAAGCTCAACCAGCCCGGGACGGGCCTCGGCCTGGCGATCTGTCGGCACATCGTCGAGCTGCACGGGGGGACCATCGAGGCCCGGAACCTGCCGGAGGGAGGCGCCTGCTTCTCCTTCGAGCTCCCGGTACACTGCACCGCCGCGGGGGTGTCGAGGCCGCTGCGGGGCGTCCGGGCTGCGGTGCGGGCGACGCATCCGGTGCGCGCGCGGGCTGCGCGGAAGCGCCTGGCCTGGTGGGGAGCGACCCTGGTCGAGGAGATCCGCGAGGGGGATCCTCCTCTGGACCTGCTCCTGCACGAGGGGGCCCACCCTCCGGAGATCCCTTGCGCCGCGCG
This sequence comes from uncultured Polyangiaceae bacterium, assembly GCA_964605685.1. Taxonomy (GTDB): domain Bacteria; phylum Myxococcota_A; class Polyangia; order Polyangiales; family Polyangiaceae; genus JANWXX01. The sequence goes on from CAZSDX010000280.1 coordinate 8,295, forward strand.
AAACACGATCCGCCTCGATCCCACCGAGGATCCTCGCCGTGGTGCCTTGCGCTGGAGCAAGATCCTGGCTCGTTTCCAGCAGGGAAGTGCCTCTTCGCCGTCCACCGAGGACACGCGGATCGGCTTCGATGCGTCCCTGGGGGTCCGCTGCCCGCTGCGGATCCTGCTGGTCGAGGACAACCCCATCAACCAGCGCGTCGCGGTGAAGACGCTGGAGCGCCTCGGCTACCAGGCCCGGGTCGCCTCCGACGGGCAGCGAGCCCTGGAGATGCTCGACGAGGAGCCCGCGGAGGTCGTGCTGATGGATGTCCACATGCCGATCTTGGATGGCCTGGAGGCCTGCCGGATCCTCCGGGCGCGAGGTTCCAGGGTGCAGATCGTGGCGATGACCGCCAGCGCCTCCCAGGAGGAGCAGGCTCGCTGCATGGAGGCGGGCATGGATGACTTCCTCTCCAAGCCCATCCTCATCGAGGCGCTGACCCAGGTGCTCCGGCGGGCTCACGCCCGGCTCCACCCTGCCGGGCCCTGAGGAGCAAGGGAGGCCAGCCCTCCGGGGAGAGCGCGGCGCGGATCACCGCCACCCCCCGGGCCCCGGCGGCGAGGCAGCGCTCCGCGTTCCCCGGGTCGACGCCTCCCAGCGCCAGAACGGGGAGGCGAGGGAAGGCCGCGCAGGCGCCTCGCAGCGCCTCGATCCCCAGCGGGGTACCCTTGCCCGGGGAAGAGAAGACCGGCGACAGCAGCGCGGCGGAGGCTCCTTCCCGGGAGGCTTGCTCCAGCTCCGCCGGATCGTGGCAGGAGCGCGAGACCCAGAGGTCGGCCCCCAGCAGCGCGCGGGCCTCGCCGACGCCAACGCTGGAGCGGCCCAGGTGGACGGCGCGGG
>CAZSDX010000281.1:0-9124 GCA_964605685.1 uncultured Polyangiaceae bacterium
TGACTCATCCATGCCGAAAGCATATCACAAATTCTGTGTTAGAAACCCTCTCAGGATCCCGAGGTCCAACCTCTTCTCGGTCGAAGCGTTGCGGCAGATGATGGAGAAGGTTGGAAGGGGGTTGTCACCGTGACCGCAAGCATCGCCGAGCTGGCGCGAGCCTTGAGCCCCGTCGAGGTGGTTTCTTACCTGCGTTCGCGGGGCTGGCGCGAGGGCCAGGCCTTGGGCTCCAGGGGCGGTGTCTGGTTGCTGCGGCGCTCCGAGGGGGAAGAGGCCGAGGTTTTGCTCCCCTACGACCTGCAGCTTGCTGACTACCCCACCCGTATGCGAGAGGCGCTCAAGGCCCTGGAAATCGTCGAAGATCGGCCCGCGGCCGACATCGTCCGGGACGTGACCACCTCGGGGGCTGACCTGGTACGCTTCCGGCTCACAGCAAGCGCCGCTCGGGAAGGGAATCTTCCGCTGGAAGCAGCGCCAGCGCTGGCGCAGGGCGTTCACGACCTGCTGCTGGCGGCTGCCTGCGCCACGGTCGAGCCGAGGCCGGTCTACCCGACGCGCAAGCCTGCGGCGGCGCTCAAGTACATGCAGCACGCTCGTTTTGGTCAGACCGAGCGAGGCAGCTTCACCCTGACCGTGGTCTCCCCGGTCTCCCCTCAACTCGCCCTGCTCGGCTCGCAAGAGGTCGAGATGGAGGCTCCCTTCGAGCGGCGCGTGGTGGCAACGTTGATGGCAGCAACGCGGGAGGCCACGACGGCTGCGACCAAGGCCGCATCAAGCGGCGACCCCGGTGCGTTCTCGCAGGCCGTGGCGTGGGGGGTGAGCGCGAACCTCTGCGAGGCGCTTGCGGGGTTGACGTCCTTCTGCGATCCAGCGGAAGGGCTTTCCGTGTCCGTTTCCTGGGCCTCGTTGCGCCCGGGGCCCAAGGACATCCCGACTCGCCTTTCCGTGGCACCGGCGACGGGCGCTTTGCTGGAGGAGGCGGCTCGCCTGTTCCGGGGGACGACGCCTCTCCCGGATGTGGACGTGCGGGGGATGGTGGTGAAGCTGGAGCGAGCCGAGTCGCAGGTCGAGGGGACTGCCACGCTTCTGGCTCTGGTGGAGGGACAACCCCGGAAGGTGGAGGTCAGGCTCCAGGCCGAGGACTACGCGAAGGCGCTACGAGCCCACGGCGAGCGGTTGGTGGTGGGCTGCCAGGGGGAGCTGAGGCGTCGCGGGAACCTCCTTCGCCTGGAGAACGCCAGGCAATTCTTCGTGGAAGAATAGCTACGGGCCTACGTCCGCCGTCGCCGTAGCGCCCAGGCGGCCCAGCGCCTCGAAGGCCAGCTCCGCCGGGGAGAGCGCGGCGAAGTCCAGGGTGTCCAGCGCCTCCACCGGGCGCCGTGTGAGCAGGATCCGGACGTCGGTCCCCCGGGAAGGGTCGACGTTGACCCTTAGCGGTCGGAGCGTCCCTTGCGCGAGGCCGACGAACCCCTCAAAGGCCACCGGCGCTCCGTCCCCCTGGCGGTAGGAGCCCCGCAGGTAGGCGCTCCATCCCTGGAGCCGGAAGCCATCCTGGGCCTCCGCCGCCACCGGCCCGGAGATCGCGTGGAGCTGGCAGTAGGTCTGCCCCGGAGAGACGCCGCGCCCGAAGACGGCGGCAGCGCCGTCGGAGGCGAGCTGCGCCAGCGCGGTGGTCACCAGGGTGGTGTCGTAGGCGTAGGCGTGATCCGCGCGGGCCTCCCTCGGCGAGAAGAGCCCGAGGCCGCGCCCCCGGCTCGCCACCTCCCCGCAGGGGACGAGCGCCAGGGAGGTCGTGGCGATGTAGAGCCTCTCCACCGTCAGCGCGTAGCCGAGGCGGGTGGTCCAGGAGCGGGCGCCGGTCGGCTCGTCCACGGAGGCGCCGGTCCAGTCCCAGGCCAGCTCGTAGGTGACGCCCGCGCCCTGCTGGAGCGGGAGTCTGCCGGTGGTTGCCTCGACGGTCACCCCGGAGGCGGCGGACGAAGGGGCCTCCTCGCAGCCGCCCGGATCCCCCAGCAGGAGGGCCGCGATCAGCGGCGAGGTACCGAAGCGGCGGCGCCAGCGGGCGATCATTTGCAGTCCGCGGAGCAGTTCTGGGCGTTTTCCGGGCCGTCGCACACGCCGTCGCCGCAGCACATGGAGGTCTGCCCTGCCTGGCAGGGCGGAGGCGCGTTTCCGCCGCCCTGGTTGCCCCCCGGGTTCCCGCCGGGGTTCCCGCCGTTTCCGCCGGGAGCGCCAGCGCCAGGGAGGGTCTCCGGCTCGTCGCGGTAGCACCCGAGGAGGAAGGGGAACGAGGCGGTGGCGTGGTAGGCGTAGCCGTCCGGGCCATCGTAGCCGTTGCAGCGGTCGAGGTAGACGAACTTGGCGGCGGAGGTGTCCGCGGTGGTCCGGTCGACGAAGCGGTGGGTACACCAGGAGTAGTCGAGCAGGACGCAGCGCTTGCCCTCGGTGGTCCCGCCGGGGTTCGAGGGGGCGTCGAAGACCGCGTAGTTGCACTTGAAGTTGCAGTTCGTCGAGCCCTGGCAGCAGTCCGCGTCGGCGGAGCAAGCGGTCCCCTCCACGCTGAGCGCGCCCCCGCTGTCGGCCTGAGCCCCGGCGCTGGTCGACCAGGACCCGAGCCCCTCATAGGCCCAGGAGCTACGCGCCCGCCGGACCTCCGCGCAGCTCCCGTCGGCCCCTCGCTTGGTGCAGACGCAGGGGCCCTTGATCGGGTGCCCGTCCGGGCTCCAGCCGACGACGCCGGACTCCTTCTGGCACTCGCCCCCCAGCGCCGCGGCGAAATCCCAGGTCGACGCGCCCTCCGCGTAGGAGTTCGCCGGAGCGCCGCTCGCGTCCCGCTCGAAGCAAGCCTCGTTCACCCCGTGGTAGTGCATGCTCTCGCCGGTGTGACCCCCGCAGAGATCCAGGGCCGCCGTCCCGGGGCCGCCGTAGGTCTGCCCTGCCTTCTCCGGGTAAAAGAAGATGGGGTTCCCGTAGGGATCCGGCATCGGCCCCTCGTTGGGCCCGGCCACCACCACCCCGTTGATCAGGAACGCGATCGTCCCCAGGCAGTTGATCTTGCGGTAGGTCACCTCGCCTCCCTTGGCCAGCGTGTCCCGCAGGTACCCCTTGTCCCCGCTGGCCTGGACGCACATCGAGCTGGGCTCGCGCTGGGTCGCCGTGTTGGGGTTGGTCAGGTACTGGTTGTAAGCCTGCACGCAGGCCGAGATGCTCGCAGGGTCAGCTTCGACACCGCCCGGGATGGCCCTGCTCTCCTTCGGGAGGCGGAAGATCTGGAGCACCTCCGTCAGCGGGTTCGGCGTCGTCTGGACGAAGTCGTAGTGGGGCAGCGTGTTGGTGGCCACGTACACGTAGCTGGCGTCGCAGCGTGCCTCGACGCAGGGGGTCATCCTGGTCCCGTTGTTGTCGATGGTGATGCCGTCCAGCCTGAGGAGGGAGCTAGCCACGGCCGCCGCAGCGCCGTCGCACTCCTTCAGCTCGCCCGCGTCCGGGTAGGTCGTCGTCACCTGGGCCCACAGGGCCGTGCAGGCGGTCGCGGCGCCGCTGGAGCCGCTCGAACCGCCGGTCCCTGCGCTTCCGGCGGCGTTGCTACCGGCGGTCCCGGCGGCGCTGGTGGCGTCCGCGGGGTCGTCCCCGGAGCAGGCGAGCCAGGAGAGCGAGAGGAGCGCGAGGGCAGCGAGGCGAAGCGGAGGGTGGTTCATGGAACCACGCATAGTGCAACGGTCATGCCCCACTGGAACCAGAGATTTTTCCGGAAAAAACCTGCTCAAAGGGGGGCCTTGTGCGCACAGGCGCACAGGCGCACAGCGGAGGCGATCCGGGGGCTGGCGCCGCGGTGGTCGGAGGCCCTCCCAGCTCCCGCACGGGACCGTCGACGAGCAGGACCACGGCGACGAGCTGGGCTGCGTCGGTTCGCTGCGAGGGCCGATGACGCGTCACGACCTTCGGCGGCTCGCGCGCCCGGCGGGGCGAGGTGCCCGTGTTGCTGTGATCGTGACCGCCTGCCGATGAACTGTCCCCGCCTACGCGGTCAGTCGATTTCAACGGAATGGGTCCGGAAATCGAGGAGCAAACGTCGCCCTTCCAGGACATCGAGCCCCAGCGACCCGTCGACCAGGGTCATCGGTGGGAGCGGGTGGCAGATCACCTCCAGATCGAGGCAGCGAAGACCGCACACTTCGAGCGTCGAGACACGCAGCCGCCGCACGGCCACGGTGCCGTTGCCGGTCAGGATGGAGCCCTGTGCGGGGAGGGCATCGACCTCGTAGCCGAGGGAGCGCAGCAGTTCTTCGTTGAGAACGGTGCGGGTAGCTCCTGTGTCGATGGCGAGCTTGGCCGGGAAGCGACTGGACCGGGTGGGCCCCAGGATCATGGCAGGCACGGCGACCAGACCACCGAGCCGGAAGGACCGATACTTCACAGGACGAAGTCCAGCCCGGAAGGCGTCTTTCCTGCGTACCACACGGTGAAGTAGCGAGGCTCCGGTAGCCGCCCTGCTTCCTGGAAAACCACGCTTCGATCGGGGTTGTGGAAGATCACTTGACCCCGGATAACCCACCCCTGTTCATCGAGTTCAGGATCCTTCAGCAGCACCCACTGCCCCGGGAAATTCACCTCAATTTCGGTCATCGACATCACGCGATCCATCCTGCTGGACTACCCCGCCCCCCGGTCGCCCGCAAGCCGCGCTGCCTGCCATGCCGACCCAAGCGCCCCCGACCCAAGCGCCCACGTGATGAGGAACCTGCACCGCAAGCCGAGCCTGGCGCTGCTCCAGTCACGCACGACGCTGCGTCGGCTCGCTGCGGGCCCGATGACGCGCCACGACCTGCAGCGGCTCGCTCGTCCGGCGGGGTGAGCTGCGGGCCATGCCGGAAGGCCACGCCAGGTAAGGTCTGTGGTTCCGCGGTCGCGCCGGGGTCGCCCGTGGATCCCGGGGGGCCGGGGGAGGGCGGGGCCGGGTCGATCTTCGCCGCCTCGATGTCGGCGAGCATCTGCTGTTCGAGGTGCTTCAGCAGGGCGGCGTCCTGGTTCTTCCTGGCGATGTCCACCAGCTCGCGCTTTTTTATCTCGTTGGTGTGGGCGTTCTCCCGGGCGGTCTTCTCGGTGATCTTGCGGATCCCCTGGGCATCGAGGAAGTTGTCGGGGTCGAGGGCGACGATGGGGGTCTGATCGAGCTGATCGATGGCCAGGTCGTTGAGGACGAAGCCGTGGAGGTCCTGGCCGATGACGGTGAAGATCTCCTCCCGGAAGCGCTCCTGTTCGGCGATGAGGTGCTCGAAGTCGAGCCTCTTCGCGGTGGCCTCGACGGCCTCGGAGACCTTGGCCTCGAAGAGCTGGCGGAGCACCTCCGGATCGGAGGCGCGGGCGCACCCGACGACCCGGGCCACCTGGAGGATGTCGTGCTGGGTCGGGTTGACGCGGAAGAGGAAGGTGAGGCGCATGTCCGCGCGGATCCCGTCCCGGCAGGAGATCCCCTTCGACCCCTTGCGCTCGATGGTGACGGGGCGAACCCCCAGGGCGATCTCCTCGGCGTGGTGGAGGATGGGGAACACGAAGGCTCCCCCGAAGACGACCCGGGGGTCGCGGTTGGCGGACGAGATCACCAGGGCGCGGTCGGGGCCCACCCGGCGGTAGAGAAGCGTCGCGGCGGCGAGGGCGCCGAGCAGGAGGAGGAGGAGGCTACCGGCGAGGATCGCGGCGGGCAGGAGATCCATGGAAGGTAGTGTACCCCAGGGGAGGGCGATGGTCCCCTCGGGGGTCGTGGTACAAACGATCCATGTCCCTGCGCTCGACGCTCCGCGCGGTGACCTCCTGCCCGCGGGTCGAGGAGGCGCCCAGCAGCGGGAAACCCAAGGTGATCGACGTCGAGAAGGTGCGCTTTCCCGGCGAGGACGAGGCTGCCGAGCGGCTGCGCCGGTGCAAGGGCTTCCGCAGGACGCTCAAGGAGATCGCGCTGCGCCGCACCCTCCGGTCCCCGCGCCGGAGGCGCCTGGAGGACTCGGTCCTCCTCGACGAGAAGGCCGCCCCGGAGCTGTTCGCGGCGCTGGCGGAGGTGCGCAAGATCCTCCAATTTCCCTGGGAAATCGAGGTTTTTCAGGGGCTCGGCGAGATCAACGCGGCGATGAGCGACGGGGCGCAGAGGGCGATCTTGACGCTGGAGGGGCCGGTGCTGGAGATCCTCACGGGGAAGGAGCTGCGGGGGCTGCTGGGCCACGAGCTGGCCCACTACCTGTGCCACAGCGGCCCGGAGGCGAGGCTCCGGGAGGAGACCCAGGTGGCCCTGGCGTGGCAAGGGCAGTACGAGCTCGACGAGGAAGAGCGGGCCCAGGCCATCGCCGCCAGTTCCCTCCTCGTCGCCCAGGAGATCACCTCCGATCGCTTCGAGCTCCTGGCGAGCCGCAGCCTGGAGGCTTACCTGCGTACCTCCCTCAAGTTCAGCACGGAGCTGCACGACCGGGTGCTCCACCACGAGCCCCGGCTGCTGCTGCGCCAGGCGAGGGAGGCCCTCGATGACGGCGTGGGCGATCGGGATCGGCGGGCCAGCCACCCGGAGCGGTACATCCGCGTGCGGGCCGCCGAGCTGTTCGCCGGGAGCGATCTGTTCCGGAGGCTGACCGGGGAGGGCGCGGGCAAGCGATCCCTCGCCTCGGTGAACGAGGAGATCCTCCGGTTGCTTGCCGGGTGGGTCCCGCGGGGAGCGGATCGCATCGACCAGGCGCGCTTCGAGCGGTTCCTGCTGGCCACCGCCGCCGCCATCGTGAGCGCCGACGGGGTCTTCAACAAGGAAGAGCGTCGCTACCTCTCCCGGGCGCTGCCGCTGTCGTGGCGCGGCAAGCTCCCCGCCGAGAAGGAGGCGGATTCCCTGATGGAAGAGTTCTCCCGGGAGCTGCGCGCTTCCGGCGACCAGCGCGCCCTGGTCACCACGCTGAACTTCCTCTGCGGCGTGGTGGAGGCCGACGGCCGCGCCGAGGACGAGGAACTGCGCGCCATCGACGAGGTGGGGCGCTCCCTCGGAGCGCGCGAGCTGTTCCGCCACGAGCTGAAGGAGCGCTTCGACTACGATCCCAGGGGGGGTCGCTCCAGCCGCAAGCAGGCCGCCCAGAACGCGGTGCTGGACGCGGATCCGAGGCTGCTCCGCTACCTGGACACGGTCGTGCTCGCCGGCCAGCGGCGCACCACCGCGGGCCGCCTCCTCTCCTTGGGCGGCTACCCGGATGCTTCCGGCAAGAGCCTGGAAAACCTCGCCGTAATCCTCGATGCAAGCGGGCTCGTGGTGTCCCCGGCACCGGTGGGATGGAAGCGCACAACCGCCGTGGTGTTGCGGCGCGAGGATCCCGGGTGAGACATCTTCGCAGGGGTGCCTTGTTTTCCTCCGGCGGACGGCCTGCCTGCTGGGGTAGGCTGCTCGGGTGAGCGGTTCGCAGGGGCGCGCTGACCACCCCGACCAGGAACGGTTCGAGCGTCGAGAACGGCTGGGGGCAGGGGCCTCCGGGGAGGTGTGGGCTGCCTGGGATCGAGAGCTCCGCCGCCCCGTCGCCCTCAAGACCCTCCGCTCTCCTTCCCCTCGCTCGCTGCTCCGGTTCAAGCGCGAGTTCCGCGCGCTGGCGGATCTCTCTCACCGGAACCTCGTCGAGCTGCTCGGCCTCGTGATCGACGAGCATGGCTGGCACATCGCCATGGAGCTGGTCCATGGCGTCCCCTTGCTGGATTTTCTCCGGGGAACCTCCTCCAGCGCCGTCCCGGATCGCTCCGGAACGCGCAGCGTCGGGGCTGGCTCCAGAACCCACGACGCCGGGGAGCCCTGGAGCCTCCCGGACCTCTCCCTCTCCGGAGACCCGATGGCCGTCGAGGCGCTCGGGGGCGAGCCCCAGGCGCCGCTCGGCGAGGAGGCCCTCTCCCGGCTGTACGACGCCGTCGGTCAGCTCGTCGAGGCGCTCAGGGTCATCCATGACCTGGGCATCCTCCACCGGGATGTGAAGCCCTCCAACGTGCTTGTCGAGCCCGGCGGGCGGGTGGTGGTCCTCGACTTCGGCCTCCTCATCGAGCCGGAGGACCGCGCCGCCGGGGGCTTTGCCGGGACCCCCGCCTACGCCTCCCCGGAGCAGCTCGCTGGAGCGCCGGTGGACGAGTCCTCCGACCTCTATGCGGTGGGGGTGATCCTCTTCGAGGCGCTGACCGGGAGGCTCCCTTTCTCCTTCGACGGCGACCTGGCCTCCATCGCCCTGCGCAAGCGCCAGTTCGACGCTCCGGACCCCCGGTTGCTGGTTCCGGGAGCCCCCCCTGAGCTGCTCGATCTGACCCGCCGCCTCCTCTCCCGGGAGCCCCGGGAGCGACCGGGGGTGGCCGCGGTGCTCCGCGCTCTCCGCCGCGAACCCGGCGAGGGCGGCGGCTCGCTGTTCGTCGGTCGCGAGCAGGCACTCGCTCGGTTGAACGGGGCCCTGGCCCGCACTCGCTTCGGCTCCTTCGAGGCGCGGTGGCTGCTGGGCCCCAGTGGCGTCGGCAAGAGCGCCCTGGCCCGGCGCTTTGCTTCCCTCGCCCAGAAGGGCGGCGCGTGGGCGCTCGAAGGGCGCTGCTACGCCGCCGATCGGGTGGGCTTCCGGGGCTTCGACGCCATCGTCGACGGGCTGGCCCGGCGGCTCCAGCGCCTCCCCCCGCCGGAGGTCGAGGCCCTCCTCGGCGACGACCGCGCACCGCTGGCCCGGCTTTTCCCGGTCCTGGGGGGGTCATCGGTGACCAGCATGGGTCCATTGGACTTCAGGCAGGTCCGGGCGCAGGCCTTCGAGGCACTGCGGGCGGTGCTGGGGCGCCTAGCGGAGCGGTACCCGGTGGTGCTGGTGCTGGACGACGCGCAGTGGCTGGACCCGGACGGTCGTGAGTTGCTGGCGGCGCTGGCGGAGGAGCCTGCGCCGGCGGTGCTGGTGCTGGCGACGGCGAGAAGCGAGGCGGAGGAGGAGCTCCGGGGGCTGGTGCCTCGGGGGCAGGCGGAGGAGGTGGGGCCGCTGACGCTCCAGGAGACCCGAGCGCTGCTGGCGGGGCTGGCGCGGCTGGAGGAGGCGGGGGAGCCGCTGGCGGCGCTGGCGGAGGAGGTCGCCGGGGAGCCGCTGCTGGCCCGGGAGCTGTGGCG
>CAZSDX010000282.1:0-9106 GCA_964605685.1 uncultured Polyangiaceae bacterium
CATCTCCTGCTCGCGCGAAAGATCGACCAGTTGCGTCCGCCCGGTGAGTGGCACCGTCTCCTGGTTCGAGAAGTAGTAGTAGACGAGATAGAAGCCGAACAGGATCAGCGGCAGCAGCTTCAAACCGCCGCGGCGGCGGGGACCGGCGGGACCGGAGGGGCCGGGGCGGGGGGCAGCGCGGGGGCTGCGGGGACCGCGGGGAGCGGTGGTGGGCCGGTGGCGCTGGGGTGCCAGTGGTACGAGGAGCTGGTGCAGGCGCAGGCGGCTTCGCTCAAGGGGCCGGTGAGGCTGGCGCCGGGGGGAGCAAAGGCGCAGACGTTGCCGGCGCAGAACGACGATAAGCCCGGGGTGGATGCGCTGGTGAAGATCGTCGACGTGACGGAGCAGTATGTGTTCGCGGTGGGGACGGCGGCGAACGACGCGCAGGCGCTGGTGGCGCTGAAGCTCGATGGGAGCGGCGATTTCCAGGAATTCAAGTACCTGGATGGAGGGCTGATCAACGTGCTCCAGTGGCGCTCGCCCTACGCGATCTGGTCCGGGGAGCTGGAAGGGACGCCGTACCTTTACTACACAGTGCCGGAGGGCAAGGGGCTGTCGCTGCGCCGGGTGAGCCGGAGCCAGCCGGAGCTGGGCCCCGAGACGCTGGCCACGGATCTGGTCTTCGAAAGCGAGCCCTTCAAGGTGATGCCGCGGGGGAATTTTCCCCCGTACAGCGACGAGTTCTTCCTCGGGTCCGCGGACCGGATCGTGCGTATCCGTAAGGACAAGCCGACGCAGACGCTCCAGGTCGGGTGGGCGGAGGAGCTCATCACCGGCTTCACCGTCGAGGGGTCGAGCCTGTTCTTCGGCAAGAGCCTCGCCGGCACCACCGAGGGAAGCATGAACCGCCTCGACTTCACCGAGGACAGCCTCGACGAGGGCTTCGGCGCCCTGGAGAACCTGTCCTCGGTCCCCATCGGGCAGCCCGGTGAGGTCATCAGCTTCCCTGACGGCGGCGAGGCCCCGGCGGTGGCCGTGGTCTCCCGGGATGGTGTGTGGAAGTTCCATCCTTACCTGGACAAGCTGGAGGGCGCCGAGCTGGTCTTCAAGGCGGAGGCGTCGCCGCCGTACCTCCGGCTTTCTCACCTGGACTACGGCATCCACCCCACGCTGTTCGGCTACGGGTACTTCGTGGACGTCCACTGCGAGGGCGGCGTGTATGCGCCGGCGTTCCTGTCGGATGTTTCCTGGCAGATCGCCCCGCGCACCGCCGAGAGCGGCTTCCCCTTCGTGCAGCCCACGCCCTGGGCCGGGGCGGGGACATCCCCGGTGAGCGCGGTGCAGAGGCACGGGAACAAGTACGGGATCTACGTGGTGCGGTGAGGCTTTCCCCGGGGAGGAGGCCGGGGGCGAGGTGGGGCTTGCCAACGCCCCTGCTTCCCTCGGTATCGTAGGGGCCGATGGCGTCCAACGAGCGTCCGCTCAACATCCTGGTCCTTGCCTGCTTCAACACCGGAGATCGATTCCTCCAGCGCGCCCGGGAGCGGGGGGCCCGGGTGTGGATCCTCACCAAGGAGACATACCTCCACAAGAAGCCCTGGAGGCGCGACCTCATCGAGGACATCTTCGCCGAGCGGGACAACACCCCGCTGTCGGGCACCCTCAACACCGTCAGCTACCTGGCCCGCAGCACCCGCTTCGACCGGATCGTCCCCTTCGACGACGTGGAGGTGGACGCCGCCGCCCGGCTCCGGGAGCACCTGCGTATCCCCGGCATGGGCGAGACCCGCGCCCGCCTCTTCCGCGACAAGCTGGCCATGCGGATCAAAGCCCAGGAGGAGGGGATCCTGGTGCCCGACTTCGTGGGCGTCATCCACCACGACGACATCCGGGCCTTCACCGAGCGGGTGCCCGCCCCCTGGATGCTCAAGCCCCGCACCGAGGCCTCCAGCACCGGCATCCGGAAGATCCACACAGCAGACCAGCTCTGGTCGGAGATCCACGCGCTGGGCGACCGGGCCTCGCACTTCCTGCTGGAGCGCTACCTCCCCGGCGACGTGCACCACGTGGATGCCATCGTCAGCGAGGGCAAGGTGGTCTTCACCGAGGTCCACCGCAACGGGATCCCGCCCTTCGACGTCTCCCATGGCGGGGGCGTCTTCAGTACCTTCACCGTGGAGCGCGGCTCCCCCGACTGGACGGCCCTGGAACAGCTCAACGAGAAGATCCTCACCCGCTTCGGCCTGCTCCGGGGCGTGACGCACCTCGAGTACATCAAGGGCCGCGACGACGGCCAGATGTACTTCCTGGAGGCGGGGGCCCGGGTCGGCGGCGCCCACGTCGCGGACGTGGTGGAGGCCGCGACCGGCATCAACCTCTGGTCCGAGTGGGCCGACATCGAGATCGACCACGGCGCCGTCCCCTACATGCTGCCGCCGCGCCGCGCCGAGTACGGGGGGCTGGTCCAGAGCCTCGCCCGCACCGAGCACCCGGATCTGTCCGCCTACAACGACCCGGAGGTCTTCGACCAGATCCGCGACCGCTACCACGCGGGGCTCATCGTCCGGTCTCCGGAGCACCGGCGTGTCCGGGAGCTGCTCGACGACTACGCGCGCCGCTTCGCCCACGACTTCCTCGCCGTCCTTCCCCACTACGAGCTGCCCCCGCAGCGCTGAGCCTTCCCCCGCTCTCCCGGAGGCCCCGTGCCCGGTCACAACGCCCTGTCGAGTTCCGACCGCGTCCAGCCCCTCTTCCCCGAGGGGCACCCCCTGCGCCGCCTGGTGCTCCCGACCTTCGACACCCTCCGCCGCTCGCTCCGGGGCCTCGCTGTCGCCACCATGTGGGTCGACGGCGCCGCGGACCCGAGCCGCGCCGGGTTTCGCCCCTCCTACGACGACCTCCACGGGCCGGGCTCCTCCGACGTCATGGCCTTCGTCGCCGCCTGGCTCTCCACCGGACCCGGCTCCGACGAGGGCGGAAACCTCGCCTTCTTCCCCGCGACCCTCGACTCCACGCTCCTTGAGCACGCGCAGCGAATCGGTCTCCTTGGCCCCTTCGAGCGGGTGCGGGGCATCTCCGGACTGAAGGAGCGGGCGGTTCAGCTCGGGCGAAAGCTCTACAACGTGGACGACCTTGGCCCCGACTTCGACCCCTGGGCGGCGGTGCCGTCGGAGCTCTCCTGCTGGGTCAACTCCAAGGAACGCTTGGACACGCTGACCCGCTTCGGTCCCGTCGAGGTGATCAAGGACATGCACGAGGTCACCCTCGACGACTACGAGGCGGCCCGGGGCGGAGGGAGGGTGTTCCTCAAGACCTGCAACACGGAGAGCGCGGGGATGGGCGTCCACATCGCCCGCTCGCCGGAGGAATTCTCCGCGCACCTGGCGGCCATCCGGGAGAACCAGGCGCGCCACGGGCTGAGCCGCAAGCTGGTGATCCAGCAGGAAATTACCGGTAGGAATTGCAGCTTCCAGGTTCTTCTTGACCCATCCACGCCGGACGAGGTGCAGGTGGTGGCGCTGACCGACCAGCTCGTCGAGGCGGACGGGAAGACCTACCGCTCCTCGATCAACCACCCGATCCACGCGGCCACGGTGGAGCCGGTGGGGGAGGCGATCCTGGATCTGGTGGATCACATCCGGGCGCGCTACCCGGGTGCATTTGGCTTCCTGATGTCGGACTACTTCGCCACGGCGGCGGGCCCTGTGGTCTACGATCCGGGGCTGCGTCCCACGGGGAACACGGCCACCGCGCTGGCGGCGCACCTGGCGAGGAAGCTCACCGGGCGCTTCTTCACCACCAGCCTGGTGCCGCTGCCCACCGGGCGCCCTGGCCTGACCTTCGCGGATTTCGCCCGCCGCGCGGGCCCCCTGGTCGAGCCGGAGAACCTGATCCGCGAGGGGCGCGCCCTGCTCCCGTGGGGCTGGAACCCCATCCAGGGGTTCGGCATGATCATCGCGGTCGCCGAGGACGAAGCCTCCCTCGACGCGCTGCGGGCCGAGCTGCTCGCCTTCCGCTACGACGGCGTCACCTGAATTTCCCCACCAGAGTCCCTGATTTTGCCTGAAATAGATCGCCTCCTTGACCTCCCCGGAGGGCCCGTGCGGGTCCGTATCCGCGGGGAGGGTCCGCCGCTGCTCTGGTCCCACGGGATCTTCTTCCCGACGGAGGTGGACGACCACAGCACCCTGGGCGCCCTGCTGGGCCGGCTGCCTGGGTTCACCGTGATCCGCTGGGACGCCCGGGGCCACGGCCGGACCCCGCCCGCCGCCACCGCGGAGGAGCACGCCTGGGGTCGCCTGGGCGCCGACGTGCTGCGCCTGGCGGACGCCCTGGGCCTGGAGCGCTTCGCCGTCGGAGGGATCTCCATGGGCGCGGCGGCCACGCTCCACGCGATGGTGCAGGGGCCTTCGCGGGTGGAGGCGGCGCTGCTGATGGCGCTGCCGATGGCCTGGGAGACCCGCCCCGCGGAGCAGCAGCGCTACCGGGATCTCCTGGCCTTCTCCACGCCGGACGCCCTGGCGGATCACGTGCAGGAGGATCTCGATGCGCTGTTCCCCGGGGGCACCTTGCCGGCGTCGCTCCGGGCGATGGTGGCCTGGATGCGCTCGTCGCGCTGGGAGGCATTGGAGCGCGTCATCGTCGGGGCGTCCCTGAGCGATCTGCCGGAGCGAGCCGCGCTGGCCGGGCTGGCGGTCCCCACGCTGCTGCGGGCCTGGCACGGCGACAGCGGTCATCCGATGTCCACCGCGGAGGCGCTGCGGGCGGCGGTGCCTTCCGTCGATTACGGCCTGCTGGGAGGCTTCGACGACGAGGCGGGGATGCGGGCCTCCTTCGCGGCGCTCCGGGCGCTCTGCGCCGGGCTACCGGACGCTCGCCTGCGCCTGGGGTGAGCCTCCGCGTCTTGCCTGCTCTTCATGCTACGCTGAGGGGCATGTCTCTCCCCCAGCGCATCGCTGCGTTGACGGCTCAGCTACCTCCTGAAAAACAGGATGAAGTGCTTGATTTCGTCGAGTTTCTTCGTCTCCGTGCGCCGAACCGGACCACTCTGCAACCCGCACCTGGCTCCATCGAGGCGGCCCGCAGCTATGCCTGGCATCGCGCTACGGAGGTTCCCGATCCCGCGGAACCGGACTGGTCTCCGGCGGACATCGAGGCGCTATCGCTGGAAGAACCGAGCACGTGAACCTCCTGCTGGATACGGGGGTTCTAGGGGTGCTCTGTCACCCGAAGCTGGCGCTGGCAGCGCGGGCAGAATCCAGGCTGGAGCAGATCGCGACCCGCATCGGTGACGATCTGCGCATCCACCTCCCGGAGATGGTTGCGCCCCTACCCCCGCGGACGTTCCAGAAAAACTTCAACGGTGTGGTTGGCGCGGTATAGCTGCGCCAGACGATCGGACGCTCGCCTGCGCCTGGGGTGAGCCTCCACGCTCAGGGGGCGACGGTCGCCTGGGCGGCGGCGAAGCGGCGGTAGTGGGTCAGTACCTTGACCACGTAGTCCTGCGTCTCCTCGTAGGGCGGGATGCCCCCGTGGCGCATCACCGCGCCCTCGCCGGCGTTGTAGCCTGCGATGGTCAGCTCCAGGTCGCCGTTGAACAGGTTGGCCAGGATGCGCAGGTAGCGCACCCCGCCGAAGATGTTCTCCCGCGGGTCGAAGCTGTCGCGGACTTCCATACGAGCGGCGGTGGCGGGCATGAGCTGCATCAACCCCTGGGCGCCGGCATGGGAGACGGAGCGCGGGTCGAAGTTGCTCTCGACCAGGATGACGGCACGGACTAGCGCCTCGGGGATCTGGTAGAGGGTGGCTGCCTGGCGGATCGCGTCGTCGTAGCGGGAGAAGCGCTCCGGGGAGACGTCGCTGGGGGCGAAGGGGGCGATGCCCTCCCGGCCCTTCTTCTTCTCGCGGGTCTTGAGGTAGACCTGCCCTCCCTGCCCCTTGGCGCCCGGCTGGTTGCTGAAGTGGACGACGCCATCCTTGTCCACGTACTTGTAGATGTCGGCGCGGGCCCCGGTGGGCCACGCCGGGAGCGCCAAGGCGACCGCGGCCAGCAGGAGCGGGGGGAGGTGCCGGGGGGAGGTCATGGCAGGATCAAGGTAGCAGAGGAACCCCCCGGGGAGCCATTTCCTTCCCCGGCGCCGCGCCGACCTCACGGCCCCGGCGCCCGGAGCGGAGCGCGGGCCGCCAGCAGGATCGCGTCGCCCACCAGCGGCGCCAGCAGGTAGCCGCGGCGACCGCGCCAGGACACGGAAAACCCCGCCAGCTCGGCGGTATCCAGGAAACCCCGGAGCGTCGCCCGGTCGTCGGCGCGGCGGGCCAGCGCCACGGTGAAGCCGGTCGCTGCCGGGCTCAACCCGAGGAGCAGGGGGCCCGAATCCACGTCGCCGCCGCGCTCCACCCCGCGGGGCCACTCCCGCACGGCGAGCACCCCCGGGATCGGTGCGTCCACGAAGGTCGTTCGCAGCGCCTCGTAGCCCCGGAGCGCGTACGCCTCGTCGACGTGGGCCAGGTAGAGCAGGCTCCAGGAGGCCCCCGAGGCACGGAGCCCTCCCTCGGCGGCGCACCCCGGCCCGATCCGGAAGGGCAAGAGGCCCGTGGGGGGGTCGGCGTGGCGCTGGTGGATCTTCTCCAGCAAGGCGCGGGCGGAGAGGGTGGGGTCCGCGGGGGCGACGCCGGCGCGCTCCGCCAGGGCCAGGGCGGCGAGGGCCACCGCGTTGTCCGGGATGTACACCTCCCCCGGGTAGGTCTCCGCCAGGCCGCAGGCGCCCCGGGCCACCTTGCGGGCCAGCGCCGGCGCGACGCGGCCCAGCAGCTCCCGGTGGGGACCCTTCGGGAAGGTCAGCTCGTCGACCGCCAGGATCAGCGCCAGGTGGCCCAGGTAACCGACGTGTCCGTGCTCGGAGGCCAGGGTGTCCAGGGCCGCCTCGTTCCATTTCCGGGTGTCGAACTCCGCCAGGTCGCTGGTCAGCGCGCGGTCGGCGATCTTCTGCAGATCACTCTCCGTGGTGGCGACCTCCCCGGGGAATTGCCGCGCCATCCCGCCCAGCGCCAGCGCCGCCATCGACAGCGACACGATGGCCCACTCGCCCCGGAACGGATCGCCCAGCGCCTCCGGGAACGAGCGCGGGCCGAACTCCAGCGCGGTGACCCGCTCGACCAGGTAGGCGCGGCGGGCCACCAGATCCGGTCTCTCGTCATCGACCTCGGCCCGCTGCGAGGCGAACCAGGCCCCCTTGAGCGCCACCAGCGCGACCGCCCCGAGGAGACCCCGCCGCAGCGCCCGCTTGAGCCCGTCGAGGCTCACTTCACCTCGCAGGTGATCTGTCCGATCTCTTCCCCTGGCAGGAGCGGTGCCGCGTAGACCCCCACCAGCCCTCCGGCCTCCGTGCCGCCCCGGGGCGCAGGGCAGGGGAGGTCCAGCTCCAGCGTGGTGTCATCCTGGACACCGCTCGCCAGCGCATCGCGGAAAACGCAGGGGAGCACCCCGTGCTCGCTGCTGGCCTCGCAGACGCGGACGGCGGCGGGTTTATCGGAGCCGGAGCGGGTGCAGGTGACCTTGGCGGGCTTGCCCGCGGCGCAGGAGAGGAGGGAGCTGACCCGGACAAAGCCGCAGTTGCGCTTGTGGCCCAGGAGCCAGCGGTTGCAGGGTTCGGTGACCATGCCGCCTTCCTCGGGGAGGGTCACCTGGGTGGAGGCGGCGTTGTCGTCCTTGGCGTCGGGGAAGGGTTCGCAGCGGTGGCGGCTCTCGATCTGACCCAGCTCGTTGGTGAAGGAGGTGGGCTCGAACTGGGGGTTTCCTTCGTCGTCGAGGAGGAGCTTGCCCTCGCAGAGGAACTGGTCCGGGTTGGCCTCGAAGGAGAGCTGACCGGTGGTACCTCCCGGGATGGGGGTCACGTCGACCCACTGGCAATCCAGGCCGGCGATGTAGTCGTCGCCCCAGCCGATCTGGGTGCCCTGGAAGGTGCAGCTGTAGGGGTGTTCCAGGGGGGTCTGTTCGTTGTTGAAGTAGCGGGAGGTGCTCTCGACGCAGAAGGCGCGCTTGGAGCCGAGCTGCTTGTCGCCGGCGCCGAAGGTGAAGCGGCCGTAGTGGTTGAAGTGCATGTGGTCGTGGCACGGGCTCAGGGAGACCATGTTGTTCTTCACGGGGGGGCTGTCGGGGCCCACGTCGCCGAGGAAAACAGGGGCGTCGCCGGTGTTCTCGACGGTGGCGGTGAACTGGAGCAGGCGGCGCCATCCGCTGCCGCCCACGCACCCCTCTGCGATGGCGCAGCTGAACTCGGGGAAGTAGCGCCAGACGACCCGGCGATCCTCCAGCCCCTCGGCCCGGACCCGGAGCTGGGCGCCCCCCTCACGCTGCTTGCCGATGCGGATCGCGTCGGCGCGGGCAGGATCCCAGGGGATGCGCCGGAAGAGGATATCCACGGCGACGGAGCCGACGTGCGCCTGCACCGCCTCGACACAGGACTCGGTGGGGTAAGGCTCCTGGGCGTGGCAGCCTTCGAGGCCGACGCTGTCGGCGGTGCAGGTGTCGTCGAAGAAGGAGCGGGCGTTCTCCGTGTCCACGCTGTTCGGGGGGAAGTAGGACTCGTTCATGCAGGCCATGCCGGTGCGCTCCAGGAGGAGCTCCGGGTCCACCGGGAGCACGAAGCTCTCGGTGACCTCGCCTCCCACGGCGGCCAGCGCCGGGTCCGCGATCCCCGGGGAGGAGAACGGCGTCAGCAGCGCGCTCGCAAAGGTCACCGGGGCCACCACGTAGTCATGCCCCTCGATCTGCTCCCGGACGGGCTTCCCGGCCTCGATCTTCCATAGCTCCCGCGGGGGGAGCGGGAGCTGCCAGCGCTCCTCTTCGTAGTAATAGTTGCGGTAGATCAGCCGGTAGGTTGCCGTCTCCACCTGCCGCGCCGCCAGCTCTTGCCAGAAGGTGGCGGGGCGCTCCAGCGCCTCCTTGGCGGCCCGCTCCCGGGCGTCCCCGGTCAGCTCGTCCAGCAGGACGCCGACCTTCGACGCGAAGGAGACCTCCACGATGGCCCCGGGATCCTCGCCGCCGCCCTGGCCAGCGCCGCCCTGCGCCGAGCCGCCGCTGCCGCCGTCGCCGCCGACGCCCCCGCCGCTGCCGCCTGCCCCCTGG
>CAZSDX010000283.1:0-9055 GCA_964605685.1 uncultured Polyangiaceae bacterium
CGGCGGTGTCGGCCGAGGTCTGTTGCACGGCCTCGGGCAATGCGGCCAGGGCCAGGCGCACGGCCCACTGGCTGATGGTGCTGCGGTCTGCCGGATCAGCCGACAATGCCGCAGCCAATGCACGCACCTTCGGGTGATGGCTGACCGGCAACGACAGGTGCTCGGCAGGCATCTGTACCAGCGCGTGCGGCAGCAGCGGGTCCACGAGCTGGCCCGCGGCGGGAGGCCAGGGCAGATGGCCGCCACGCTGGACAACGCCCCGGAGCGGGCCGAGGCCGCCCTGGAGGCCGCCGGCGCCCGTCCCACCGCCACGCGCCTCCTGGACCCGGAACGCCTGGAGGTCCGCTACCGTTTCCTCAACCACCGCTTCATCACCGTGGTCCACCCGATCACCCTCCAGGTGCTCGACGCCGGGATCTGCCTCGCCGGGGCCGACCGCATGGTCACCCTCGACAGCCTCCCGTCGGTGATCCGCGAGGGCGTCGACACCCACCGGCTGGTGATCACCCGCCACGGATGACGAGGGCCGCATGCGCAAGGTCGAGGTGCTCTTTCTGATCGACGGCGAGGGGAGAATCCTCTGGTCGGATGCTTCCGCCAGCCCGGTGGCGCTCCCCGACAGCCGCGCCCGCTGGAAGGCCATCTGGGAGCGCCGCGAGCACCTCGCGGAGATCGCCCACAGCCACCCGGTCGGCCCCCTGGCCTTCTCCCGCGAGGACGAGGAGACCATGGAAGCCATCTGCGCCGGGCTCGGCCGCTCCCCGGTCTTCTCCGTGGTGGCGCCCTCCGGGATGCTGCGGCGCATCGCCGGGCGTGACGAGCGCGTGGACGAGGAGCCCTGGTGGGCTCGCCTGCTCCGCCGCGCCTCCGGGGTCGCGGGCTGAGGGTCCGCCCCTCGGCGCTCGGAAGGCGTTCTTCCCCGGGCGGGACAGGGGTATGCGGGGAGCATGCGTCGCCTCCCCTTCCTCGCCCTGTGCCCCGCGCTCGTCCTGGCCTGCGCGGGGAACCTCGCCTCGGTGCAGAGCGCCCCTCCCTTGCCGGAGCCGCCCGGCGCGTCCGCCAGCGCGCCTGCGTCCGCCTCCGCCGCGCCCGCGGCGGAGAACCCCTTGCTCCTGAAGTGGGCGGGCCCCCACGGCGGGGTGCCTCCCTTCGATCGGGTCAAGGTGGCCGATTTCAAGCCGGCGCTGGAGGCGGCCATGGAGGCGGAGCTCCGCGAGGTCGCCGCCATCGCGGGCGACGCCAGCCCCCCGACCTTCGAGAACACCATCGCCGCCCTGGAGGACGCGGGCCGCACCTTCGCCGCGGTGGAGACCGTCTACGGCGTCTGGTCGTCGTCGATGAACAGCCCCGAGTTCAAGGCCGTCGAGCAGGAGATGGCGCCGAAGCTCGCCGCCTTCGGGGATCAGATCACCCAGAACGAGGCCCTCTTCCGGAGAATCGAGGCGGTCTACCGGTCTCTGGACACCGAGAAGCTCTCCCCGGAGCAGCGGCGGCTTGTATGGAAAAAATACACACATTTCGTCCGGTCCGGGGCGAAGCTGGACGGGAAGGGGAAGGCGAGGGTGGGGGAGATCAACCAGCGGCTCGCCTCGCTGTTCACCCGGTTCAGCCAGAACGTGCTGGGGGACGAGGAGACGGCGCTGATCCTGGCGAAGGAGGAGGAGCTGGAGGGGCTCCCGGAGTCGGTGCGCTCCGGGGCGGCGGCGGCGGCGGAGGCCCGGGGGGAGAAGGGGAAGTGGGCGTTTCCGAACACGCGCTCGGTGATGGAGCCCTTCCTGACCTACGCGACCCGGGACGACCTCCGGGAGGAGATCTGGATGCGCTACGTCAACCGAGGAGACAACGGGGACGAGCGGGACAACAACAAGATCATCACGGAGATCCTGGCGCTGCGGGCGGAGCGGGCCAGGCTGCTCGGCTACCCGACCCACGCCCACTGGCGCCTGGAGAACACCATGGCCAGGACCCCGGAGCGGGCCGTGAAGCTCATGGAGGAGGTCTGGAAGCCCGCGGTGGCCCGGGTGCGGGAGGAGGTGGCGGACATGCAGGCCCTCGCCAGCAAGGGCAAGGCGAGGCGAAAGATCGCGCCGTGGGATTACCGCTACTACGCGGAGAAGGTCCGCAAGGCGAAGTACGACATCGACGAGGCGGAGGTGAAGGGGTACCTCCAGCTTGAGAAGCTGCGGGAAGGGATGTTCTGGGTCGCCGGGGAGCTTTTTGGCTTCACCTTCGAGCCGACCGCCGGGGTCCCGGTGTACCACCCGGACGTGCGGGTCTGGGAGGTGAAGGACAAGGCAAGCGGCAAGCACGTCGGGCTCTGGTACTTCGACCCCTACGCCCGCCCCGGGAAGCGCTCCGGGGCCTGGATGAACGCCTACCGGGCGCAGGAGCGGTTCCGGGGCGAGGTCACGACCATCGTGAGCAACAACTCCAACTTCACCCGGGGGAAGGAGGGCGAGCCGGTGCTGCTGAGCTGGAGCGACGCCGAGACGCTTTTCCACGAGTTTGGCCACGCGCTCCACGGGCTCGCGTCGAGCGTGACCTACCCCAGCCTCGCCGGCACCAGGGTGGCCCGGGACTACGTGGAGTTCCCGTCGCAGCTCCTAGAGATGTGGCTCCCGACGCCGGAGGTGCTGGGCCGCTTCGCGCTCCACCACAGGACCGGCGCCCCGATGCCCCGGGAGCTGGCCGAGCGCATCGAGAAGGCGTCCACCTTCAACCAGGGCTTCCAGACCGTCGAGTACCTGAGCGCCGCCCTCATCGACATGAAGCTGCACCTGGCCGGCGCGACCCCCATCGATCCGGACGCCTTCGAGCGCGACACCCTCAAGGAGCTGGGCATGCCCGCGGAGATCGTCATGCGGCACCGCACCCCCCAGTTCAGCCACGTCTTCGCCAGCGACAGCTACTCCGCTGGCTACTACAGCTACCTGTGGTCCGACACGCTGAAGGCCGACGCCTTCAACGCCTTCCTGGAGGGCAAGGGCCCCTACGACGCGGCGGTGGCCGAGCGGCTGCGGCGCCACGTCTTCTCCGTGGGCGACACCGTGGACCCCGCGGAGGGCTACCGGGCCTTCCGCGGCAGGGACGTGGACACCAGCGCCCTGATGCGGGAGCGCGGCTTCCTCAAGGCAAAACCGAGGAAGCGCTGAGGTTCACGGAGACGGCGCGACGCTCGCCGGAGCGCGAGGAGGGAGAGCGACCGAGCAGCTCGCGGAGCAGGTCCCCTTGCCCGCGTCAGGGCCATCTCCGGGCCTCTTCACGCAGGAGCCCCGGCACTGCTCGTGGCGCTCGCAAGGATCGCCTTCCTTCCCTGGTGCCACGCACCGCCCCCGGTCGCACCGGAGCCCCGGAGCGCAGCGCGTCCCGAGGCACGGCTCCCCCTCCTTGCCGTGCTCGCCCTTCCTGCAGCGTCCGTCGCCGCAGTGGTGACCCGGGCCGCAGCCGTCGTGGCTGGTGCAAGCGTCGCCCTCCTTGAGCAGCGGCGCGCAGCGCCGTCGGTCGCAGTAGCCCTTGCACTGCGGGTGCCGCCTCGCGGCGTCGCTCTGCCGGGTGTAGCCCGCGAGGGCGTCGACCTGGAACGCACAAGGGCCCGACTCCCGGGCGGCGAGGCAGCGCCCTGCCGAGGTCGGCCCGACCCCCGAACAATTGAGCTCTCCCTCGCACTCCAGGGAAGATCGGCAAACGGCGCCGGCCTTCCGGGTCCCCTTGAGCAGGCCCAGGCATGCCTCCGGCACCGGAGGGGCCGTGAACGGCAGCACCCAGTCGCAGCTCGCCAGGCTCTGCTTGCTCGCCTCCTCGCAGCGGGCGAGATCCTGCTCGTCGAGGACCACGGCCCCCGAAGAGAGCGCGCCGGAGAGGTTGCGGAGGCACTCGGCCTCGACGCTGGTCGCCGGGGGGCTCGCGCAGCACTCGGCCTTTCTCCGCCGAGGAAGGCCGTGGAGCGCGTCGCACAGCCGGGCCGCCAGCGGGTGAGGAGGGCCGCCCAGGGGCGGGTAGACCGGCGTCACCTCGGGATCGCGGGCCGGGATCTCGGCGCTACCGGAGGCCGGGGTCGAGGAAGACGGAGTCGCGCCCGCGGTCCCGGCGGCGGGGGACTGGCAGGTACAGGCCGGTAGCAAGGGGAGCAGCACCAGCAAGCTCAAGGCAACGCCTCGGAGGATCGTCATGGATAAACCTCCGCGCACCCGTACCACGAACCAGGCCAGCCCCGCGGCCACGATCCCCGCGCTGAGCAGCCGGACCCCGCGACGGAGGAACCACTCGCTCCGGCGCAGCAGCGCGAGGGCCCCCAGCATCGGCGCCATCGCCGCGAGCTGCCCCGCCTCGACCCCCAGGTTGAACAGCAGCAGCGCCGGGGCCACCTGCGCCCGGGGGAGCTGGATCTCCGCCAGCGCCCCGGCGAAGCCGAACCCGTGGATCAAGCCGAAGGGAAAGGTGATCCGCCAGCGCCCCTCCGCGTCCTTGACGAAAAAATTCTCCACGCCCACGTAGGCGATGGAGAGCGCGATGGCCGGCTCGACCAGCCGCGCCGCCGGCGACCAAAGCCCAAAGGCCGCCAGCGCCAGGGTGATCGAGTGGGCCACGGTGAAGGCCGTCACCACCGCCACCAGCGAGCGGAGGCGCCCACCGACCAGCACCAACCCCAGCAGGAAGAGCAGATGATCGTACCCCGTCAGGATGTGCTCGACGCCGAGCAAGAAGAGCGCCCCTGGCCCCGTCGTGGGCCTCGCCTCGCCCCCGGACGCCGCGGGCGCGCTCGCCGCCGGGGCGGCGCCGGGGGTCAACCGCAGCGCCTGCTTCCCCGCGTAGGCGACGGCGTCGACGGACTCCTTCCCCGCTTCGAGGGAGGAGAGCTGGCGGTGCCCGCGGGAGAGCCGCTCCAGGTAGCCCAGATCCACCGACCAGGACCGGGGCTCCGCGCCGCAGTCGTGGCGCGCGCGCACCTCGACGCCGTCCCCCTCGACGAGCCGCACCGAGGTGAGCACCCCGGGGCACACCCGCTCGTCGCCGCGCACCTCCAGGCGCCCCACCACCAGCGCCTCGATCTGCGGGTGCCCCGCCTTCAGCTCCTCCTCGGAGAGCGCCCCGTCCCGGTTCGCGTCGGCCCCCGGTACCGCCGCCGCCAGCTCCCCGTTCTGGAAGGTCATTTCGGACACCACACGGGCCTGCTCGACCCGGTACGTCCCCCGGGAGAGCCCTGCCTGGTGAGCCTCGGCGGCGGCCCCGGTCAGCGCGACCAGCAGCGCGGCGCCCCGGGCAGCGCGCTTGGCGGGGGTCACCGCAATTCCTTGAGGAGCGCCTCGGCCTCGGCGGCCCCGGTCAGGTCGAAACGAGGGTTTGTCTGGATGGCCTTCTTGAGCCATTTTTCCCCTTCTTTTCGGTTATTTTGCGTGATCTCCAGGACGCCGCGGTGAAAGAGCAAGGAGGCGTCCGGGGTACCGAGGCGCACGGCGCGTTCGAGGTGAGGGCGAGCCTCCGCGGCCCTTCCAGCCCGTAGGAGGGCCCACCCCAGCGCGTCTTCCGTGTAGATATCTCCTCGTTTTTCCCGCTCATGCTGGGCCATTCGCAGCGCGCCGTCGAGGTCGAGGCGGCGGGTGGCGAGGAAGAGGGCCAGGGTGCGCGGGTCCTGGAGCCTGCCTCGCTCGGTGACCCAGCGGTAGGCTTCCTGGGCTCCGGCCTCGTCGCCGGCGGCCTGGCGAGCGTCCCCGAGGAGCCACGCGGTCTCGACGAGGGGGTTCTTCTTGTAGGAGGCCTCCAGGGGGGGGATGGCCTCCCTGGGCTTCCGGAGAGAGAGCAGGGCGCGCCCTTTCCCGGCGAGCGCGGGCGGATACCCCGCCAGCTCCGCCAGGGCCCGCTCGAAGCCGGCGAGGGCCCCCTCGTAGTCGCCCTGGTGCCAGAAGAGCATGGCGGCCTGGACGAGCGCCCAGGCGTGAGGCTCCGGGTCCCTGGAGGAGCGCCCGGACTGGGCGGCCTTCCAGGCGGCCTCCTTGGCCCCGACCAGATCGCCCTGGAGCCACCGGAAGTAGGAGGCGCGGGTGTAGGAGGCCAGGTTGGGCTTGAGGTCCATCATGCGCTGGGCAGCGGCGGCGGCCTCCTCGAAGCGGCCCAGCTCCAGGAGAGCGTCGCTCCTGATGCCGAGGGCGATCAGATCGTCGGGGGAGCCGACCAGGGCGCGCTGGGCCAGGTCGAGGGCGTCCGAGAAGCGGTGCGCGTTGAGGGCGACCTGCGCCTGGAGCCCGAAGGCCAGGGGGGTCGAGGGGTCGATCTGCAGGGCCTCCTGGGCGCAGGCGTCGGCGTTGAGGTAGTAGCCCGGGTCCGCGCTCTCGCGGGCCTTCTGGATCCAGAGGCGGCCGAGGAGGATCCAGCTCTCCAGCTTGCCGGGGAGGCGCCGGAGCACCTGCTGCCCCTGCTCGATCTGCGGGTCCACCGGGTCGCCCCCCGAGGGCTGCTGGAAGGCCAGGCGGAGGCGCGGCGAGGGGGCGCTGGCCTGCGCGCTGGTGGAGGCCGAGGGAGCGGCGCTCACCGGGGAAGGAGGCGGCTTTTTTTCGCAGGCGACGAGGAGCAGCAGCGAGGAGAGGAGCCAGGGGCGCATGGCGACAAAGGCGAGCGGCGCGCGAGGGGTCGCACGCCGCAAGGGAAGAACAAGGAGGTGGGTGTTCAGGGGGTGGGCTTGCCGTGCCCTTCGTCGTAGCCCGTCCAGGGGGTGGGCAGGTACGGGAAGGTGTTGGTGTAGTTGGCGTCGTTGTGGTCGACGCCGTCGCTGATCTTGAGCCCAGCGGGGTCAGCGAAGTTGGCGAGGCCAGCGAGGACGATGGTGGCCAGCACGTCGGTGACGTCGAACTCCTTGTTGGGGGCGCCGGTGATGGCGGGCCCCAGCGCGCGTCCGTTGGGGAAGCCGGTGGCGGAGCCGAAGTCGACGCGGAGCACGTCGCCGGTGGCGCCGAGCGGGAAGGTGTCCGACAGCACGTTCATCGCCAGGACGATGTCGAGGCGATCCGTCTTGAGGGCGTCGACGGTGGCCTGGGGGACACCGAGCGCGTTGTAGATCCCGACCGCCTCGGCGTCGCGGACCGCCACCGGGTTGAGGATGTAGGGGGCGAAGTTCGCCACGTCGTCCTTGGGGTGGGTCCGGCTGAACTTATCCTTGTCCTGCAGGCCGATGATGACCTCGTTGATCAGGGGCAGGCCGAGGCGAGATACCTGGACCCAGGGGCCGAAGCCCTGCCTGGAGCCGTCGTTGCGCAGGACGGTCATCTTGCGGCGGCTGGCGGAGGTCCACACGCCGAGGCGATCCTTGAAGGGGTCGCTGCCGGCCACCGTGGGGAGGGTGGAGGCAGGGATCTCGATGGCGATGGCGTGGCAGTTGTAGCCAGCGACGCCGTCCTGGGCGGTGCCCTTGGGGCGCAGGTTGGCCAGGTCGAAGAAGCCGCCGAGGTCGACGTAGAAGCCGTCATCCCGGGGGCCTGCCCAGACCTGGCCGCCGTTGGTGGTCGCCTTGGCCTTGCCGAGCGCCAGGGCCTCGTAGGCCGCCTTCGTGTCCGCGGCGAGCCCGTAGGCCACCGTGTTGGTGCGGGGGCCGATGTTGGGCGGCGCCACCTCGACGTTCTCCGCGATCACCGTGGCGTTGCCGTTCTTGACCTCGGTGACGGAGAAGGTCTGCTTCTGCCCGGAGAGCTGGGAGAAGAACTCCTTGCCTCCGCCGGGGGGCGCCTTCAGATCGGCCACGTCCACCGTCGCGATCTTCGAGGTGGTGAAGCGGAACTGGTAGGTCACCACGTCCTCGAGGCTCTCGCTGCCACGGGCGATGTGTAGCTCGTAGAGCACGTCGTCGCCGAAGGAGTGGAAGTTGGGGCCCCCCGAGGGCTCCTCCATCGGGTTGTAGGCCATCACCACGTGGAGCTTCCCCGTGGTGGCGTTGCCGGTGTGCCAGGCCCAGAGGTCGGTGCTATCCGCGACGGGATCCTGAGAGATCGCCGGGGCCTCCCGGTGGCTCGATGCCGCCGACAGGCCGCTGAAACCGAGGACCATGAGCGCTGCGCTGAACGATGCAATTACCTTTCGCATGATCTTCCTCTCTCCCGTCACTTCTCCGCCACCCACACCGCCCCGGAGCCGCTGGCCCCGAGCCCGTCCACGAAGGCGTACACCTCCGCGTTCAGCGCCCGGTGCAGCCCCGATGGCTCGACCTGACCGCTCCCGATGACCGTGTACGCCACGGACTTGTCGGCGAGCACCACCCGCGCGATGGCGGAGGAACCCGTCGCCGGCTCCCGGGCCGCCACCAGCACCGACGAGGCATCCCCGGCCAGCGCCGCGCCGCCGTTGAGCCCCACCTTCAGCCCGCCCACGACGCTCGTCGCCGCGCCGTTCGCCACCTGCAAGAGCACACCCGACGCCGACGCCGAGGTCGACGACACCAGGAATACCTGGGATCCATCCGAGGCGATCCCGCCCGGCTCGACGATCCCCCCGCCCGCGACCACCGCCGAGGGAGCCCCCCCCGGCGCGGCCTTGTACAGCGTGGGCTCACCGGAAGGACCGGTGCCCCCGAAGTAGAGCTGATCCGCGTCGTTCTCCTTCACCAGCGTGATCGAACGCGCCAGCCTCCCGGCGATGGACACGCTCGGTACGCCTCCCCCCGCGCTCAGCGCAAGGATCGCCCCCGCGTCGGCGCTGGCCTCCGAGTAGCCCACGTCCGCCACGTAGAGCGTCCCCCCGTCGGAGCTGACCGCGATCCCCACCGGCGCCACCAGGACGCCTCCCTGGTCGAGCCGCGTCAGCCCCGTGCCGTCCTTGTTCACCGAGAACACCGCGCCGCCGCCGGTCGCCGGGTCCACCGCCGTGAAATAGATCACGCACCCGTCGGGCCCCGGCGCCGCGTCGAAGGGCGACGTGAACTGCGCTCCCCCCACGGCGACCTCCTTGGTCTTGCTCCCCGTCAGCGTCCCGTCCCCGGTCGCCTCGCCGCACAAAGGAGCCCCCCCCGCGCCCGCCGCCCCGGCGTCGCCGCCCGCTCCGGCGTCCCCGCCCGCTCCGGCATCCCCGCCCGCTC
>CAZSDX010000284.1:0-9049 GCA_964605685.1 uncultured Polyangiaceae bacterium
GGGGCCGCGCCCGGGGGCCGCGGGGCCTACGCCTCCGCCGGCCACCAGGACCGCCGCGCCGGTGGACAAGGGCGACAAGGGCGACAAGGGCGACAAGGGCGACAAGGGCGACAAGGGCTGGCTGTGAACGGCCAACGGCTCGCGTGGGGGGTGGCGGTGTGGCTCGTGGCCTCGCCCGCGTGGGCCGAGGGGGAGACGCCCCCGATGCACCGGGAAGAGATCTCGGATCGCGCCCACGCCATGGTGGAGATCGGGCTGGGAGGGCTCTCGCTGCCCTACAAGCAGCTCTGCCTCCCGACGGAGATCGAGTGCGCCAATTCGGACTACACGCTGCTGGGGTCGCTGCGCTACGCGCTGCGGTGGAGCCCGAGGTTCGCCGCTGGAGCCGGGGTCTCGCTGGGGTTCCGGCCGCTGGTGGACGAGGCGAACATCGACGGACAGGCGGGGGTCATCGAGCGGACGCACAGCAGAAATTACCTGATCCTGAGCGGACAGTGGCGCTACTACCTGGTGCGCCAGGAGGGCTTCGAGGGCTGGGTCGGGGCGACCGGGGGGCTGATCGTGGTCTCCGATCGCTACGACCTGAAGGACAAGGGGACCGCCATCATCAACCCCCGGAGCACGATCCTGGCGACCCAGGGGCCGATGGTCGGGGCGGGCGCCGGGGTCGAGTGGTCGCTGAATCCCTCCTGGGCGGTGGGGGGATGGACCTCCCAGATGCTCTGGTTCCTGCCGGAGGGGCCGACTTGCGGGGCCACCCACGACTGCACCACGGTCTCCGGCTCCAGTTACAGCCTTGAGCTGGGGATCTCGCTGCTCTACCGCACCCGGCTGTAGCCGCGGGTCAGCGCCCGCCGGCGCGCTCGAAGATGGCCGGATCGACGGGGAAGCCCCGGAGGCGTAGCTCGTCGAGGAGCTGGAGGGGCGGGTTGCTGGGGGCCAGGTGGCTGTCGCCGCTGCCGCCCCGATCCACAACGGCCCGGAAGAGGTCGTGGAGCGCCACCCGGTCGCCTTCCACGCCGTTCACCTCGGCGATGCGGGCGACCCGGAGGCGTCCGTCCCGCAGGCGGGTGACCTCCACGACCAGGTCGAAGCAGGAGGCGACCCACTCGCGGGCCACGGGAGGGAGGAGCCCGGCGCGGCTGGCGCAGCCCTGGGAGACCAGGCGCGCCAGGGCCTGCCTGGCCCCCGATCCGCTGGCGAAGACCAGGGGCGCGGCGGTGCGCAGCGAGAGCATGTCGAGGAGCGCCGCGTCGGCGGCGTCGCAGGTCGTCAGGAAGCGGTCGAAGCCCATGCGCCCGAGCTGGCGCAGCAGCCCCTCGGAGCGCCCTGGCTCCAGCCGGAACGCGACGCCCTGAGGAGGCAGCGGGAGCATCAGGTCGTCCGGGAGCAGCAGCGCTGTGCGCTCGTCCGCGGGCAGCAGCGACAGCAGCGAGGAGAAGAAGCCGATGGCCTGGGGCTGCCCGACGACCAGGATCCCCAGGCGCGCCCCGAGGCACTGCTGGAGGAACGTCCAGGCTACCCGGGAGACCACCCCCGTCCGCACCGGATCCTCCAGGGGAGGCTCGGGGCGGGGGCGCCGGAGCAGCAAGATGCTCCCGGTGGTGGAGAGCGGCGGGAGGATCGCCAGCAGGTGCCCCACCGCCAGAGATCGCTCCACCAGGGCCTCGCCGGCCTCGATGGGGCGCCCCCCCTGGGAGCAGAGGCGGGCGATGGCCCGCTGCAGCGCCACCTCGCTGGAGAACCCCACCTCGGAGGTGAGGGGGCCCGCCCCCCGCTGCACCAGGATGGTGTCCGGGTGGTGGACCTGGAGCAGGCCGATCTCCGGGTCCTCCAGGAGCGCCCCCAGCGGGCCGAGGCCGATCAGCTCCCGCAGGGCCTCGCGGAGCAGGGCCGCCGCGTCGACGGATTCGGAGAACTCCCCCGCCTGGCGGAGCTGCGGGATCAGCTCCCGGAGGTGCTGCTCGATGCGCTGGGCCAGGGCTCCATCCACGGGCCAGGTTCCGGCCCGGAGAGGGTCCAGGTCGACCCGCTCCGCGAGGGCATCCAGGAGCGCGAGGAGCGCGAGGCGGAGGGCGGAGTTGGTGGGAGCATCGCGGGCCGGGGCGGGAGGGCGAACGGCCTGGGGGCGAGGGGGAGCGGCGGGAGCCGTGCCAGCGACCGCGTGGGCGAGGGCGTGGATGGCGGCGCTGCCCTGGTCGGTGGCGGGTCCCTGGGGAGGGAGCGGCGGAGGAGCAGGGGGAGGGGCCGGCGGGACGGCGGGGCTGGCGAGGGAGGCGATGGCCTGGGTGCCGCCGGGGCGGGCCAGGCCGGAGGGGAGCTTGGGGGCGGCGGGGATGGAGATCCTGGGCTGGACCTCGTCCGGGTCGTTCTCCAGGGGGTAGTGGCTGATGCCCTCGCGCGGGGCCGGGGAGGGGATGGAGGCGATCTGGGCGAGCTCGGCGGCGGTGGCCTCGCGGGGGCCCGGGGCGGTGGGGGAGGACTCCGGGGCGAGGACGGCGCCGGGGCCAGCCTCGCAGCGCAGGACGAAGTCACCGACGTAGATCTTGTCGCCCTCGCGGACGATGGTGGGCTTCCCGATGCGGCGGCCGTTGACGTAGGTGCCGTTGGTGCTCTCCATGTCGGCGACGAAGAAGCGACCGCTGTGGAAGATGAGCTTCGCGTGCCGCTTGGACACGTTGCTCTTCTGCAATATCAGGTCGTTGCCCTGGAGCCGGCCGACCACGACCTCGTTCTTGTCGAAGAGCTCGCGCCGCTCGGCGCCGCCCTTCTCGCTGATGATGATGGCGAATGACATCGGCTCTGGGGGGGACTCGCGGGCCAGCGGGAGACCCCCCCCAGACTTTAGTCTGTCACGGCGGTTGGCTGTCAATTCTGTGCAGCCAGAATGTGGATTCCCCTCAGGGAGCGCCGCTCAGGGAGGGTTGCTCCCGGGACTCGGCGCTGACCTGGGTCAGCAGCTCGCTGGCAAAGTTCAGCACGTCGCCCCGGTCGTAACCGCTCTCGCGGAGCTGGCGGTAGAGGGCCTTCGCCATGATCTTGAGGGCCTTGGGATCGCGGGAGCTGGGGGGGGGTTGGTGGAGGGGGGCATCGGCTTCCTACCCGTGGGAGCTGGGTGCTCTACCCCGTTGCGCCCCGCGTGCCAACCCCGCACCCCTCTTTTTCTCGCGCTCCCTGCCTGGACCGCAAATGGTTCTTCGCGGTCGCTGCGAACGGGTGCGCCCCTCGTCGGTGTCTGGGGCTTGACCAGCCGAAGCGCCGACGACTAGGGTGGCGCCGCTCCTCTTGGTCCGGAGTCGCAGCAGCATCGCGCTCCGCCCTCGCCGGGGGCAAAGCAACCACCACCACGTTGGTTTCTGGTGGCGGTCGTGTGTTGTATGGAGGTACCCAATGGCGGTCGGCAAAGTTAAGTGGTTCAACGACGAGAAGGGCTGGGGGTTCATCAAGCAGGAGAATGGCCCCGACGTGTTCGTGCATTACTCCCAGATCAACGGCGAAGGCCGCCGCCGCCTGTTCGAGGACGAGACCGTCGAGTTCGAGATCAAGGAGGGCCCCAAGGGGCTCCAGGCGATCAACGTGAGCCGCCTCGCCCCCGAGGCCTGATCCGGAGCGCCAGGCACGGACGACGGCCCTTCGCCGCGTTTCCCTGGCGCTCGTCCTTGGCTTCCTTCTCTTAAAACTTCGGCGAGGCGCCCCCGGCGCTCGCCGAGGCTGGCGCCAGCGGGCTCGCTCCTCGCCGGATCGTTGCCTTCTTGATCCTGGGCGGGCTGGTGGGGCGCTCGCCCTTCACCTCCGTGGACGCCACCCGGTGCACCAGCTCCACCGGCGCGCACTCGCCGAAGATCGTGTAGCTGTTGTCCAGGTGCGGCGCCGCCGCGTCGGTGATGAAGAACTGGGCCCCGTTGGTGTTCGGACCCCGGTTCGCCATGCACAGGAGCCCCGCCCGATCGTGGAGCGCGTCTTCCCAGATCTCGTCCGGGATCACGTACCCGGGCTCTCCCATCCCGGTCCCCTGGGCGTCGCCCCCCTGGATCATGAACCCCTTGATGATCCGATGGAAGATCGTCCCGTCGTAGGCCGGCTTCTTCTCCCACTTGCCCTCCGGCGTCTTCCAGGGGCGGAGCCCCCTCGCCAGCCCCACGAAATTCGCCACCGTGATCGGCGTCTTCTCCTCGAACAGCGCGCAGGTCAGCTTCCCGGAGGAGCCCCCGCCTCCGGCGCCCTTCGCGGGCAGTTCGATCTCCAGATCCGCCAGCAGCGTCCCGCTCCCCTTCAGATCCTTCGTCGCCTCTGCCAGCGTCCATTGCCCTTGCAGCGGGTCGTCCTCCGCCGGCTTCACGCTGGCCACTGGCCTGGCGCTCACCTTCCGCTTCGGGCGTCCTGCCGGGCTGGTCGGGTTGCCGGAAGGGGTGTCTTTGGACACCTTCCGGGCGACCTCGCTGGTCTTGCGCTCTGCCGGGTCGGGGAAGGTGGGTTCGGGGGGGGGATCCTTCGAGCAGCCGAGCGCGGGGGCGAGGGCGGCTGCGACGACGGCCAGGAACGCCAGGGGGGAGCGTACATCCATGGCGGGGGCATGTCGCCGCGAGGGCGTTGCGTCAACCAGGCATCGGGGAAGTTCCAGGTGCTCGCGGGGGAGGCCGGGTGCTATGAGACAGGGACGTGCTCATGGCCCTCCTCGACGAGCAGCGGGAACGGCTCTGGAAGCGTGTCGTGGATCACTGGGAGGACACCTCCGCCCACGGCGCTTTCCTGGAGTACTGCCAGCGCACCGGGGCGCTGAGCGACGCGGCCACGCGCTACCGCGGGATGGCCGGCGACCGGGATCGAGGGCCAGAGGCCCAGCGGCGGCTCCAGGGGGTCGTGCTGCTGGCGACCCAGGCGATGATGGCGGAGCGGACCCCCCCCCGCCGCGGGTTGCCCGCCTGGCTGGTGGCGCTGGCGGCGCTGCTGTGCTCCGTGGGGGTGGGGTACACCCTCTTCCGGCTGTTCACCATCGGGTAAACCAGGATCTGCGAGGAGGCGCGATGAAGAAGCTACTGAACCGGCTGGTCGAGGGGGCCGAGGACGCGCTCCACCGGGCGAAGGACGGGGTGGGCGAGGCGGCGCAGCGGCTGAGGCAGGAGGCAGAAGGGCTCACCCAGCGGGCCGCCGAGCGGGCCAAGGAGAGGCTGGCGGAGGAGGCCAAGGAGCGGCTGATCGCCGAGGCCAAGCAGGAGCTCTCCAGCGCCAAGGAGCGGCTGGCGCGGAGCCTGGGCCTGGAAGACCCGGAGGAGAAGCCCCGCGACGAGAAGGAGAAGCCCCGGGCCGAGAAGGAGGCCCGGGCCGAGGAGGTCCGCCGCCGGCAAGAGCAGGAGCGGGCGCGGCGGGATCGGGAGCGAGCCGAGGCGGAGGCCGCGATCCGGCGCAAGGAGGAGGCGAGGCGCAAGGAGCGGGAGATCGATGAAGAGCTGGAGGCGCTCCGGCGCAGGCTGGGCAAGGGATGAGGTGGCGCCCGCGAGGGGGGCCATGGTAGGCCCTGCCGGGCGATGCGCTTCGTGGATTCGTGCAAGGTCAAGGTGGTCGCTGGCAACGGCGGCAACGGGGCGATCTCGTTCCGGCGAGAGAAATACGTTCCTTTCGGGGGGCCCAACGGGGGCGACGGGGGCAAGGGGGGGGACGTGATCTTCCAGGTGGACGAGGGGCTGGGGACGCTGCTCGATATCCAGTACGCCGCCACGCTCCGGGCGGAGAACGGCGAGCACGGCCAGGGGAGCGACTGCTACGGCAAGGGCGGCAAGGATCTGGTGATCCGCGTCCCCCAGGGCACGCAGGTGTTCGACGCGACCAGCGACGAGCTCCTCTTCGACCTGACCGACGCGGACGCCCTCGTCGTCGTCGCCCACGGGGGCAAGGGCGGCCGGGGAAACATGCACTTCGCCACGCCCTACGACCGCGCCCCGCGCAAGGCAGAGCCGGGGGAGCCGGGGGAGCTCCGGGAGCTTCGCCTGGAGCTCAAGGTCATGGCGGACGTGGGCCTGCTGGGCTTCCCCAACGCCGGCAAGAGCACCTTCGTCGCGGCGGTCTCCCGGGCCCGGCCCAAGATCGCGGATTACCCCTTCACCACGCTGATCCCCCACCTGGGCGTGGTGAAGGTCGGCGAGGAGGCCAGCTTCGTCATCGCCGACATCCCCGGGTTGATCCCCGGCGCCAGCGAGGGGGCCGGCCTCGGCATCCGGTTCCTCAAGCATGTCGAGCGCACCCGTGCCCTGCTTCACCTGATCTCCATCGACCCCGGCGAGGGCCGCGATCCCTGGGCCGACTACCTGGCGCTCCGCCACGAACTCCAGGCCTTCGACCCCGAGCTGGCCGCTCGCCCCGAGATCATCGCCCTGTCCAAGGCCGATCTCCCCGAGGTGCGCGAGGCGTTCGCCGACCTGAAGGAGCGCTTCGCCGCCGAGGGGAAGCCCCTCCTGCTCGTGTCGGCGGCGACCGGCGAGGGCGTCAACGAGGTGCTCCGGGCGCTCTGGACCCACGTCGGCGGCGAGGAGCGGCGCGGGCGCGTCCGGCGGAAACCCCGCGCCGAGGAGAAGGAAGGAGAGTCCCCATGACAAGCAAGCAACGGTCCGTGATCCTGGTGG
The DNA here is from genome assembly GCA_964605685.1 of uncultured Polyangiaceae bacterium. Taxonomy (GTDB): domain Bacteria; phylum Myxococcota_A; class Polyangia; order Polyangiales; family Polyangiaceae; genus JANWXX01. Next base: position 6,618 of record CAZSDX010000284.1, read on the forward strand.
TGCTCGACGGCTTCGGCCTGCGCGACGCCCGGGAAGACAACGCGGTGGCCCTGGCGGAGATGCCCCGCTTCCAGGAGCTATGGGGGCGCTACCCCCGCACCTCGCTGGGCGCCAGCGGCCCGGACGTGGGGCTCCCCGACGGGCTGATGGGCAATAGCGAGGTGGGTCACCTCAACCTCGGCGCGGGCCGCATCGCCCAGATGGATATTTCCCGCATCGACTGCGCCGTCGCCGACCACAGCCTCGGCAAGAACCCGGAGATCGCTGCCGCCCTGGCCCACGCCCGCGCCCACGGTGGGCGGCTCCACCTGCTGGGGCTGGTGTCCGACGGGGGCGTGCATAGCTCCCTGGAGCACCTGCTCGCCCTGATCGCCGTGGCCCACGCCGAGGGGGTGCCGGTGGTGCTCCACGCGTTCCTCGACGGGCGGGACACGCCGCCCCGCAGCGCCAAGAAGTACGTCGCCGTCGTCGAGGACGCGCTGGCGGGCAAGGGGGAGATCGGCACCGTCTCCGGTCGCTTCTGGGCGATGGACCGGGACAAGCGCTGGGAGCGGGTCCAGCGGGCTTACGACGCCATCGTGTCCGCTGCCGCCCCGCGCCACGACGCCGCGCTCGCGGCCATCGACGCTTCTTACGCCGCGGACAAGAGCGACGAGTTCTTCGAGCCGGTGGTGGTGGGCGGCTATCAAGGGATCGACCCGGGGAAGGACGCGGCGCTCTTCTTCAACTTCCGCCCGGACCGGGCCCGCGAGCTGTCCCGCGCGCTCACCCAGCCGGACTTCCAGGAGTTCCCCAGGCCCGAGGGCAGGGCCGCCCCCTTCGGCGTCTTCGTGTGCATGACCCGCTACGACGCCGCGCTCCCGCTGCCGGTGGCCTTCCCGCCGGTCACGCACCCCGAGCTGTTCGGCGAGCTGGTTTCCCGGGCGGGGATGGCCCAGTTCCGCTGCGCCGAAACGGAGAAGTTCGCCCACGTCACCTTCTTCTTCAACGGGGGTCGAGAGGAACCCTTCCCGGGGGAGGACCGGAAGCTCATCCCGTCGCCCAAGGAGGTCCCCACCTACGACCTCAAGCCGGAGATGAGCGCCGCCCCGGTCGCCCGCGCCGTCGTCGAGGCCATCGAGAGCGACCGCTACCGCTTCGTCCTCGTGAACTTCGCCAACCCGGACATGGTGGGCCACACCGGCAACCTCGACGCCGCCATCCGGGCCCTGGAGGCCGTCGACCAGGGGCTCGGCGCCGTCGTCGACGCGGCTCGCGCCCGGGATGCCATCCTGCTGCTGACCGCCGACCACGGCAACTGCGAGCTGATGCGTGACCCCACCACCGGAGGCCCCCACACCGCCCACACCACCAACCCGGTCCCCTTCGTCTACGTCGACGCGCAGGCCCCCGGCGCCCGGCTACGGGAGGGCGGTCGGCTCTGCGACGTGGCCCCCACGATGCTCCAGCTCCTCGGGCTGCCGCGCCCCGGGGTGATGACCGGCGAGAGCCTGCTGCTGCCCGGATGAACGCGCCCCTCCCCGAACGCCTGGGGGATTGCCGCATCCTGGAGGTCACCGGCCAGGGGCCGCTCACCATCAGCTACCGCGCCGCCCAGGAGCCCCTCGGCCGCACGGTGACCGTCAAGGCCCTCCGCTCCAGCATCTCCCCCTCCTCGTCCCTGGCCTCCCGGCTGGAGCGCGAGGCCCACGTGCTGGCCACCCTCAGCCACGGAGGGATCGTCACGCTCCACAGCTTCGTCCGGAGCGACGAGGGGATGTGGCTGGTGCTGGAGCACGTGGAGGGGGTGACCCTGGCGGCGCTGCTGGAGCGCGCCAGGGGCGGGCTCGGCACCGCCGCGGCGCTCTCCGTGGGCATCGCCCTGGCGGACGCCCTGGCGCATGCCCATGAGCGCGGCGTCATCCACCGGGATCTCCGCCCGGAGAACGTGCTCCTCTCCCGCGATGGCGACGCGAAGCTCTCCGAGTTCGAGGTGGCCCAGGACGAGCGCCTACCCAGCTCCCCCGAGCCCGTCGAGGGGACCAGCGGCTTCGGGTCGCCCTCCCACATGAGCCCGGAGCAGATCCTGGGCGAGTCCATCGACGCCCGGAGCGACCTGTTCTCCCTCGGGGTCTTGCTCTACCGGATGCTGTCCGGCGCCCACCCCTTCGAGGCCCCGGATATCCGGGCGTTCACCCAGCGCATCCGCCACGGCGCGCCCACGCCGCTGCTCCGGATCGCCCCCCAGGTGCCCTCGCCCATCGAGCGCATCGTCTCCCAGTGCCTCGAAAAGCTCCCGGACCACCGCTTCCCCTCGGCCACCGCCCTCGCCGCCGCCCTCCGCCGGAGCACCGAGGACCTGGACATCCCCGTCGGACGCCGCGAGATCGCCGCCGCCCTCGCCCGCGCCGGCCTCAGCGGCCAGCAGCTCGCCTCCCCGGCCGCCCCCCGCG